>JAYUDR010000100.1:0-5603 GCA_043739665.1 Chloroflexota bacterium
GCGTAAGGAAGCCTGCCTGGCGTACGTTCCGGACGTTGTAATCGGCGACTACGTCATCATCCACGTCGGGTTCGCGATCAGCCAGCTCGACGAGGAAGAGGCGCTCCGAACCCTGGAGATGCTGCGAACCATCGACGAGTTGATGGTCGACCAGGAGCTGGCGATAACGGGTCCTAACGACGACGCCACCGGAGTTGTCGCCGATCCGTCGGCAGCCGCGAGCGTGGCCGCGGTGGCAGGGCAGCCTGCACCGTGAAGTACGTCGACGAATACCGCGATTCTCAGATTGCCCGCAAGCTGGTAGACGAAATCCATCGGGTCACCACTCGGCCGTGGAACCTGATGGAGGTCTGCGGCGGCCAGACCCACACGCTGGTAAAGCAGGGAATCGACGAGGCGCTTCCGAAGGGCGTGCGGATGATCCACGGTCCGGGCTGCCCGGTATGCGTGACCCCGCTCGAGCAGATCGACAAAGCTCTCGTCATCGCCGCGCGGCCGGACGTCATCTTCACGAGCTACGGCGACATGCTGCGCGTCCCCGGCTCTACCACGGACCTGCTGTCCCTCAAGGCCCGGGGCGCCGACGTGCGGATCGTCTACTCGCCGCTGGATGCCGTCCGGATTGCCGCCGCCAATCCCGATCGTCAGGTCGTCTTTTTTGCTATCGGCTTCGAGACGACCGCACCGGCGAACGCGATGGCCGTGGCGCAGGCCGATCGACTGGGCTTGGACAACTTCTCGGTGCTGGTGTCGCATGTTCTGGTGCCGCCGGCGATGTGCGCGATCCTCGACTCACCGTCGAACCAGGTCCAGGCATTCCTGGCCGCGGGCCACGTTTGCGCGGTCATGGGTTGGACCGAATACGAGCCGATCGCCGAGCGCTACCACGTCCCCATCGTGGTCACGGGTTTCGAGCCGCTGGACCTGCTCGAGGGCATCCTGATGGCGATCCGCCAGCTGGAGTCTGGTCGGGCTGAGGTCGAGAACCAATACGCCAGAGCCGTGACGCGGGGCGGCAATCTTGCGGCCCAGGAGACGGTGATGCGTGTGTTCGAGGTGGGGGATCGGACGTGGCGCGGCATAGGCATGATCCCGGCGTCCGGGTATCACTTGCGGCCGGAGTTCGCCCGTTTCGATGCCGAGGCGCGCTTCGATGTCGGCGACATCCACACTCAGGAGCACCCGGCCTGCATCGCCGGGCAAA
This sequence comes from Chloroflexota bacterium, assembly GCA_043739665.1. GTDB lineage: Bacteria > Chloroflexota > Limnocylindria > Limnocylindrales > CSP1-4 > Fen-1039. The sequence goes on from JAYUDR010000100.1 coordinate 1,205, forward strand.
TCCTCCAGGGGACCAAGACGCCGCTCGATTGCACCGCGTATGGCGTCCTTTGCTCCCCGCAAAAGCCGCTCGGGGCGCCGATGGTCAGTAGCGAGGGCGTCTGCTCGGCGTACCATGCCGCGGGGCGTGGACTGGCCGCGCCGTCCGCGTTCCCTCTGTACGACCTGTCGCGGAAGTCATGACGATACGAGCTCCCAGGCCCGATCCGTTCGGACCGCCCGCCGCGCCCGCCGGTTCCGCCGGTTCCGCCGGTTCCGCCGGTTCCGCTGCGCCCGATCCGGCGAACCTCGTCTGCCCTGCCCCGATCCCAGAACGAGCGCGCGTACTGCTCGGCCACGGCTCCGGCGGGCAACTTTCCGCAACACTGATGCGCGAAGTGATTGCGCCTGCTCTGGCCGAGGCATCTCCCGGTGGACCCCTCAATGACGCGGCCGTCGTCGAGGTTGCCGGGCAGCGGCTCGCTTTCACGACCGACTCATTCGTCGTCAGTCCGCTCGAATTCCCCGGTGGCGACATCGGCGAGCTTGCGGTCTACGGCACCGTCAACGACCTGGCCATGATGGGCGCCCAGCCTCTGGCACTGTCGCTGGCATACGTCATCGAGGAAGGCCTGCCGATCGACGACCTTCGGAGGGTCACCGAGTCGGTCGCTCGGGCGGCGGCGAGGGCGGGCGTCAGGATAGTCACCGGCGACACGAAAGTGGTCGGCCACGGCGCGGCCGACAGATTGTTCGTCAACACCGCGGGGATTGGACTGGTGGCGCCGGGCGTGACTGTTGGCGCGGATCGGGCTGTCGTGGGTGACTCCGTCATTCTCTCGGGCGGGATCGGTCTTCACGGCATCGCCATCATGAGCGTCCGCGAAGGCCTGGACTTCGAGGTGGAGATCGCCTCGGACACGCAGCCGCTAAACGCGCTCGTAGACGCGATCGTCGCCGCTTGCCCGGACGTGCACGTGCTGCGCGATCCCACGCGTGGCGGCCTGGCTTCGGCGTTGAACGAGATTGCCGCGGCCTCCGGTGTAGGCGTGGATCTGCGCGAGGACGCCATCCCGATTCCGGGTCCCGTGCGCGCCGCCTGCGAGATGCTCGGCCTGGATCCGCTCCACGTCGCCAACGAGGGCAAGCTCGTTGCCATCGTCCCCGCCGCCTCGGCCCAAGCCGTGCTGGCGGCGATGCGTGCGGTCCCCGAGGGCGCGGAGGCAGTGGAGATCGGCCTTGTGGTCGCCGACCATCCTGCAATGGTTACGATGCGCACGATCGTCGGTTCACAGCGCATCGTCGACATGCTGGTGGGTGAGCAGCTTCCCCGCATCTGCTAGTGACCATCGGCCGCTGATCCGCTACGCTTGAACCGGCGTCCTACCCGAAGGAGCGGCTTGCCGATTCCGCCAGTCACTTGAGGAGGCTCCGGATGCGCCCAGTCCGATTTGTTTCAATCGTGGCCGCGATGGCGATCGGCGTTGCGGGGTGCGGTGGCAGCGGCTCGACGGCCGCTCCGGGATCGAGTGGTGCGGGGTCCGGCACTACGGGACACCTCTCGGCGGCGCCCGCGATCGGTGGCGAAGCGTGCAGCGTCAAGATTAGCGGTGGCGTGACCAAGTCCTGGCAGAGCCCGCAGACTTCGGCAAGCATGCTCGTGACCTACTGGCTCAACGAAAGCGACAAGAAGCTGTCTGGCTCGGCTGGAGGCGAGAGCTTCATCCTCAATTGCGAGGGCGCGGATGGGTCGGCCCATTTTCAGACGGCCGACGGCACGACGGCCGCCAAGTTCCCCAAGGCGCCCGGTACCTACGTGGTGCCGATCCTGAGGGGCGCACCCGGGCAGGTTGACCTCATCCTCCACACAAATGACTCTTCCATCTGGGTTGTCGCTGAGCCGGGAACCCTAACGATTACCACGTTCGACGGGAGCAAGTTCGCGGGCGCGTTCTCCGTCAAGATGACGAACAGCAGCAGCGGCACCGATGTTTCGGCCACGCTCTCGGGCACGTTCAACCTCCGCTGCATGGCCAGCGCCTGCGGCTGACCAGCTGCAGGCGGGTCCGGACGCCGCGCCACATTTCGCACTAACACCAGGCGTGTGACGGAGGTCGTTGGGCGCCAGGCTTCGTATGGCGCGAGGACCCGAGCTGGCAAGTAAGCGAGCACTCAAGCTCGTGTGCCCCGCAACGTCGCGCGCTCCGCTACGCACGGCCCGCCCGGCGAGACGTACATGGCGACGACGCCTCCCCGACAGGGTAGTCGGCGACACTGTATTCGCGAAACTACCTAAGTGAAGGACTTACCAATGCACCGCCGTCCAGCGCCGTTCCATCTCGTCTTCGCGACCGTGGTCGCCTTCGCCGTGATCGCCGCGGGTTGCGGCAGCTCGGCCGCAACACAGGGCCCTCCGGGGGCATCGGTGGCCCCGGTAGCACCGGGAGTCTCGTCACAGCCCGTCGCCAGCGTGCCGGTCCAGCCCGTCGCCAGCGTTCCCGCGCAGCCCGTCAGCGGCGCCGGCTCGTGCAAGGTCACGATCACCGGCGACCTGGCCGCCTCCTGGGAGACTCAGCAGACCAAGGCAAGTGCGGTGGTCAGCTACTGGCTCAGTCCAGCCGCGCACAAGGTCCTCAGCGCCACTGGCGAGAGCTTCCTCATGAGTTGTGATGGCCCCGGCGGCGCGATATCCATGTATACGACCAATGTGACGACTGCGGCACAGTTCCCGCAGGCGCCCGGCACCTACATTCTCAACTCCCTCGGGGCCTCTTCCGGACCAGGTGCTGTGATCGCCGTTGTAGCGCCCAAGGGCGATAACCTCTGGAAGATCACCGAGCCGGGCACGTTCAACGTCACGACGCTGGACGGCAGCAAGTTCGCTGGGGCGTTCCAGATGAAGATCGCAGAGCTCGGCTCCGACCTGAAGCTGACCGGCAAGACGGCCACGGTCTCCGGCACTTTCAACCTTGCCTGCTCGGCCAACCCCGCCAACGTGTGCAAGTAACGACTTTTCCCTCGGAGTTGGTGGCAGCCGCTGGCGACCCAAGCGGCGGTCACGCCACCTCGTGATGAAATTGGGCAAACGGACCCAAGACCTCCGCCCTGCTTCCAGGTAAGCGGTGCGTAATCGCACTCGGCCATCCTGTAGGAGATGGAGGAGTTGAAGGCCGGCAGGTGCTCAGGATCGTGCGTCGGCGTCATGGCCTGACGCAGGCGAAGCTCGCACAGATCGCAGGCGTCTCGCAGCAAACCGTTTCATCGATAGAGCGCGGCCACGCCGACTACGCGACCCTCGGTCTCGTCAAGTCGGTGGCGAGACCACTTGGTATCACGGTTGATCTCATGTTCAAGTGGAAGGGTCCCGAACTCGATCGATTGGTCGACGCCCGCCACGCCAGGATCGTGAAAGCGGTCGTGGCGCTCCTGGGCACTGACTGGCAAGTCGTGGTCGAATACACCTTCAACCACTACGGCGACCGCGGGTCGGTTGACGTGATGGCGTGGAATGCGGCGAAGCAGGCCCTCATCCTGGTTGAAGTGAAGTCCGAGTTGGACAGCCTTGAGGCGGTCCTGCGATCGATGGACGTCAAGGTGCGGGTAGTGCCCGGGCTCGCGCTGCGCGAGAAGGGTTGGTGCGCGATGGCAATCGGGTCAGTGCTGGTGCTGCCGGACGAATCCACTTCACGCCGCGCGGTCGACAGGCTGAGCCCGGTCTTCGATGTCGCTCTCCCTTCCAGGACCGTTGTGGTCCGACAATGGCTGAGGAGCCCGATCGGCTCGCTGCGTGGCATCTGGTTTCTCCCAGTTACTCCCGACAGACGTGCTATCCGCAATCCAGGGAGCTCCGGACGGGTTCGTTCCGCCCGTGACCGGCGAGGTTACGCTGGACCAGGCGCGTCCAAGACTGATCAAGTCGCGCCAGATAGGCTGCTCAGGCCAGCCGTCGCATCTAGCACCACCACGAGGCGTGACTGACGGAAACCACGCCGGCTCGGCGACGGGGAGGCCGTCGGACCGTGAAGTGGCAAGGCCCGCGCCCAGCCCAGCCCAAGCGCACCCGCGCCCAAGCGCGCCCGCCAGCGCCCGCCTTTAGCGCGCCGCACCGTGCCGTCTGGCCCGCCACGTCGGGCCACCCGCACCTATGCGCACCTGCGCATATGACGAACACTGCACCGCATGGACGAGGTCTACGCGCTCCAGGCGGAAGTTCTCAAGACGCTTTCCAATCCGAGGCGGCTGGAGATAATTCACCTCCTGGCCGATGGTCCGCGCGAGGTTTCGCGTCTGGCCGAAGAGATGGGCATCAGCCAGCCCAATGTCTCGCAGCACCTGGCGCTGATGCGCGCGGCCGGGGTCGTCGAGGCCGAGCGGGACGGACGTGAGGTCCGCTACCGGCTGAGCGATCCGGAGATCCTTGA
>JAYUDR010000101.1:0-5603 GCA_043739665.1 Chloroflexota bacterium
GCGCCTTCGAAGACGAAAGGCCAGCGAATGAAAGCGTCGGAGGCGCCGACCAGCCGCATGATCTCGATCTCGTCGGCTCGGGAAACGACGGCCAGTCGAATCGTGTTGACGATGATGAAGAGCACGATGAGACCGACGACGAGGAGGACCACCACGCCGCCCGCGCGGAGAACGTTGATGACCGTGACCATCTGATCGACCGTCTGTTTGATGTTGAGGACGCGCTCGACGTTGGGGTTGTTCTTGAGGTAGGCAGCGACGTCGACGTAGTCACTGGGGTCTCGCAGATTGATGCGCAGCGAGGCCGGCATGGGGTTGTTTGGCAACGACTTGATCACATCGACCTGGTCGGGATGGCGGGTCACGAAGTCGGTGTACGCCTGATCTTTTGAGACATAGCCGATCTGGGTCACCTGGGGCATGTTCCGAAGTGAAGTCTGCAGGTCGGAGATTTGCGATTGAGGGGCGGAGTCTCGCAGGTAAGCCACGACCTGGACCTCGTCCTCAACCGACTTGAGGGTGGCATTGAGGCCCGTGAGCAGGATCATCAGACCCGACAGGAGGACGAGCATCAACACCATCGTGGCCGTGGCCGCGACGCTCATCAGGCCATTGCGGCGGAATCCTTCCCAGGCACGACGGAAGCTGAAGGCGATGAAGGCGATCATCTAGCCCTCTCGCTCGTAGGCGGCGGCGACCTGATCGCGAACGATGCGTCCGTCCTCGAGGGCGACGACGCGTTTGCGCACTGCCGTCACGACCTCGGCGTTGTGAGTGGCCATGAGGACCGTGACGCCCATCTCATTGATCCGGAGCAGGAGCTGGATGATCTCCCAGCTAATGAGCGGGTCGAGGTTGCCGGTGGGTTCGTCGGCGATGAAAAGGCGCGGGTTGTGGACCAGGGCCCGGGCGATAGCGGTGCGCTGCTGCTCGCCGCCGGAGAGCTGACTCGGCAACTGATCCGCCTGGCCGGTGAGTCCCACGACCCGCAACGCCCGATCGACAGCCGGAATGATCTCGCGGCGTGGCGTGCCGATGACTTCAAGAGCGAAGGCCACGTTGTCGCGAACGGACTTGCTCGGCAGAAGCTTGAAGTCCTGGAAGACGATGCCGATCTTGCGACGGATCTTGGGCACGTCGCGCCGCTTGAGCTTGCCCAGGTCGCGGCCGTCGAGGAGCACGGCTCCTTTCGTGGGCAGCTCGTCTCGGATTACGAGCTTGATCACAGTAGATTTGCCCGCGCCGGACGGCCCGACGAGGAAGACGAAGTCGCCCTCGGGGATGATCAAGTCCACGCCCCGGAGAGCCACTCGGCCGTTGGGGTAGGACTTGGTGACGCCCTGCATCGCCAGGACCACGCGATTAGTTACTCGTTCATCCGGGCGAGCGGCTGGTTTCGTCGGGCCGACAGCGGGCCGCCTGACGGCGGGCGCCACGTGTTGGGCCTGTCGAGCCGACTGAGCCGGCTTTTCGGCGGTATCGATTGCCCCGATCGGCTTCGGATCGGGCGCACTCTCCACCGGCGCGTCCGAATTTCGGATATCGCTGGGGGTCGATTCGGAAGGTGCCGCGCTCACAATGGCATTGAGGCTAGCACCGATGCGCCGGCTTGGTGGCGACAGGCTTGGTGGCGACGCCCAGTTTCATAGCAGAGCCAGGCTGGCGGGCAGGTAGCGGTCGAAGGCACCGAATGGTCGCGTCCAGCCCAGCAGGGCCGGAAATCCTTCGATGCGGAGGCCGGCGCGAAGGAGGGCAACCATTGCCCGATCGTTTGCCCCGGGAACCCAGGCACTGGTTGCGCCGCGTGGCTTGATGGCAGCGATCAGGTGCCCGAGAACGGGGGCGATGAGGGTGTCGTCGAGGAGCGCCACCGGGCCAAACCGGCCGGCCTCGGAGCTGTAGCCGTAGCCGATGGGCTCGCCGCCCGACGCCATGTACAAGAAACCGGTCCGGCCGCTGGCGCGGAGGTGACGGTGGTCGAGCGGGTGGGCAAAGCCGAGCACTTTCCGGTCAATCGCATCGACGGCGGCCGAGGGGTCGGTCAGGCCGAAGGTGATCGCCTCGATACCCGACGGCAGGGGCGGCAGCACGCTTGGAGTCTTGGGCGTTCCGACCAGGTTGAAGATGGGCATGCGCGCCACCATGCCGTACCTCGCGTATAGGCCGCTGGAGGCAGGCTGGGCAGCGTCGGTACAGGTAGCCAGGACTCCGAGGTGGCGGTCGAGAGGAGAGTCCAGGACCCCTTGGGTTGCCTGGACATTGATGGGCTCAGGCAGCGAGGGGAGGATCTGGCTGAGCAAGGCATGGCCGATGCCGCGGCGCTGCTCCGATGGTAGAACGTACAGCTGCGAGAGGAACCAGACGTTCTCGCGTTGGGCGGCGATGCCGAACCCGACGACTTGCTCTTTTACGTGCGAGCCGGCGCCCGAGCTGCTGGGCGCGGGCTGCCTGACGGCGACCAGGAACCGCTCCGGGTCAGTCGTCAGCAGGTGGTCGAACAGGGCCATCAATGGGTCGAGGTATGGCGACGGCAGCGGCCGTCCCAGGCGGGCCATGTAGTCATCGACCGCCGAGTACCAAACGAGGGCGCAGTCCGCAAGCTCGGCGCGGCGGGGCGGCCGGTAGTAGACGGCCACGCTAGCCGCCCACCGGGCGGGGTCCATCCTCAACGACGACGAGGCCCGTCGCTTCGCGCTCAAGCTCGGCCTGCATGAAGAGATCCAGGTCCCCGTCGAGGACGGCCGCGGCGTTGCCTGTCTCGACGTCAGTTCGGTGGTCCTTGACCATCTGATAGGGGTGCAGGACGTAGCTGCGGATCTGGTTGCCCCAGCCCGCTTCCACGTGCTCGCCGCGCAGCTTGCGGAGCGTGGCCTCATGTTCTTCCACCGCTCGCTGCAGTAGTCGGGCCCGCAGAAGCTTCGCAGCGGTCTCCTTGTTCTGCGTCTGCGACCGTTCATTCTGGCTCTGCGAAACGACGCCGGTGGGCAGATGGGTAAGCCGGACCGCTGAGTCGGTCTTGTTGACGTTCTGGCCGCCCGCCCCGGTAGCGCGGAATGTGTCCACGCGGATCTCATCCCAGTTCAGCTCAATCTCGAGGTCACTTTCAACCTCAGGCAGCACCTCCGCCAGGGCGAACGTCGTGTGGCGGCGCTTCTGCGAGTCGAAAGGGCTGATCCGGACCATCCGGTGGACGCCGCGCTCCGCCTTGAGATAGCCGTAGGCGTAGCGGCCATCGATTGCGACGGTGACGCTTTTGACGCCCGTTTCCTCGCCCTCGGTCTGGTCGAGGATCTCGGTGGCGAAGCGGTGACGCTCGGCCCAGCGGAGGTACATCCGCAGCATCATCTCGGCCCAATCGGTGGCCTCGGTGCCGCCCGCTCCGGCGCTGATGGTCAGGAGAGCATTGCGCTGGTCGTACTCACCGCCAAAGAGCAGGTTGCGCCGCGCGACGCCGTACTTGACTGCGAGTGCGGCCGCCTCGCTGTCGATGTCGGCCAGCAGGCTCTGATCGTCTTCCTCCTGGGCGAGTGCGAGCAACTCCAGCGTCGACTGGGCGCGCGATTCCAGGTCTCGCCAGAGTTGGAGTTCTTCGCGAAGTCCCTCGGCTTCACGGAGCGTTGTCTTCGCAGCTCGCTGGTCGTCCCAGAAACCAGGCTCGCCAACGGCTCCATCCAGCTTGGCTAGACGGTCTTCCTTTGTAGCGAGGTCAAAGACGCCCCGATGTCGCCTGGATCCTCATGACCAGGTCGCGGATTTCGGCCGGCTCCACTACGAGCGGCCTCTCGCGTCCTGCAGAAGGATCGGGCGGAGCTCAATCAAACGCAGCGCGCTTTTGCTCCGGGCGACGACGGGGTTCACGCATGGGCAATAGATGTTGTGGGGGCAGACACCGCAGTTGCCATCGCAGTCGAGCGCCGCCGCGTAACTACAGGAGCGGCAATCACGCTCACAGGCGATGAGATCGATGAAGGCCGCTTCCTCTGCCTGCTTCAACTCTCTCCTCAGTGTGACTGCACGTTTCCCCTCAGTCGGGCCGAGAAACAGTCTCTGCACGACCGTCTATGGTCGGAGTATACGGTCTCAATTGAGCGTAGCCAAGAGGCAAAATGGAGCGGTAAGCGGAAAATGCCCATGCTAGGGCCAGAGTCGGGCGCCATTCGGTACCAGGCGGTTCCACATGACTGCGGCCGGGTCGGGTCGTCAGGGCGTGAGGTGGGGGGGTATGAGGTTGGCCCGTCGGACGGTCCGGGGCGGCCCGAAGCGCCGGTACGGGTGAAGCTACGGCGCCGGCGAAAGCGCCGGCGCGGCCGATTGGCTCGAGGTGCCGGGCGCAGCCGTGGATCTGTCCGGATCCTCGGCGACGAGCATGTAGTAGCCCATCGCGCCGACCTCGTGGACCATCGACCTGTAGATCAGGTCCGAGTCGATGTCGTCCGGGCTGGTCGACGTGGGCGACGCCCAGGCCTCGATGCCCTGGTCCTGGGCGAGCCGTAGGACGCGAAGCATGTGACTCCGGTCGGACACGAACAGGGCCGTCCGGAGGCCACGGGCAACAAAGATGGCGCGAACGTGCTGGATCGAGTCGAGCGTGGAGTGGCCGGTGTTCTCCATGAGGATGGCCGAATCGGGCACGCCCATCTTGACGGCGTAACGGCGCCCGACCTCGGCCTCGGTCGTCCAGTCGCCGGGGAGGTTGCCACCGGTCGTTATGAGGTACGTGGCGTAGCCCTCCTTGTAGAGGGCGATGGCCTGGTCGAGGCGTGCCGCAAGGGCGTCGGAGGGCCGGCCGTTGTACTGGGCCGCGCCGAGGACCACGATTGCGTCGACGTGGCGCCGGCCGTCCTGCTGCCCCACCTGCCAGATTCGGAAGGCCGTGCCGGCCATCAGAACCGTCACGCCGAGTGTGAAGGCGATGACCACGAGCACTAGGTCCCTGAGCCTCTCCCCAAGAGTCAGCCGGGGCCCCGGCTGAAGGCGTGGCGGCGTCATCGGCCGCCCCGCTCTTCTAGCTCCCGTGGCACTTCTTGTACTTCTGACCCGAGCCACACCAGCATGTGTCGTTGCGACCCATGCGAACGCCCGCCGGAGAGTAGCCGGGCCGAACCTCGCCGCCCTTGCTGTTCTTGCCACCCCCGGCGGCCGTGTTCGTGGCGCCGCCAGATGGCTGTCCCTGTGGCAGTGCCTTGGGTAGCGGCGGCCCGCCGAATTTGGGCACGCCAGCCGCCGGGCCGGAGCCGTCCGGGCTGCCCTCGCCGCCCGAACCGGCCTCGCCGGTAGCTTCGGTTCCGTCTGCAGGTGGCTGCGCCGGCTGGCGAACGATCGAGACCCGGAAGATCGTGGTCGCGACCTGGTGCCGGATTAGTTGGCGCATCTCCTGGTAAAGGCCATGCGCCTCCTTCTTAAAGGCGTTGAGCGGATCCTCCTGGGCAAACCCGCGCAGGCCGATCCCCTGGCGCAACTCGTCGATCTCGGTCAGATGCTCGATCCAAACGGAGTCGATCGTGCGAAGAAGGACGAGCCGCTCGATGAGGGCCCAGTCGACGGAGCTCTCCGCGTCCTTCTGCTCGAGCCTCTCGGCCGCCAGGTCCTTGAGAAGCATTGCG
>JAYUDR010000102.1:0-5563 GCA_043739665.1 Chloroflexota bacterium
TTCACGACCTTGATCACATCGACCGATCGCTTCGATCGGCGGGCTTCGAGCGTCGCACTGAAGACACGCGTGGGCTCTGGTACGTGGCGGTCTACGAGCGCGCTTGACGGTCCGGAGTAGTGATCGGCCGCCCGGCTGCGGCCACGCTCGATGGGTAGCCGTGCGCGCAATGGGTGGCCACTCGTTTGGAACCCACCTCAACGGGGACTTGCCTAGCCCACTACAACCCCAATGGGTATGGCCTGGGTAGGCGTGTTGCGCAGCGCGTACCCCAGACTGCAGGCCCGGCAACGACCCTTGACTCGCGAGCCAACCGGCCGGAAAGCTGCGGTCTGCAGCTGCACTAGTCGCCCGCCAATTGCGTCCTTGTGGTCCGCTCTCGCGTTCGATCATCAACGCGAGGCCGCCCACCCAATTCGACAATCGGAGGATCAAGGCGTGTCTCTCAAACCACGTCCAAGCCGCACGCGGGCCCTCATGGCCTCGACCGCGCTTGGAGGAGCCCTGTTGCTGGCGTTCGCACTTCCGGCCGGTGTCTTTGCGGCCGGCACGGTAACGCATTACGCCCTGGCGCCTTCGCCAATCGCTGCGGGTGCAAGCTTGGCCGCCAATTCCACCGTGATGGTCACCGTGTCGGCCGAAGGCTCCACCAACGTCCTCGTGCCGGGGGCGATCGTGTATCTGTCTCTGTCGCAGACGAACGGCGGGGGATCTGCGAGCGTCGGTTCCAAGGTCCTCACCGCGACACCGGTCGCGTTCACCGCGACGACCGGCCAGATCTCGGTGACTTATAAAACACCGGCCGTTCTACCGCCCGGTGGCAAGGACATCATCAAGGCCGCCAACGCGAAGTCCTCGGCATCGATAACGGCCTCCGACTCCTACTCGTACTCCAGAGTCGTCAGGTACGATTTCCTGGCGACCCCGATCGCTTCTCCCGGCTCCCTGGCCTCGGGGGCGACTACGAGCGTTACGCTCACAGCGTTCGATGCCACTAACGTTGCGGTGCCGGGCGCGGTTGTCTACCTGTCATACGCGCCGACCGCCGGTGGTGGAACGGCCAGCGTGGGGACGACGCCCCTGTCGTCGACCTTGACGTCGTTCATGGCAAACCCGAGCGGTCAAGTGGTGATCACATACCACGCCCCGGTGATACTGCCGGCAAGTGGCATTGACACGATTACGGCGGCCGACGCGGCCAAGAACGCCACTATCACCAGGACCGACAGCTACTCGTTTGCCGCATCTGGCTCTTATCTCTTCAGCCCAAGCCCGATTGCTGCAACGGGCGCGCTGGGCGCCGGTACCACAGTGCTCGTGCATCTGACGGCCCTTGATGCCGGAGGCCACGCTGTCGCCGGTGCCGTCGTTTGGATCTCGTTCACGCCAACCGCAGGTGGTGGCTCGGCCAGGGTCGGTTCGAAGACCTTGTCGGCAACGCCTGCCAAGTTCGTAACCGGAAGCACGGGCACAATGACGGTGACGTACAAGTCATCGGCCACTCCGCCGCTCACCGGCACGGACACCATCACCGTCGGCAATTCCAAGACGGCCCCCACGGTCGTGATCACCGACGGATACACGTACTGAGTTAGTCCTACTGATTTAGTCCTTCGCTCGGGGTCTGCTCCGTGAAAGCGGCGGACCCCGAGCGTCGCATTTGCGTGTGCGGCCCCGCACGGACCCCCATGTGCGCCTCAACTGTCCCGGGCTGTGCTTTCGGCGTTGCCAATGAGGGCAAGGCCGGCCTAACATCCTGCTCAGGAAGTTGAGGTTGCAACCATGTCGAGTCCGCAGGGCCTGAGCCCCCTAAACGTTTTGAGCTACGAACCCGGTGTCTGCAACATCGGTCCGGAAGAGATCGCCCGGCGGCGGAGAGCCGGTCACATCGGGCTGATCGGGTCGGTCGGTGTGTTCGTTGTGCTGTTGGCGGTCGCCGCTCCGCATTGGGTGCGGTTCGTCCTGGTGGCAACGGCTGCTGTATCGGCCTCGGGCTATCTCCAGGCCTGGTTTCACTTCTGCGCGGGCTTTGGATCGGCGGGCGTCTACAACTTCGGCCCACTGGGCACGGTTGAGCGAATTGTTGATTCACAGGCCCGCTCACGCGACCGGCGCAAGTCGCTGCAGATCGGCCTGGCGAGCCTGGCGATCGGTCTCGCGGTCGGCATCGGAGCTGTGCTGCTGCCGATCCGCTAGGCAAACCCCGGATTCGACGGGCCAACTGTACCGTTGCCGCCGACTCGGGCGCTGCGAGGCTGCATAATCGTGACGCGCCGATAGACTCGAAGCAACGCCCGCGTCGCAGGGAGGCCTCCTTAGTCGTGCCAAGGTCAGCCGTAGCCATAGCGTTACCGCGCCTTGAGTTCGAGGCCGTCCGGGAGCACCTTGTCGAGGCCGGCTACGAAGCGATTCTCGTGGGCAGCGATCTTGACTTGGAGATGCTCCTGCGGACTCGCGATGACATCGGCCTCGCGGTCCTTGACGGCGAAAACGATTTCGACGGCACCCTTGAGATGTACGCCAGTCTCCACGACAGCGACCGCAACATACCCGCCATCCTGTTGATGCCGCCGCGGGTGCTCGGCCGCATGGGCCTGGGCGGCCGGGGATCGGTCAAGGATGAGTACTTCACTCGGCCCTACTCGCCCGAGTCGCTTCGCTGGCGGGTGGAGGCGATGCTCATACGTGTCCAGAACGTTCCGGCCGAAGCCGGCGCCGGACCGGTCATAGACGCAGATCTGAGTGAGCCATCAGACGCTGCCTCGGCCTCGGACGAGGGGCCTACCAGCGGCAAGCGCGGCCAGATCATCATCGTCTTCAACCCCAAGGGCGGTGTGGGTAAGACGACCATTTCGATCAACCTTGGGGCCGCACTCCAGATCCGTAAGGGCCAGCGTGTGCTTCTGGTGGACTGCGACACGGTCACGGGGCATGTATCGCAGTCGCTTGGGATGGAGAGCCCGCGGACACTTGCCCGGGCCTGGCGCGACGCCGAGAAGACCGGCAAAGAGGAGACGATCGGCCAGATCGCCGCAGTCCACAGCAGCGGAATGAGCGTGCTGGCGTTGGCCTCATCGCCGCTCCACACGGAAGTTCTGGCGCCCACGCGAGTAGCGAACCTGATTAGTGCCGCCCGTGACTCGTACGACTGGGTGGTCCTGGACATGCATCCGGACTACGGGCCCCTCAACCAGGCCCTCTTCAAGCAGGCTGACCGGATCCTTGTGCCTGTGACGCCGGACGTGCCCTGCATCAGGGCCGCAGTCCAGTTCCGCGAAGTGGCCGTCGAACTGAACATCCGTGACCGCCTGAGTGTGGTCATTAACCGCTCCAACAGCGGCGTGGGCTCGTCCGATGTGCAGCGCGTGGTGGCCGTCACAGCCATGGCCCGTATCCGGTCGGCCGGCATGCTCTTCGCTCGTGCCTCCGACGAGGGCAAGTCGGCGGTGGAGCGCTTCCCGGACACCAAAGTAGTGGGCGACATTGATGCCCTGGCCGAGCGTCTCATGACCGGCGTGGAGTCAGACGATGATGATTCGGCGGGCTTCCCGTCCCGGGAACGCATCCGAGGCAGCTTCAAGGGTCTCTTTGATCGGCTAACGGCGCAGGTCTCCTGACGAACCACCTCCGGCGGGTGCTATTCCGCCCGAGGCGACCCCACGACCTCGGCCGTGCGCTCCAGAAACCATCGAGCGGTGCCGCGAGCGGCGATGTTGAGGAAGGCACGATCGAGGACCGCGCCGATCTCGCCGCCCGGGGGCGCATAGAAGCCCTCAAGTCGTAGTTCGGTGGGGCTGAGCGTCAGGCGTCCCGCGAAAACCGGGAAGAGCGGGGCCAAAGACGACGACTGCCAGCCGATTTCGATCTCGCAGCCGCTGGCTGTCGCAAGCACCTCGCCGAGGTCGACAAACGCCGCCTTCTTGAAGGTCAGGCTGGGGGCGTGTTCGCGGATGGGCAGGCTCAGGTCGGTCAGGAAGCGGCGACTGCCGGGGCGGCTCGACTGGACCGTTGCTCCAAGCCAAACGGGCGCCTCCGTGCCCAGGAGAGTCATGGCTCGGACGATGTCGATCGTGGCCGGCTGAACCAGACGCAGTGGAGTGGCATGCAAGGGGACGCTTAGCATGCCGTCAGGTTAGGGTTAAAGGCGGGTCCGGAACATCGGACGAAGTCGCCCAATTCAGTGCCGATCGGCCCGACCGTGCCTACTCTCTTGGGCAGGAAAATCGCCTGGGTGGCCGCGAGGCCGCCGGCTCAGTGTCTCAGGGGCTGCTATCTACCCCGCGGCCGACTCGTCCGACGGGGCGTGACGATGCGTTCCTACCGGGCAACTGACCTCGTCGCGCAGGCCCATCAGCCAGGCTACGCGGTCGCGATGGCGGGATGCCACGCGGTATACAACGTCGGCGGCAATGCCGGCCGGGGGCAGCGAGGCCCAGGGCCGGAGGAGCCAGCCGCCGGGCAGGCCGTCGAGGATGGCGAGGGCAGCGTGTCCACCGGAGACGACGCGTCCCGTCGATTCGTCGACTACGTGGATTGCGTCTCCCAGATGACCCTCGGCCGCCAGTTGCTCGAGCAGCGGCCGGCCGGACGATGCCGCCAGGTCCAGTGGCATGAACTCGAAACGGTTCACGCGGTCCCAGCGTCGCAGCTGACGAACGGTCTCTCGGCAGACACCGCAGTCGTCGTCATAGAGGACGGTCAGGGCGGCGGCGTCGACAACCAGGTCATCGCCGGCGGCGATTGGGCGCAGCAGAGGTTGGGTCGCCATGCCACCGATACTAGCGCTCCTGGTCCTCCGGCGCGCGGCGGCGATCGGCAACGTGTGCCAGGTCGGGCAGAGAGAGTGGTCGCGGGGCTGTATTCTCGGCAGCATGACCGTCAAGCGCTCCCGCCAACCAGCCGGCCCCGGCGCCCGCGAAACCTCGGCCCCAACCGTCGCGCGCGATGCGCTCTCGCGGGATACGCTCTCGCGGGATGCGCTCGGGGGCGACGTCCTGGCCCACGAGGTCAAGCTGCTGGGCGGGTTGCTGGGGCAAGTCATCGCCGAACAGGGTGGCCCCGAACTACTGGCCCTGGTGGAACGCTGCCGCCTTCGCTCCATCGCCTTCCGTGAGTCGGGCGACGAGGCCGCGGGAACCCAACTTGCGGCCGAGCTGGATGCACTCGACATAGATCGGGCCGAGTCGCTGGCGAGCGCCTTCAGCCTTTACTTCCAGCTGGTCAACCTGGCCGAGGAGCGCGACTTAGTTCGGAGGCTCCGGCGAGCTCAGGTGGTTGTCGAGAGGCCAGTCGAGGGAACCCCCGCAGCCGCGGTCGAATGGCTGCTCGATCGGGGCTGGACGGGCGAGCGCGTGCTTGGGCTGTTAGGTCGGCTGCGGATCACGCCTGTCCTGACGGCCCATCCGACTGAGGCCCGGCGCCGGACGATGCTGACCGCGCTGCGGCGTTGCTACCGCCTGCTCGAGCAGCTCGACGACCCGCGCCTCGGGGCCACGGACGGCGCCGAGGTTAGACGTCGGCTGCGCGAGGAGATCAGCATTTTGTGGCGATCGTCAGCCATACG
>JAYUDR010000103.1:0-5560 GCA_043739665.1 Chloroflexota bacterium
GTTGATCGATGGCCGCGGCGCGGAATGTGTCGGCTGCGGCCAGGAGCACGGAACTTCCTTCGGCCCGATACAAGTGGGCCAGCTTGCCGATGGTCGTCGTCTTGCCGGTGCCGTTGACACCGACCACGAGGATTACCGCCGGCAGACCGGGACCGGCCGGCTTGGGCCGCCAGCCATGCTCACCGGGCAGCAGCCGGGCCGCCAGCTCAGCCCGAACGGCGGCCTCGGCTGAGGCGGCATCCTTGCGGGCCCGAGCCCGCTCCACGATGTCCATGGCCAGGTTACCGCCCACGTCGCCGGCGATCAACAACTCCTCGACCGACTCCCAATCGGCGGCGGAAGGGCCCCCGCTGCGCAAGACCCCGCGAAGGCGCGACATGAACCCACCGCGGCTGCGCTCGAGACCGGCCGAAAGGTCGCCGGGCGTGTCGTCCTCGGGCTCGCTCGACCGCACGGAGGTCGCAGGCTCAGGCGAGCCGGACGCAGCAGTCGGGGCCGCCACCGGCGTGACCGGCTCGTCGGCCTCCGAGTGCCACAGCGGCTGAGTGGCTTCGGTCGGTTCGATCGTGCCGACCGGGTCGGCCGCCTCGCTCGGTTGCTTCGGTTCGTCCTTGGGTCTGCGTCGCAGGAACAGGGGGAACCTCCCGGTCAGCCAGCCGTTGCGGCTGCGCTCTTCTTGGTGACCTGGTCCGCCACATCGCGGGCTTCCTCAAGGCGGAGACTGATCACGCGGCTGACGGCGTCGTCGCTCACGGTCACGCCGTACAGCGCGTCGGCGGCCTCGATGGTGCCTCGATTGTGGGTGATGACGATGAACTGGGTCTGGTCCGCCAGACAACGCAAAGCCTCGGCGAACCGGCCGACGTTAGCCTCATCGAGGGCCGCGTCCACCTCATCGAGGACGCAGAACGGCACGGGATGGACCTCGAGCATGGCGAAGAGGAGAGCGACCGCGGTCAGAGCCCTCTCGCCACCCGAGAGCATGCTCAGCGGCTGGGCCTTCTTGCCGGGCGGCCTGGCCACGATCTCGATGCCCGTGGCGGCCAGATCCTCAGGTTCAGTCAGGCTGAGCCGGGCGAAACCACCGCCGAAGAGCTGCCGGAAGCGGGCGTCGAAGGCCGTCTCGAGCGCGATAAACGTGGACCTGAACTGAGTCGCGATCATGGCGTTGAGCTGCTCGATCAGGGCGCGCGTCTTGGAGATGGCCGCGGTCAGGTCGGCGCCCTGGGCCTCGAGGCCATCCAGACGGGTCCGGATCTGATCGTATTCATCGGCCGCGAACGGGTTCGGGGCGCCGAGTTCGTGGAAGCGGCGACGCAACGCGGCCAGCTTGGAGGTTCCGGGCGGTTCGACGGCCGAGCCTTCAGCCCACCGTTCCGTGGCTTGGCTGAGCACCGACTCCAGGGTGATGCCCGAGGAGGCTGCCGCGTCGTCAGGACCGGTTTCCCCCGGCGTGGCAGACGTGGCGTCGCGCTCCCAAGACCAGGCCGCGAACACGCCGGGCGCCGCCGATTCTGCCGGTAGTTCCGGCAGTGGCGCGTCGTCGTCCTCGCCCGAAGCCTCGTTGATGAGCAGCTGGATTCCAAGATCGCCCATGCCGGCCAATTCCACGAGGACCTGCTCGCGGATGGCGTCGAGGGCGAGGCGAGCCTCCAGCTCGGCAACCTCGGCGCCACGGACTCGCTCCTGGCAGGTACGCAGCCGCTCGCGTGACTGCCCGGCCGCCGTCTCGGCAGCGGCCAGACCTGCTCGGGCAGCGGCCGCGGCCGCTCGCAACTCATCCAGCTCCAAACGCACGGCCGCCTCGCGCAATCCGGCCGCGGCCAACTCTTCTCCCAGGCTCTCTCGCTCCGAGTCGATCTCTTGCTCGCGCTTGACCAGGTCGGCAGTCTGGCGCTCCAGGCTGGCGATCCGCTCCTGATCCAGATTGGCCGCGGCCGCGGCTCGGGCGCGGTGTGCCTCGGCCTCGCGGCGAATCCCCTCGAGCGTTGCCTCCTCCGTCGCCAGCTGGTCGCGACGGGCCCGCAGCGATACCGCCCGCGCCTCCCACTCGCGCAGGGCGGTGGCACGATCGTCGTTCGGGGCAGCCGCGGCCGCATCACGCGCCGCCCCAAAGTCCGCGGCCTCTGACGCGGCGGCAGCCTGCTTGACCGACTCGCGGAGTCTGTCGCGGTCGGCCTCCAGGCGAGACGCCTGGGACGACCGCCAGGCGGCCTCGCGGGCTATCGTTTCGAGCGCGCGCGTGGCCCTTCTCTCGGATTCCTCGGCTTCACGATGAGCGGCCGAGGCTCGACGCTCCGCCTCACGAGCGGACTCTAGCGCCATCCGCGCCGCCGCCGCCCCCTGGGCCGCCTCCGTGGCATCGCCTGTGGCCGCGGCCGCGTCCGTTGTCAGGCCCGATACTTCATGGACAAGCCGTTCCACCTCTGCCCTGTGCTCCAAGAGCGACTCTGCCCTGCCCATGCTGACCACGCCCAGGGCCGTGACGACAGCGCCTTCGCGAGTCACGGCGACCCAGCCGGGCGGGAGCTTCGGATGGACCGTCAGAGCAGCAGTAAGATCGGGAACCCAGACCGCTCGGGCGAGCAGGCGAATGGCGGCCCCGCCTGGATCGACACGGACGGCCTCGGCGAGCCGCCCACCGCCTTGACCCACGGCAGCGGCAACGGCCGCCTCGCCGGCCTCAGCCACGCGGTCACGGGTGGAATCTCGGCCGGCGGGCTTCCGCAGTTCCTCAGCCTCGGCCGCGTCCAGAACAAGGATGCCGCGTTGCCCGTCCAGTCCGAGTGCGGCCTCACGCCCCACAACATAGCCGCGCATAGTTTCGCCAAGCGCCGCCTCAACGGACACCCGGAAGCCGGCCTCCACCTCCAAACCGTCCGAGAGCGGCTTGCCGCCCACGCGACGTGCGGCCTTGGAGATGCCGCGCGTCGCATCCTCGTCGAGGCGAGCCTGCAGCACTTCCAGGCGACCGCGCAAGGCCGCGGCGCGGCTCGCTGCGGCGGAGGCGCGCTCGCTGGCTGTGAGACGCGCGCCCTCCCGGTGATCCAACTCGGTGCGCATCGATTCGCGCACCGCCACCGCGGCCTTCTCGCTTTCGATGCTCTTCGCCAGGGCGGCCTTCGGCCCCGCGCACGCCGTCTCGGCCTCTCCCAGCCGCCGCGCTGCGTCGTCCGACTGCGCTCGCTCGTCTGTGGCCTGGCGCTCGGCGTCCGCGAGCCGCCGCCGAGCCGTCTCGACCTCGGCCGACCGGGCCGACTCCACTCGGCGCAAGGCGGCGAGAGCCTCGCCCTGGGCCTGTTGCTCAGCGCGGGCCGCGCTCAGCTCCTCAAGCGCCTCCGACAGCGAGCGATCCGATTCCGCCACTGCCGCAGACAGCGCCAGGTCACGAGACGGCACCGGGGCCGCTTGCTCCCGCCGCTGGGCCGCCAGATCAGCCTCCGCCGCGGCAAGTTCCCGCTCCAGGCGCTGGCGATCGCGCTGGCCGGCGGACACGTCGGCGACAGCTCGAGCATCGCGCAGCTGCAGCTCGGTCAGGCGGGCCCGAGCGGCTTCTTGCGCAGCCCGGCGCTCGGCTTCGACCTCCGAACCGGAGGCAAGTCCGCGGGCGATCACGGCGGCGGCTGAATCCGCGTCCCGTAAAGCCCCCAGCGCTGCATCGATCTGGGCCCGACCCGTTGTCAGCCGGCCATCGGCTTCGCGGGTTCGGCCGGCTGCCTCGCGCCATCGGGATCTCGCCACGGCGATGATCGCGCGGCCGTACTCGCGGCCCGCAGTCTGTCGCGAAACCTGCTGCTCGGCCTGGGCCGCCAATCGGCGGGCTTGGGGGCGTAGCTCCGCCAGCACGTCCTGAACGCGAGCCAGGTTAGCTTCCGCCTCCTCGAGCTGCTCCTCGGCCTTCCTCTTGCGCCTCTCGTGGCGCCGGACGCCGGCCACTTCCTCAAACAGCGGGCGCCGCTCCTCCGGCCGCAGCGCCAACGCTTGATCGACCATTCCCTGGCCGATGAAAAGGAAGGCGTTGTCGGCCAGATGGGCCGCATCGAGCAAATCCACGAGGTCCTTCAGGCGAACGCGCTGCTTGTTGAGCAGATAGTCATTCTCGCCCGAGCGGAAAAGGCGCCGGCCCAACTCGATCGTGTCGAAGTCAATCGGGAGCAACCGGTCTGAGTTGCCGAACACGAGCGTCACATCGGCCATGCCCAAGGCAGACCGCTTCTCGGAGCCGGCGAAGATTACGTCCTCGGACTTCCGCAGCCGAAGGGCTCGACCCTGCTCGCCCAGAGCCCAACGAAGGGCGTCCGCCAGGTTGCTCTTGCCCGAGCCGTTCGGTCCCACGACAGCGCTTATGCCGGGGCCGAACTCGACGAGCGTTCGCTCACCGAAGGACTTGAAGCCTTGCAGACGCAAAGCCAGCAAGCGCGCGGGTGCGGTCATCGTCGCTTCCGCGAATGGGCCGGAGGGGGCTCTATTTCGCGGGCCCCGCCGCCGGCGGCGCCCGTGTCAGTCTCCGTCTCCGGGCCAGCGGAATCTCGGACTTTGCCGACGGCCTCTCGAATCGCGCGGGCGGCCTCCTCTACAGCCATAGCAGCGCCCATCCCAAGTTCGCTAAGGTCGAACTCGACCCATGGTTCGCCGTCGGCGCGTGCTTGGGCGCCGCCGTCGAATCTCGCCAGCTCCGGGGTCTCGGCTCCGTCCGCGGCCTCCTCGCGTGCCCGATGGCGCAGCGACTCGATGGCATCAGCGGCTGCCTCCGTCTCAGCCAGACGGCGCGAATGCCCCTCGCCAACGCCGATCACCCGCCCTCCGACGACTGCTTCGAGCCGGAACACTTTGTCGTGATCCGGTCCCACGGCATCGATCAGGCGGTATTGCGGCCTCTCGCCGGAGAGTCGCTGGGTGTACTCCTGGAGTCGGCTTTTTGGGCTCTTCAGTGCGCCGAGCGGACGATCACTCGTCAGCTCGGGGCCGGCCAGGGCAACCACGAACCCGCTGGCGGCGCCGTACCCCAAATCGAGATAGAGAGCGCCGACAAGAGCCTCGAAGGCGGACGCCAGCAGGGCCGGCCTACGACGGCCGCCACGCTGCGATTCGCCCGCGCCAAGCAGCAGATACTCGCCGAGCTCCAGTCGGCGGGCCAATCTGGCCAAGCCGGCAGTGCTGACGATCGAAGCCCGCCGAGCGGACAGAACGCCCTCATCGTCGCCGGGGTGGCGACGGTAGAGGGCGTTCGAGATGGCCAGGCTTACGACGGAGTCGCCCAGAAACTCAAGGCGTTCGTTGTGGCCGGCGGCCAGGTCCCGATGCTCGTGCAGATAACTGCTGTGGATCAGCGCCTGCTGTAGCAGGTCGAGGTCACGGACCGGGAGCCCCAGTCGCTCGGCAAGAGCGGCTGCGGGGCGCATCAGTCGTGTGTCGGGCTAGGCGGCGTGCTCGTCGATATAGTCGACGGCGTCCTGCACTGTCCGGATCTTCTCGGCATCTTCGTCGGAGATCTCGGTGCCGAACTCTTCCTCGAGGCTCATGATCAGCTCGACGAGGTCCAGCGAATCGGCGTTCAGAT
>JAYUDR010000104.1:0-2059 GCA_043739665.1 Chloroflexota bacterium
TTGTCGAGCGGGCCCGGCGAGTCGAGCATCGCGCCGGCATACTCGCGCAGGAACGGCGGCGTCCACTCGATCTCGAGCGGTTCGTCGGGGACTGTGATCAGGTCACGCTCCCGAATGAAGTCGACGATGCCGCGGTAGCTCTCGCGGCAATACTCGACGAGCTCGTCGGCCGGATGGTGGGCCCGCCCGATCGCGGCGGTCACTGAGCCGACGGTCCGCTGGTCGGCCGCGTCCTGGCTGCCATCGCGCTCTGCGGTGGGGAGCGGCTCGCTCGGAACCCACTTGCTCCAGATCCCGCGAGCGATCCGGATCATCTCTGCCCGGACGGCGGCGTACTCGACACGGGCCTGGGCCAGGATCTGGTCCGCCGTCAAATCCGAGCGGAAAGTGTGGCGCAGCTTCGCCGCGAACAGCTCCGCCCCGAGCCGGCCCTCGCCGGAGGAACGCGCCAGCAGATCGTCGCGCAGGAACACCTCAAACTCGCCGATGGCCGCAATGGCCACCGTGGCAGCGGCCCGCAGCCGCGGCATGACCGCTGCCACTCCCGCCTGGTCCGCGGCCGCGCCGGCCTGGGCTACTGCATCCTCAACAAGCGACACAATCCCGGGCAGCTGCTTGATCGCCATCTCTGTGTGGAGGCGCGCCGGCGGCCGCTCCGCCAGGCTCGCCAGCTCGGCCCGGGCAGCTGTAAGAACCGCCCTGACACCCTCCAGCCGCGAGGCCACGGACGCCAGCCGCTCAGCCAGCGGCGCAAACTCGCGGGCCAGCAGCGGGAAGATGCCGCCGCCCAGCAGGTAGACGTAACCGAGCGCGTCCCACGCACCTTCGCGCAATTCCGTCTCGTCGAAGCGCAGGGCCGCCAGCTCGGACAGCAACAGGTCGCGGTCGATACGCTCGTCCGGCGTCAGGTCCGCGTCGGCGAACCCGCCCAACTCCGCGGCCCACCGGTCCGCGTAGGCAAGGCGGGCAGCCCGGCCGGCCTCGCTCAGGTCGGGCCACTCGCCGTCCACGGCGTGCATCCCGGTAGCGGTCGCCGCCACGGGGAAGAGGTGGAAGAACTCGTCCAGGAATACGTCCACACGGCCAGCGAACTGCGGCATTGTTCTCCTCGACTAATGGTGCGGCGAGTCTAGTCTCCTGCTGGAAGAATGCCGGATGCCGCGCCGACGGCATGCCCTAGAACAACCAACGCCAACTCCCGGCAGCGGCTCGACACGGGCGCTAGCATCGTCGCATGCGACGCCGCAAACGTCGGCGCTCATTCCCGGGAGGAACCGCTCATGATCGACCTGGCAATCAAGGTCGCCGTGAACGCAGTTGCGCTGCTGGCGGCGGCAAATTTCGTACCCGAATTCAAGCTTATCTTCCAGAACAATCCCGCGGACTGGCTGAAGATAGCCTTCATCGCCCTCGTGTTCGCCCTCGTCAATGCCTACATCAAGCCGATCGTGAAGACGCTGGCCATGCCAATCGGCTTCCTAACCATGGGCCTGGTGGCCTTCGTCATCAACGCGGCGATGCTGCTCGGGACCGCCTGGATCGTAAACCAGTTCAAGGCCACCCTGAACATCGCGTTCACGCTGGGTGGCTACCCGCCGCACTGGAGCTACGAGGCAATCGGCTGCGCGGTTGTGGCGTCCATCGTCATCAGCATCGTGAGCACCGTGCTCAGCCTCGTTCTGGTTCCGCGCAAGGTCTTCGGACTGTAGGAGCCGCGCGCGCCGCACCAGGTAGTCTTGGACGCATGCCCACGCTCGAAACCTCCTCGTTTGCCAGCCTTTTCTTCGCGTCCGCGACAGACGACGCTGCTGCGACCGAGTCCGGCGCGCTGACTGATCGCGAGCGATTCCGGATCCGCCTGCGGCGCCGGCCGTTGCTCCTCGACGGCGCGATGGGCACACTGCTATACAGCCGCGGCATACCGCAGCGGCAGTGCCTTGACGAGCTGGTCCTGACGCGACCGGAGCTTGTGTCGACGATCCACCGCGAGTACATCGAGGCTGGAGCCGACGTTATCGAGACGAACACTTTCGGCGCCAATCGGTTCCGTCTGGCCGAG
>JAYUDR010000105.1:0-5540 GCA_043739665.1 Chloroflexota bacterium
CCCAACTAGGTAGCCAAGGTGTTGACGGCATGCGCGATGCGTTCGGACCAGGGCATATCCCACCTGTCGACCCCTCCATCGAACTACGGACTGAGTACCGGCGCCGAGGTACGAGTGAGTCATATGCGTCCGCCAAGCCCGCCTCTAGCATCGGCACCATTAAGGCGGTCAGACGACCGCGAAGCCAGAGGCCGGATGCGATGACTGGGTCCCGCGAACGCTGCCCTCTCTGCGAGAGGCGCCTGGTGAGCACGCGTTACGACACGACCTTCCGACTGCCCGATCGAACCGAGCGCCTTTGCTTCGGCATTCCGGGTGGCCTGTGCGAAGACTGCCACCAGCTGTACATCGACCCAGAGCTGATCGAACTGCTCGATTTGGGCGAGGGCCGCTGCGTCTTCGCTATTGAGAGTGATCTCGTCCTGCAGGAACAGGCCTTGTCCAGCGCAGACTGACGCGGCTCGCCTGATGCTCGCGCCTTAGCCGGAGGCCGACTCGGGCTGGCTCGTGCCGGCCATGAAGGCGAGGGTCTCAGGCATGGTACGGATCCCGTCATAGGCACCGAGGGCGGTCACACAGCAGGCGGCGACCGCGTTCCCAAGGCGGCCCGCCTCCGCGAGCGCGCGCCCGGACAGGACTCCGGCGATAAACCCTGCGCACCAGGCATCGCCTGCTCCCGTGGCGTCGACCGCAGTCACCGGGAACGCCGACACCGTGACCTCCTCACCCTCCGGGCCGCGCAGGTAGCAGCCGTCGTCGCCAAGCTTGATCCCGACAGTCCCAACGCCTCGATCCTGGAAGGAACGGGCCATTGCGCGAGGGTCCGTCAGGCCGGTGATGTCCTTCGCCTCGTCGTAGCTCGGCAGGAAGTAGTCGAGGAGCGGGAGGCACGGTGCGATCTTGTCGGGGAGCCTCCCGGTCGCGTCCCAGACCGTGTCCAGAGCCGTGAGCATCCCGCCGTCTCGAGCTCGCTTGAGAGCACTTGCCGCCGACCAGTCGAACCGGCCGAGAAGCCCGAACTGGGCGACGAAGAAGACCCGGGAGCGGGCCGCCAGCGACCAATCGATGTCGGTGGCGTCGAACGTCCCCATGGCGCCAAGGGTGTGGAGCAGGCAACGCTCGCCGCCCGGTGAGACGAAGACCGTGCTGGCCGAGGTCCCGGTGTCGGTCGAGGCGAGGCCGGCGACGTCAATGCCGCGCTCGACGAGTGTTCGGACGAGGAAGTCGCCGAGGCCGTCACGCCCGATCCGGCCGATGAGGCGGGTCGGGACGCCGAGGCGAGTGAGCGCGCTGGCTGAGTTGACCGCGCAGCCACCGGGTGCGAGCCGTATTTCGTCGACCAACTCGACTCGCCCGGGGTTCGGCATCACCTTCACGGGGCGGGCCAGGATGTCGACCAACGTCCCACCGACGCACGTTACGCCATCCATCTGACTCCTCTCCCGCTATGCGAGCTCGGCCGGCGCCGTGTCGAGGTGATGAACTTTCGCACTCCCCAACCCCAACTATGACACGTCAGCGGGTCGACTCCGGGCTCCAGGGTATGCTTCGACATTCAAGGGTTGGACGCTGGCGTTGGAAGAGGAATGGGCACGATCGGCCCGACGATCGACAAGGAGGTCTGAGAACGCCATGTTGACCGCAGCGCAGGTGCAGCAGGCACGCGATCGCGCCGCCGAGATGCTCGCCGCCGCCGGGTTGGTGATCACGCCGTCCGAACGGGCCGTGGTCGAGGTGGTGGACTTCGGCCTGGACGACCTCGAACATCTCGGCGTGGAAATGGTCGTGTACGTAAATACGGAGCGAGTCTGCGCGAAGGAGCTGGTGCTGTTCCCGGGCCAGACGTGCGCTGAGCACCGTCACCCGCCGTTCGCCGGCACTCCGGGCAAGGAGGAGACCTTCCGCGTCCGGAAGGGCGTCGTGTACCTGCACGTCGAAGGCGGCGAGCCGACCCCGAATCCAAAGGCGCACCCGGTTCGCGCGGAGCGCGGCGTCTACACCGCGGAGCGCGAGATTGTGCTCCATCCGGGCGAGCAGTTCACCGTCCCGCCGAACACCAAGCACTGGTTCCAGGGCGGACCGGATGGCGCCGTCGTCTCGGAGTTCTCGACGCAGAGTCGCGATGACCTCGACATCTTCACCGACCCCGAGATCAGCCGGACACCCATCCAGACGGACTGACACGAGATCCCGGCGCACCGGGTGGCTCCCCTCCCATCGCGGCACGCCTATTATTCGCCCGTGTTTGTGTCTCGGAACCTCTTTCGAGTCGCTCGACTGGACCGGCTGGATGCTGTCCTGGCGGCAATCATCATCGTCCTGGCCTGCCTGTCCGCCGCAGTCCTTTTTTTGCCGATGCTCGGCGGCCAGCACGTCGAAGCCGGCCTGGACCTCGTCCTGGACACCTTCGCCACAGTCGTCGCACTCGGCGTGGCCGTCGTCGCCTGGGTCCGCTACCGCGAGATCGGCGCTCCCGTGGCACTCTTTCAGGCGTCGGCCTTCCTGGTTCTGGCAATCGCCAGCGGGGCCAGCCTGCTCTTCGTCGTGGGCCGCCTGGACGTTGCTTTTTCCGACTTCGGGCTGAACATGCCTCGCGAGGCCCAGCCGCAGATCACCACGGTCGGGCACCTCATCGCTGCCACCCTTCTAGTCTGTGGCGCTGCGGTCTCGCTGCGGGACATCCGCGTTCGCCACCACTGGCTGATACTGCTTGGGCCCGCCGGGGCGCTTCTGGCGATCATCCAATTCGCCAGTCTGTGGAGCCCCTATGTGCCACCCCTGAGCAGTGTCTTCATCCTCTTCCGCCTGCCGACCTGGCCGACCTTCCAGCCCGTGCCGCCATCGCCGACCCTCCTTGGGGTGTGGCTGCACCTGCTCGGGGGCGGGCTCTTCGCGCTGGCGGCCGAGCTGACACGGCGACACCACCGTCGCACCGGCGCGCTGGGCGACGGCTTTCTGGCGGTGGGGCTGGTCTTCGCGGCCTTCGGCGAGTTCCACACCGCGTTCTACCCAAGCACGTACGGCGGCCTCGTTTCGAGCGGCGACATCCTGACCGTGGCCTTCGCGGTCGTGTTGTTGATCGGCATCGAGGCCCAAGGACGGGCAACCCGGGCCGAACTGGGTCGGGCCAACGAGACCCTCGCCCGGCTGAAGGACGTCGACGTACGAAGGGCCGCGCTCGAGGAACGAACGAGGCTCTCTCGCGAGCTCCACGACGGGCTCGCCCAGGATCTCTGGCTGGCCAAGCTCAAGATCGGACGCCTGACTGCCATAAGCGATCTCGGTCCCGAGGCGAGAGCGGTCTGCGACGATCTGACGCGGGCGATCGACGCCGGACTTGCCGATGCGCGCCAGGCGGTCATGTCGCTGCGGCTGGGGAGCGAGCCGGCGGTATCGCTGCGTGAGTTGATGGCGCACTCAGTCGCCGACTTCGCCGATCGCTTCGGTCTGCGCGCCGAGTTCGAATGCCAAGGCGAGCTGCCGCGGCTGACTCCGCGAGCCGAGGCCGAGTTGCTCAGAATCATCCAAGAGGCCCTAAACAACGCCATTCGCCATGCCGACGCGACCGTGGTGCGCGTTCGGGCATGCGTCGTGGACTCCCACCTGGAGCTCGTGATAGGCGACAATGGCTGCGGGTTCGAACCGTCCAAGGTCAGGGACGGCTGCTTCGGTTTGGCTTCGATGCATGAGCGAGCGCTCATTATCGGAGGCGAGTTGACGATCGATTCGCGGCCGCAGGATGGCACCCGAATCCGGGTCCGCGTGCCTCTCGGCACAGACACCCGTGCCACAGGGGAGAAGAGGCCGTGACCGCGCCGCGTCAGCCCGCCCGCATCAAGGTGATGCTCGTGGACGACCACGCCCTCGTGCGCGCAGCGGTCACCCAGGCGATTACCGCGCCAGACATCGATGTCGTGGCCGCGGTCGCCACGGCTGAGGAAGCCCTTCAGGTGGCTCCCAGGGTTCGGCCCGACGTCCTTCTCGTCGACATCGACCTGCCCGGCATGGACGGTGTCCAACTTGTGCGGGAGCTGGCGCCCCGGCTGCCCGACACGCGGATCGTCATGCTGACGATCTCGACATCGGATCGGCACCTGCTCGACGCGATGCGTCACGGAGCCATCGGCTACCTGACGAAGGACATCAGCCCCGAGGCCCTGCTGCGGGCTGTCCGAGGCGCGTATGACGGTGACCTGGCTATGGATCAACGCCGCGCCGCTCACCTCATCCGAAGGCTCGTGGAAAAGTCGCGGCATGCCCCGGTGGCGGCCGACGACCCGGAGCTGGCCACCCTGAGCGATCGCGAACAGGAGGTGCTGCGCCATCTTGCTGATGGTCTGACCGACCGCGAGATCGCGGAGGCGCTGACGATCTCGCCGCGGACCGTCGGGACGCACGTCAGCAGCATCCTCCACAAGCTCGGCGTCCGGAACCGGGCCGAGGCGGCCCGGCGGTACTGGGCCCGGGGCTGAGTCCGGGCCCCGGGCCTCTACGCTCCCGACACGCGTCCGACACAGGACGCTGGATGCTGGATGCTGCGGAGGCTAGTCAGTAGCGGTCCGGTGCGCTAGCGTAGTGCCGCCGCGGGCGTGATCTCGTGGTGTCACGCCGCGTGCATCTACGAGAGCGCCTGGCCATTCGCAGAGGAGAGCAGCGTTGGGTGGAGGCTCCCGACCTCCCAGGAGGGTCGTGCAGCAACGGATCCTGCCGGCGCTGTGCTCGGTTGCCCTGGCGATCTCCGTCATGGGTTGCACCGGGGCTGCGGCTACGCCCACTTCCAGCGCCAGCCACGACCTGACCGTCTACCACTGGTGGACGGCCGGCGGCGAACGCCAGGCGATGGTGAAGATCGAGGCGGACTTCCACGCCGCCTACCCCGACATCGTCGTCCATGACAACCCGACCGCGGGCGGTGGGGGCATCACCCTCAAGACCGTCATGCAGGGCAAGCTTGCTGCCAACGTGCCGCCTGATACGTTCCAGTCTCTCGCCGGCGGCGAGCTCAAGACCTACGTCGACGGCGGCTACCTGGACAACGTAGATGACATCTGGGCCGCTCAGAACCTGGACCGGAAGTATCGGGCGGTCCTAAGCAAGATGGTCACATTCAACGGCCACAAGATGGCCATCCCGGTGAGCATTCACCGGGCCAACTGGCTCTTCTACAACGTTCCACTCCTCAAGCAATTCGGCCTCGAGCCCCCCACAGATGTCGACGAGCTCATCGCCGATGCAAAGGTCCTGGCGGCCCACGACATCACCCCGATCGGCCTTGGGACTCGCGACAAGTGGACCGCTGTCTTCCTCTTCGACGCCGTCCTTCTGTCCGTCGCTGGACCCGATGTCTACGAGCAGTTCTACACGGGCCTTCTCGATCCCCAGACCGATCCCCACATCCGGACCGCTTTCCAGAAGTTTGCCGAGCTCATTCCGTACGTGTACCCGGACCACGGCAGCGACACCTGGAGCGATATGCCGACGCTGCTCGGCAGCGGCAAGGTGGCAATGATGGTCCTGGGCGACTTTGCGGCCCCGCTTCT
>JAYUDR010000106.1:0-2049 GCA_043739665.1 Chloroflexota bacterium
CCCCCGCCGGCCTCAGCTGACAGGCGCGGAAAGAGCCCGTAGCATCATCGCATGACCAAGATCGACCGCCTGTCGGCTCTGGGACTTGCCGCCGAGACGGAGTTGCGGGAAGGAATACTGCCGTTTTGGGCCACCCGTGTGGTCGACCGCGACCAGGGCGGCTTCTTCGGGCGGATCGCTGAGGATGGCCGGCCTGACCCTGGCGCGGGCAAGGGCGGTGTCCTAAACGCCCGCATCCTGTGGACTTTTTCGGCCGCGCTGCGCCGCGGGCCGGACCCGCTCTATCGCAGTCTGGCCGATCGAGCCTTCGGCTATCTGCTCGAACACTTCTGGGACGTGGAGCATTCTGGCCTGTTTTGGGAGGTCGATAACCGGGGCCGGGTGCTGCAGGGGCGCAAGCAGACTTACGGCCAGGCATTCGGTATTTACGCCCTGGCCGAATACTTCCGGGCGACCGGCGTGCGAGAGGCTCTGGATCGGGCGGATCGCCTGTTCGAAGACGTGGAGGAGCGGGCCTTGGACCCTGCGAGCGGCGGCTACTGGGAGGCGCGCGATCGCGACTGGAAGCCGATCGACGATATTCGCTTGTCCGCAATCGATCTGAACGCCCCCTTTTCAATGAACACCCACCTCCACTTGCTGGAAGCCTACACGGGCCTGGTGCGGGCTTCGGACGGACCGCGACACCGTGAGCGTCTGCGGGCGCTGCTCGAAATCATGCTGGGCCGGATCATCGACGCCGAAACCGGCCACCTGATCCTGTTCCAGGACGAGCACTGGCGGCCGATGTCGGGCGTCGTCTCCTATGGCCACGAGATCGAGACGAGCTGGTTGTTGTGCGAGGCGGCTGAAACGCTGGCCGACGACGCCCTCTCGGCACGAGCGGCTACCGCAGCCCTGCGACTGGCCGAGGGAGTGATGGAGCGCGGCTACGACGCCGTCAACGGCGGGATTTTGTACGAAGAATCCCCGGACGGGCATGTGGACACGGACAAGGAGTGGTGGGTCCAGGCTGAGGGAGTCGTCGGTTTTCTGAACGCCTACGAACTTTCCGGCCGCGGCGAGTTTTTAGAGGCCGCCTTGCAAACCTGGAACTTCATCGACGCTCACGTGATAGACCGCGTCGTGGGCGAGTGGCACACGAGGGTGACTCGTGAAGGCGCCGCTGTACCAGGCCTCGCCAGGGTCGACTTCTGGAAGTGCCCATACCACAACGCCCGGGCCATGCTCGAGATCGCAGACCGCACGCGGAAGCTGGCGGCCAACCGTCCCAGCTAGTTCGCCCGCTTTGGCCCGAAGGCCAAAGCTAGTTCGCCCGCTTTGGCCCGTCCTCGGGCTTGTCCGGCGCCCAGACTCGGTCCACCGCGCCTGCCACCGTGGCGGCGGGCTGCTTCGCGCCACGGCTCCGCGCGTCGCGTCGGTCCGCGACATCGGCCACGACCGTGGCGTCGCCCGAGCGGAAGACCAGCACGCCACCGATTGCGTCGGCATCGGCCATTACCGCTGTCCCGGGCGTGAACTCGCCGCGCAGCAGTGCCCGAGCCAGCGGGTTTTCCACGAGACGCTGAATGGTCCGCTTCAGCGGCCGCGCCCCGTAGGCCGGGTCCGTTCCCTCGCGCACGATCAGCGACCGCGCCGCAGGCGTTAGCTCCAGCACGATTTCCTGACTCGCCAGTCGCTCTTGCAGGTCCCTGACCAGCAAGTCAACGATGGCCGCCAGATCGGCGTCCGTCAGCGAGTGGAAGACGATGACTTCATCGATGCGGTTGAGGAACTCGGGCCGGAACTGGATACGCAGGGCCTCGGTGATGTGGCGCTTCATCTGCTCGTAGGCCGTGGCATCCCCGGCATCGCCGCGCTCGGTAAAGCCAGAAACGAACTGCGATCCTACGTTGCTCGTCATGATCAGGACGGTATTGCGGAAGTCGACGGTGCGACCCTGGCCGTCCGTCAGGCGCCCGTCGTCCAGAACCTGGAGCAGGATGTTGAAAACGTCCGGGTGCGCCTTTTCGATCTCGTCGAGCAGGATCACCTGATATGGCCGCCGCC
>JAYUDR010000107.1:0-13351 GCA_043739665.1 Chloroflexota bacterium
CTGCCCGCATCGGTATATTTGACGGCATTGGATACCAGGTTGAGGATCACCTGACGGAGGCGCGTCCGATCGCCTACCACCCACGAGCTTGACGCTGGGATGCGGGCACGCCATTCCAGACCCTTAGCGCGGGCCATCTGCTCGCCCGCCAGGGCGGCGTCCAAGAGTAATCCCGAGAAGTCGACCGGCCGCCTCACGATATGCATCTGCCCGACCTGGTTGCTCGCCAGGTCCAGCACGTCTCCGATGAGCCGGCCGAGATGCTCCGCGCTCGCCGACATGTGCTCGAGGTCTCTCGCGGCGTTGGCCGAAAGGACGCCACTTTCGCGGGTTTCGCGAAGGACGATGTCGCTCAAACCGACGACGAGGCTTAGCGGAGTGCGCAACTCGTGGCTGACCATCGAAAGGAACCGGCTCTTGAGCTGGTTGGCTTCTTCAGCCAGACGGCGGCCTTCCAGGGCTTGCCGGTGCAGCTCGACTGCCCGGATCGCCGCGCCCAGATTGTTGACGATGGCAGCAGTTGGCTCGAGGTTCGTCGTCGACATTGCAGCGAACCCAACCGTTGCATCGCCGACCCGGACCGGCAGCAAGCTGAGCTGGAAAGGCTCGTCGCTCGGGTATAGACCACTCGGCGGGAAGTCGCGCGAGGCGAAGGGCTGGCCGTGTTCTGTCAGGCCGGTAGTGATCACGATCTCGCTTCGTCCGACCGGGTCATCCTCATCGTCTCCCCGGTACATGGCGATGAGGAATTGGTAGATCCCCACTCGAGGCAGGTGCGAGTCGAGAATATGAGCGATCTGTGCAATGTCGTCCACGGCCAGAAGCCGCGATGTCAGAAAGCCCAGCTCGCTCATCATATCCATGTGCTCGAGCAGAGCATGGGCGGTCGAGCGCTGGACATGCTCGCCGATGTCGATGCGGGCTTGATCGAGGAGAGACATGACGGCCCGTTCACTCACCCCCGGGCTGGCGTCGACCAACACGTCGGAGCAGCGGTATAGCGCTGATACGGCGGATTGCCAGACGGACGGGTCCTCGCCACGAGCCTCCGTTTCGGACAGTAGCCGAGCGATCTCGCCGCGTAGCAGGCTGCCGTCCGTACTGCCGAGACTCCCAATGAGACTCCGCACCACGGTCCGGCTCTGGTCATCCAACTCGGCGACGGTGCTCTGATGCGCCTGACCGTAGGCTGCCTCCGCCATCACGCTGGACAGCGCCGCCAGCCGCTCCATCTCCGTGCCGCCGGGCGCGATCTCGGTCTGATGGAACTGGGCTCGGCCACATCCGCACGACTCTCGAACGATCAGGCGCGTCGGCACCACCACCGGAGAGGTGGCGAGTGGGCGGCCTGCGATGAGCTCGAGCAGGGCCTCGACAGCCCGATAGCCAAGGGCAAAGGTGGGATGGCGGACTGTTGTCAACGACGGGGTCCCGGACCGGGCGTCGAGGATGTCATCGAAGCCGATTGCCGCGACGTCATCGGGGACTCTCAGGCCGGCCTCGCGCAGCGCGTCGATTGCACCGAGGCATGACAGATCGTTGCTGGCCACGAACGCCGTGAAGTCAGCGCCGCTTGCAAGGATTTGCCGCATGGCCACTCCGCCGGCGGCGTAGCTATGCTCTCCATGGGCGATGAGCCGCGGGTTCGCGCCGGCCCCAAACTGCTCCATGGCCCCTTTGAAGGCTCGCAACCGATCTCCACTGTCACCCGCGCGAAAACGATTGCCGGCGACGAAGGCGATCCGGCGGTGGCCGTGCTGGACCAGATGGAGAACGGCCTCATGGATCCCGTGCGAATTGTCGACGACGACGCGCGGTCCGGGCCCCTCTGATGTGGTGAAGACCACCGGCAGCGATGCCTGGAGTTCCGAGAGGTAGCGCGATCGTTCGGGCGACATGCCGTCGGGGAGGATGATCAGTCCATCCGTGTTCCACGGGCCCACGGGCACGAAGTCGGTATCCGCGGATTGGGTGGGCCATGCGGCACGACGCTGCAGGGGCTCGTCGCCAGGGCTGATACCGACGCCAAGCAACAGGTTGCAGCGCCGGTCGCGGGCTGCGGCGCAGACCCCCTTCATCATTTCGTGGGCGTAGCGATCGACCGTGGTGCCCCAATAAAGGGGCCAGGTCGATAGCAAGCCGATGGTCGGGAAGGTCTGGCTTTTCATGCCCCTGGACGACCGCAGTGGTGGGGGCCGTTCAGCATAGTCGCTTCGCAGCGACCCGCATGGCGCCACAGCCGGGATGCGCCATTTCGACGGCACCCCTCAGATCGCCTTCGGCTCACGCCCGTGAACCTGCATTAATTCTGGGACGCGGCTTCCTGATCGCCTGCGGCGAGGTCAGCACCTGGGTGGCATCCGAGCACGGCGGCAGTTGCAGACCAATCTTCACGATCCGCCTCCGAGGGCAGGCAGCTGAGCTGCGAGCGTTCACTAGAAGTCCGTGATCCGCACTGCTCGGTCCAGATACTTGGAGCGGAACTCCGCGTTGAGTCTCAGAACCTCCGCCTCGTGGCCCACGAAGGAGCAGCGCAGGCAGTAATACTCCGCCTTGTCCGTGTCGTAGAGCATGTCCATGTCGATTTCCCGCATCAGACAGCGCGGGCAACGGAAGTTTAGCT
This sequence comes from Chloroflexota bacterium, assembly GCA_043739665.1. Taxonomy (GTDB): domain Bacteria; phylum Chloroflexota; class Limnocylindria; order Limnocylindrales; family CSP1-4; genus Fen-1039. The sequence goes on from JAYUDR010000107.1 coordinate 2,624, forward strand.
TGCCTTTTCGACCTTGAGCCATGTGCGCAACTCCCCAGTCCCCCGGATGGTCTTCTTGATGCCGATCGTATACATAGGTGAGAAAGCCATTCCTTCGCGGAAATAGCCTGCCGGAGCGGCTGTGTCGGCCGCATCGGATCTCATCGACAGCTTGGTGTCGACCTGTGGCACGATCGCGGTGGCTGATTCGATGCCCTCGATGACCACTTCGCGGCACTTGTAGGCGTATTCGATCGATTCGGTTCCGGACGCCCCCTTGAGCGTCAGCTGCAGGCCCGTAAGATCTTCGGGATATTCGGTCGTCCCGTAGCAGGCCGTGATGTACTCGTCGACGCCGACCTCGGCAGCCGGATCGGTTGAGCTCAGGACTTTCCGGATGATCTCGACCTCGCCCGTGCCTTCGGTCAGGCGGAAGGTCGACTGCACCCCGATGGTGAACTTCTCGAACTCGATCTCGACCGTGTCGAGCGTGATGATTCGGGTGTCGCCTTCCTCGGAGAACGACGCCTGCGTCCTGCAGGCGCACAGGTCTACTTCCTCGCCGGCGTGGCGGAACTTGCAGCTCTTTACCGCGCCCTCGCCGGCGTAGTGAGTGAAATACCCGGCCCGGAAGAGCGACTGGACCACGAACGGGTACGAGGCATCCTGGATGTGCTTCGTGCCGACGCCGCACGGCCTGATCAGCTTGGCCGCATACGGCCGCAGGTCGATCATGGCGCCGCCCTGGTTCATGTCCAGGCAGAACCGCATCCACGGATCGGCGAACCAGAACTGCTGCCGCTTGGACCCGTACAGGATGTCCTTCCAGAGCGTCATTTCCGGGCGTGCGTACGGCCGATTCTCCCGGTAGGCGTCGGCGAACTCACTCATCGTGAGATCGACCGCCCGGCCCTCCTTCTTGAGCTGGCCGTAATAAGCCATGCCGTCTTCGTAGCTCTTGAGAAGGAAGGGATAGTCCGCTTCCCAGCGGCCGCCTTTGCTCATCCAGCCGGGGCCGACGAACATCATGTTGTAGGCGTAGCCGCGGTTGTACTTGGCCATGGCCCGGTACTGGTCCACGATGTTCATGAAGTAGGGGATCTCGCGGTCCTCGTAGACCATGCCCCGCAGGATGTTCTGCGGGTGGGTGCCGTAGTAGGAACCCGGACCGTCAAAGACGGCCATCAGATCCCGCGACAGGTGCGGGATGGCGACGATGCCGATGTCGTCTGACTCGTCAGAAGCCGGGCAGTGGATGTTGCGCTTGGACGGGATCCACGGGTTCCACGGCCCGCCGTCGAGGAGGGTGTACCACGAGTTGTTAGCGTTGTGGTACGCCTTGGGGCCTTCCTCCCAGCAGGTGGCTACCGCGGCCTTGACCATGGGATAGCGCTCTTTGATGTAGTTGACCAGCTCCGCGTCCATGTAATAGGAGCCTGTGGAAGTCGGCACAAAGCCGAAGACCTCCTGGAACTTTCCGAAGACCTCGTCCACGATCGCCCGCTTGTCTTCCATGGAGAAGAGCCAGATTGCCAGTTCCTTGGAGGCGAACTTTTCTCTGAACTGGGCGCACTGGATGCCGAGGAACGTGGACCCGATTTCGTCGCCAAACTTCTCGTGGTCTGCCTTGGCCAGGGCCACGGCCTCCTCATTGAAGAGGCTGGCATACGTCATCTGGATTGTGGTCCGGATGCCGTTGTCGTGCGCAATGCGCTGCTGAGTCCGGAAGATGTCCAGCGATTCCTTGATGACGGCGCTTCGCCCGATGTCCTCGGCCTTGCCCTCTTCCGCCTCTTTCTGGAGGTACTCGGGCACCATTTCCGGTCGATGGATCACGGTCAGGTAGAAGCTCGTCATCGCGGGTCCCTTTTGCTTGCGTCTGGTGCGTCCAGATCGGCGCCAATCATACGGCGCCGATCCGGCCCACTCATCTGCCGGTTTGGCAAGGGCACTTAACGCGAGGCCGGGCCGATCCAGCCGCTGTTTCGCACTAGACGGCGACGAGCAGGCGCCCCCATCCGGCGGGGATTTGCGCGCGTAGAAGGTGATTGGCAGTCTGCACGACACCGCCGTTTAGGAGGTCGTGCCACTCGCCGTTGTGCGGCGCCGGCACCGCCAGTTCCACTGGTCGGTCGGAGGAGTTGAGCATTACGACAACGGTCTGGCCGTCGGTTTCGCGGGCGAACGCCAGCTGTTCGTGACCCACGTGCAGCGGGCGGTACTCGCCGTGACGCAGGGCTGCCTGCTCCATTCGAATGCTCGCCAGACGCGAGATGACTCCCGCCAGAGCAGGCTCTACGCCCAGGCTCGGACCTGCCGCAAGTTCGAGTGCCGGCCGGACCGGGCTGTCGTCGCCAGGCTCGCGCAGGCCCAGCAGACCCCATTCGCTGCCGTAGTAGATCGATGGCACGCCCGGCATCGTGAGCAGCAGAAGGTAGAGCGGGTAGAGGAGGCGCGGGTCGCCCAGCCGGCTGGCCACCCGGTCCTGGTCGTGGTTATCGACGAAGTCGTAGAGCGGCACGTCGCGGTATACGCCGGACGGTCCAAATTGGCGGTTCAGGGCGTAGGCGATCTCGAAGTAGTTGTGGTCCACCAGGCTCGAATACAAACCCTTGTAGACCTCGTAATTGGTTACCGAGTCCAGGGTTTGGGGGTTCGCCCAGTGCCGGTAGTCGCCATGCACGACCTCACCCAGAAGCCAGAAGTCGGGCTTCAGCCGCCGGCACAGGGATGCCAGGGCGCGCTGGAAGTCCAGGTCGACCACATCGGCTGCGTCGAGCCTTAGGCCGTCGATGTCGAAGTCGCGGGTCCAGCTTTCGACCGCCCCAAAGAGGTGCTCGCGGACGGCCGGATTCCCCAGGTTGAGCTTCACCAGGTCGAAACTGCCATTCCAGGCTTCGTAGGCGAATGGGTCGCCGTAGGGGCTGCGGGCATCGAACCGAAGACCGGCGAACCAATCGCGGTAGGCCGAGCCCGGGCCGTTGGCCTGAACGTCGCGGAAGGCCCAGAAGTCGCGGCCGACGTGGTTGAAGACCCCGTCGAGCACCACCCGGATGCCCGCCGCGTGGCTCGCGGCAACGAACCGCCGGAGCGTTTCGTCCGTGCCCAGGCGCCGATCGAGGTGCCAGTAATCGGCCGTGTCATAGCCGTGGGCCGTAGATTCGAACACCGGCCCGAGATACAAGGCATTGCAGCCCAGCTCGCGGATGTGGCCGAGCCAGCCCGTGAGCGCATCGAGCCGCTCGACCGGAAGCGCGCTGAAGTCGTTGCGAGCGGGGGCGCCGCACAGTCCGAGCGGGTAGACGTGGTAGAAGATCGAGTCAAAGGCCCAGTGCGCCAACGAGTGCTCCTTTGACGGGCGCCACGCGCCGCTTGTCAGAACCCCAGTTCTGCCAGGATGCGATGCATCCGCCGTGCTGCTTTGCCGCGATGCGAAATGCGATTCTTGGCCTCGGCGGTCCACTCGCCGAGTGTCCGGCCGCCGGGCCGCTCCACGGCTGGCTCGAAGATCGGGTCATAGCCGAATCCACCGCTACCCTTCGGAGCGGCCGCGATTCTGCCCTCGAGCGCTCCCCGAGAGAAGCGGACGGGGATGCCGCCACGCGGTCCTGCGGCCTCGGGCAGTGCCAGGGCCAGCGCACAGCGGTAGCGCGCGGCGCGTCGTTCCGGCGGAAGGCCTGCCAGCTCGCGGAGCAGCTTGACGTTGTTCTCCTCGTCCGTGGCGTTTTCGCCGGCGTAGCGCCGCGTCCGGACGCCCGGGCCGCCGCCAAGCGCGTCCACCTCGAGCCCGGAATCGTCGGCCAGAGTGGGGAGGCCTGACAAAGCCGCAAAGAAGCGGGCCTTCTTGGCGGCGTTGGTTTCGAAAGTTTCGCCGTCCTCGATCGCGTCGCCCGGAATGCTCGCGTCGTCGAGGGAGACCAGCGTCGCGCGGAGCGGCCCAAGCAACTCCCGCAACTCCCGCAGCTTGTGCGCGGACCGGGTCGCGACCAGGAGGCGCGCCCGATCCGGAGCAGACGACAGCTTGGGCGTCTGCACTGATCCCCGGGCCATCACCGGCGCGGAGGCCAGCTAGCGCTTGACCGAGGCGAACGCCTCAGCCTGTGCAGCGAAAAGCTTCTCGAGTCCGACGGCCGCCATGTCCAGCATCCGGTCCACGTCCGTTCGATCGAACGGCTTGCCCTCTGCCGTTCCCTGCAGCTCAACGTACTTGCCCGCGTCCGTGGCCACGACGTTGAAGTCCACCTCTGCTCTGGAGTCCTCGGAATAGTCGAGGTCCAGGCAGGTAACGCCATCCACGATGCCGACGCTCACTGCGGCCACACGGCCGATCAGGCAGCGCTCCATGCCGTAGGTCCGCATGGCCACGGCCATGGCCACCCAGCCGCCGGTGATGGATGCGGTCCGGGTTCCGCCGTCGGCGTTTAGGACGTCGCAGTCGATCGTGATCGAGCGTTCGCCCAGCTTGGCCATGTCCACGACACCGCGCAGCGATCGACCGACGAGCCGCTGGATCTCGTACGTTCGGCCTCCGACCTTGCCCTTGGCTGCCTCGCGAATGTTCCGCTCGCTGGTGGCGCGGGGCAACATGCTGTACTCGGCCGTGACCCAGCCGGTGCCCTTGCCTCGAAGATGCGGCGGAACCTTGTCCTCGATCGTGGCGGCGCACAGTACCTCGGTGCCGCCGACCTTGATAAGGCACGAACCCTCGGCCCATTTCTGGACGCCCAGGGTGAGGGTGATTGGTCGCAGGTCGACAGGCATGCGGCCGTCGGCGCGAGCCAGCGATCGAGCTTCGATGGTCATTCTTTAGACTCCTCGTGCGCCCCGGTCAGGTGGCCCCCGGCCTCGGCGCGCGCCTCAGCCTTTGCAGCATCCCACAACTCGTCGAGTTCGGCGAAACTCAGGTCACGTAGTTGAACGCCCCGCTCGCGGGCCATTCGCTCCACGCGGCGGAATCGGCCGCGAAACTTGTCGCCTGCGGCTCGCAGCGCGCCCTCAGCCTCCACGCCGTGGCGGCGGGCCAGGTTGGTCACAACGAGCAACAGGTCGCCGACTTCCTCGCGCCTTTCCTCGTCGGTGGTGGCCGCAGCCAGCTCGGCCAGTTCTTCATGGACCTTGTCGAGAATGCCGACGATCTCCGGCCAGTCATAGCCCAGGTTGGCGGCCCGCTCCTGCATCTCCTGCGTCGCGGCGAGAGCCGGCATCGATTTGGAAATGCCGTCGAGGGCGCTGCGGACCTCGGTTGCCTCGCCGGGCGCTCCCAGGGCGGCGGCCTCACGCTCGGCTCGCTTGATCTGCTCCCACTGGCGGTTGACGTCGCTCGTCGTCGAGACGCGCGCGTCGCCAAAGACATGCGGGTGGCGGCGAACGATCTTGCGGCTGATCGCCTCTTCCACGTCCGTCATGTCGAAGATGCCGGCCTCGGCTGCCAGCTGGGCATGGAGGACGATCTGGAGGTAGAGGTCGCCGAGTTCGCCGGCCAGCTCAGGAGTCGCCCCGCCGTCGAGGATGTCGTAGACCTCGTATGCCTCCTCGAGCAGGTGCTTCTTGAGCGACTGATGGGTCTGCTCACGGTCCCACGGGCAGCCGTCCGGCTGGCGCAGTCGGGCCGCGATCCAGGGCAGTGCCCACGGACTCGCGGTAGCGCGTTCAGGCGCCAGAGGCGCCAGGTACAGGGGCCCAGCCAGGACCGCCGCGTCCAGCTCGCCCACGGTGGTGGTCTCGGCCATGCCCACGCGGCCCACGATGTGGTCGGCCGGATAGAGGCGCCGCAAGATGGCCAAGGCGCTCCGGTCGGCCGGCGCATGCCGTCCCGGCAGCGGCGATTCCACGGCCGCATCCGGTCCCATGACGCGCAGAGCGGTTAGCGGAACGAGGAGCAGCGGCCGCGCCGGCTCGATTGGCGTTTCTGCCAGCCGATCAGCCGTGGCAATCTGCAGCCCGGCCGTGGGGTCCAGCCCCCACCGGATTCGAGCCTCAGCGACGAATGCGTCGAGCACTAGTCCCGCGCGGCTACGGGGCCGGGGAAGGCGGGGCCATAGCAGCTATGCCGGCCGTGTCGGTCCAGACCAGGGCAGTACTCTGCAGTTCAGCCAGCCATCTCGCGTAGACGGTCTGCTTGAGCTTGGCCTGGGTATCGGCATCTGCGACTCGGGTCTGCTCGTCTATGACCTTGTAGATCCACAAGGCGTTGCCGGACACCATGCGGCTGACTCCACCGATCGGCGTCTGCCAGATCGCACGTTCCTGGTCCGATGACAGCATGTATCTCGTAACCCAGCCCATGTCGCCGCCCTTGGCTGCGTCGGCTGAGTCGCTGATCTTGCCGGCCTCTACGGCAAAGTCCACGCCCGAGTTAATGTCGAGCTGCGCGTTGGCGATTCGCTGGGACGGCCCCGGGCGCCGGCTCTCGAACTGCACAACCACGTATCCGCTCGACGGCTCCTGGATTGGGTCCAGGATCGCGCCGGCTACGAGGCCATCCTTGTAGACAGCCGTGGCCACGTTGGTCATGCCAAGTCCCTGACTTCCGGAAGCGGTTTGGGCAGCGAACCAAGGGTTCGTCAGCCAGGGCAACTCACCGCCGCGGGTGTTGACCAATTGGTCGTCGTTCACCGTCGTGTCGGCGGCCATGGTCGCGAACTTGGACGGGTCGGCTCTGAGCGTGGCCACCGCGGCATCAGCGCGGGCCTTGGCATCTGTCCAGGAAGCATCGGTCGTGGGGACGTTAGCGGCATTGGACTCGCTGTGGGCGGGTGCGAAGACAAGCATCCGGAACTTGACCTCATCGCCATCGCCCGGAGTGCCTATGCCCTTCGAAATCGCGATCTCGAGAACGTGACGCTGCACGGTCGGGCCGGTGACGTACTGGGCCTCGATCTTGTCGCGGACGGCCTTGGAGAGAGCCTCGTTCTTGGCGAAGGCTCGATATGTGTCTCCGTGGCCCACCGATGTCTCCCAGTCCGCGTCGACGAACTTGGGCACGATGGTCGTGACAGTGGCGAAGCGGTAGATGCCGTCCACACCCTTGAAGACCGGCGTGACGTCATTTGCCTTAGCCAAGGCGAAGACGGCGTTGACCATGTCCAGGTCCAAGTCGACCGTGTCCCTGCTAACAAGCCCAAGATCGCCGATGCCGCCGCCGTTGTTGATTTGGTCCTGGCCTGACTCCGTGGCCACGTCAGCCCACTTCTTGCCGGCCTTCACCTCGGCGAGTAGCGCCTGGGACCTGGTTTGGGCAGCCGCCCCATCGGCGGCAGTGACCGCGGTGGCGGGCGGCGTTGCCTTAGGTTGAACGGCGATGACCATCACGTGGCGCGTCTCTGGGAGAGTGGCGTCCACCTGGACCTGGTCGCCCACCTGCGCGTCCGTGACGGAGATGTTGTTCTTGGCCGCGTACTGGCGGAGCGTCGCCTCGTTCTGGAGTTGAGTAAGGGCGTCGCTGTAGATTTTGGCTGGATCCTGATTGGAAGTCGCGGGGCCGGACAGGGTCTGATACTCGGCGGACGTGATCTTGCCCTGGTTGCGGAGCGTGGTGTAGTCGATGACCTGGCGCTGGAAGCGAGACACGTTCATGGCCGCCCGATCGCGAACAGTGTCCTTACCGATGGCCTCGCCATTGACCGCCGCGATGGGGGCCCAGTGGCTGGAGTAGTAGTTGGCGACAAATACTCCGCCCATGAGCGACAGCGCCGACGCGATGGCGAGCGAGAAGCTGAGCGTGACGTAGATCGAGCGGCGGCTGTCGTCACGTCGGGCTCGTCGCCGTGTGGGCTTTGCGACCGGTCGGGAGCGGAAGGTCATCTGGGCGTCCTGGTTACGGGCGGGGCCCGGCTACATACGCCGGGGTAACGGAGCCGTATGCTACCGCATTCCGCTTCCTGAAACGAAGGAGCAGTGGGCTGGACTGCCGATCCGGGCGCTCGATGCGGCCTCTCGCGGGGCTATTTGGACCCGGCCTGGGTTGGCCTCTCGCGGTGCGATCCGGCCGTGAGCCGATCCACGACCTCGCGAAACGCCTCGCCCTGGCGCGTCCAGCTTAACTCGTTCAGACGCAGCCAAGTCCGTTGCACGCGGGCGGCACGTCCGGGAGCGTCGTCGACGAGCATCAGAATGGTCGCGGCCAGCGACTCGGGATCGCCTGATTCGTAGATGGACAGAGTGTCCGGCGCGAAATAGCGCTCCACAGTGGGCAAGCGTGACGCAACGACGGGCTTGCCCATGGCCGCGCCCTCCAGCACCTTAGTTGACATGCTCATGCCGGTGAACGGGTCGAGTCGCGTTGGCGCAATGGCGATGTCGCCCTCGGCTACGGCGCGCGGCACGTCCTCGATCGGGATGCGGCCGCCGAAGGTGATGCGATCGGCGATATCGAGCTCGGCGGCCAGAGCCTCGAGTGCCGGCAGGGTGTCGCCCCGGCCGTAGAAGGTGGCCATAACCGGCAGGCTCGGTCGGCTGTGAGCGATCGACGCCACCGCTCGCACGACAATGTCCAGTTCGTAAATGGGCGTGAGCGCGCCCGTGTAAACGATGCGGAGAGTGCCATCGGCCATGAACTCGCGACGTGGGTGGACGCCGGGATCGAAGCGCTCGAGGTCGGGGCCGTCCACGATGACCGTGACCTTGTCCTTCCGGACTCCCATTTGGCGAAGGCGATCGCCCAGCGTCTCGTTGACCGTCAAGACCTCATTGGCGAACACGCACGACAGCTTCTCCTGGAGCTGAAGGAGTCGATAGCTGATCGGGTTGGCCGCCTTGGGAAAACGACTGCGGAAGAACTCCGGCATCGCCTCATGGAGGTCGAGCAGCACGGGAACGCCGGCCAGCTTCATCGGCAGGGCCGCGAAGACCAGGTAGTCGGGCAGAGAGTGGACTTCAACCAGGGCGTACCGGCGGCGGAGGTGGGCGCGAGTCGCGGCCCACAGCGCCCGAACGAGAAAGGCACCGTACTCGGCCAGGTAGACGGGCAGACCGGCACCCTGGTGCCGGCCCACGGGCAGGCGATGAACATTGACGCCATCGACCACCCCAGTTGGATCCTCGTCCGGCCGTCGCAGGCCGAACACGTCGACTTCCCAGCCGGCCGCGACGAGTGTCTCGGCCTCGCGTCGAACTCGAGCGTCCTCTTCGTAGTAAGCGTGAACGATCATGCACACGGGCCGTCGAGACGCGGGTCTGGTCACTGGCCGCCCCCGGTCGGGGTCAGAGTCAGGGCGGCAGCAATGCGTTCTCCGGCGCCCGATCCGGCCAGCTGAAGGTTGGCAGCGCGCGCCGCGGCCTGCTCGACGGCTCGAGCCAGGGGAGCGCGGAGGGATATCTCACGCAGGGCGGTATCGCGGTCGAGCCCGATTAGCACGGCCGAACTACCGGTGCCCCCGACGATCTCCGGCCACTCGGTCGTCGTCCGGAGGATGAGGCACGGCACGCCCAGCCAGGCCGACTCGCGCTGAATGCCGCCCGAGTCGGTCAGCACCGCGGCGGCGTGGAGTTGCAGCGCCAGCGACGATCGATAACCCTGCGGCTCCACGACGGCCACTCCGTCCGGGAGCACGACCCCGGCAGCATGAAGGGCCGCGCGCGTTCCGGGGTGGAGCGCTAGGACAACGGGCCGATCGGGCGAGGCAACGGCCCCAAGCAGAGAGGACCATCCGGCCATCGCCTGCGCCGTCCGGTTCTCGGCCCGATGGACCGTCGCGAATAGAAAATGGCCGGGCGCCAGTGGGACGCCCAACTGCTCGGCGATCGGGCCCAGCACGGCCGGATCGCGAACCTCTTCGGAGACCCGGGCGGCAAGGTCAAGCATCACATCGCCGACTTCGAGCACGCCGGCCGTGATGCCCTCGGCGGCCAGGTTGGCGACGCCGGCCGGCGTGGGCGCGAAGAGCCAGGTGGAGAGGTGATCGGTCACGATTCGGTTCAGCTCTTCAGGCATGCGCCGGTCGTGGCTGCGCAGGCCCGCCTCCACGTGGGCCACGGGAATGCCCAACTTTGCCGCGGCCAGGGCCCCGGCCAGAGTGGAGTTGGTGTCGCCGTATACCAGCACGGCGTCGGGTTTCTCGGCCATGAGTAGTGGCTCGAGAGCGATCAGCATGCGGCCGATCTGATCGCCGTGGCCGCCGCCGCCGAGCCCCAGGGAATGGTCCGGCCGGGCGAGGCCAAGCTCATCAAAGAAGCTGCCGGCCATGGCCTCGTCGTAGTGCTGACCGGTATCCACAAAGATCTCTTCGCAGGCGCGGCGCAGGATAGGCTGCAGCGCGGCTGCCTTGATCAGCTGCGGTCGTGTGCCGACGACACTGACGATTCGCACCGCCGGCCGCCGCCTACCTACCAGCCGGGGAGTTGCCCGGGCGGCGGCGAGTGGCGTCCTGGACGCCGATCCCCGAATAGCGGATGTTCTGCGGGATCTCGATCTCGCGCAGGCTGTTGCGCCCGTCGAGGATGACCTCGAGCGCCGGGAAAAGCGAGAAGTCGAGCCGCTCCCAAAGCTTGTCCGCGGTCTGAGTGACGATTGCGCGGAAGGACGCAGGCTGGCCCCACTCGTATGGCGTGGCGCAGCAGCGTTCCATCTCCTCGATCGACAGGAGCGGGTCGTAAGCCGATACCTCGGCGCCGTGGAACGACAGGCGTTCGATCAGCGGCAGAGCGCGCGAGTAGGCCAGCTCCTTGACGGCCTCGCGGTAGGTCAGGCCGAGGACGAGGACCGGCACGTCGTCCAGACCGCCGAGCAGCGCCTCGAGGGACTTGATTGCG
>JAYUDR010000108.1:0-2039 GCA_043739665.1 Chloroflexota bacterium
TATTGGGTCAGCCCCGCGGCGCCGTTGCCGATCACCTTGCCGGCCAGCATCTGTAGGGGCGTCGTGGCGTTGAGCATCAACTCCATGACCCGGCTGCCCTTCTCTTCGGCCACGCTCGTGGCCACCCACGTGCCGTAAGTGATGATGGCCATGAAAATCAAGACCACGAGACCGGTGGACAGCAGCGTGGAAGAGATCTCCTGGTTGACGCTGTTGACCGGCGTGGCGGCCGACGAGTTGACCGGCAAGACCTCCCACCTGGTGGGCGCGAGCACGGCGGCGGTGGAGGTCCCTGCCCGAACCAGCCTGTCTTCGATCGCGAGCGAGGTGACGGCGTTGCCAATCAACTGGGCCGGCCGGCCGTCAGCCGGTAGGTCGGTTCGCAGAGTAAAGACGAGATCGCGGCTGCTCGCGTCGCGGTCGACGATGAGCAGGGCGGCGAACTTGCCCCCCTCCAGATCCTTCTGGGCGGCCGAGAGCTGGTCGGACGTCAGCCAGGTGAACCCGAAGCTCTTGCCCTGGCTCGATCCAGGTGCGGGCGTGCCGTTGAGGGCCTGATCGAGGACTGTCTGGGCGTCTGCAGGTAGGCCCGAGGCGCGCACGACCACCTCGACTTTCGTCCGGCTGCCACCCGCAACGAGATCGATCAGGATGGGCGCCTGGGTCGCGGCAAAGGCCAGAACCGCCAGGATGAGCGTGCCGATGACAAAACTTCGGGTGCGGACCCTGCCACGGTACTCACGGATCGCGATGTACCAGGCGTTGGGGAATAAAGTCCGCCAGCCGTTCATGCGTACACCGCCTTGGGAGCGAGCGTTCGTTCACTCCTGTCGATCTGGCCGACGTGCTCGATGAATATCTCCTCGAGCGACGGGTCGGCGATCTCAAAATGGAGGACCCTGCAGCCACGCCTGAGCGCCTCCTGCAGAACAAGCTCGGGGTCGTGGCCAGGAGCTACTTCCGCCTCCGTATAGTCCTGGCCGCGCCTGGAGAGGCGCACTCCCTCCAGCGTGCCCAGCCAAGCGACCTCGGGATCGCCGTCAACGGCAAGCCGAACCACCCGACGCCCGGAGGAGCGGCGCACGTCGCGCACGGCGCCAGCCACGACAACGCGTCCCCGATCGAGAATGGCGATCGACTCGCACAACTCCTCCACCGTCTCCATCTGATGGGTGGAAAAGATGAGCGTCTTGCCCCGGTCTTTCATCTCGAGGAAGGCCTCCTTGAGCAGCGCGACGTTGACCGGATCGAGGCCCGTGAAGGGCTCGTCCATCAGCAGAACCTGCGGATCGTGCAGGATTGCGGCGATGAACTGGATCTTCTGCTGGTTGCCCTTGGACAGCTGCTCGGCGCGCCTGTCGGCGTATTCGGGGATTCGGAAGCGCTCGAGCCAGTCGCGCACCTCGCGCTCAGCCGCTTTGCCCCGCACGCCATGGAGTTTGGCGAAGAAGACGAGCTGCTCGAGGACGTTCATCTTGGCGTAGAGGCCGCGCTCCTCCGGCAGATAGCCCCAGGTCTGGCGCGGCAGCTCGGAGTTTGGTATGCCATTCCAGGTGACGGTGCCGGAGTCAGGCCGAAGGATATCCAGGACGATGCGCATGGCCGTCGTCTTGCCGGCGCCGTTGGCGCCCAGGAAGCCAAAGACCTCACCCGGCTTGATCTCGAGCGAAATGCCGTCAAGGGCCTGGACTTCGCGGAAACGCTTGGACACTGAGTCGATGATCAGAGTCATTCGATCTCCGGGCTCTTCGAGACACTTGTAGGGGCCGGCTGTGGCCGGACCGCTTCGATTATTGTCGCCACCTGTACCAGATGATCCCACCAAGATAGGCAATCGCGAACGCCGCCCCCAACCACGCATACGGCGTCGAGTCGCCACCCCCGAATTGGGCCACCAGGAACGCCACGACCAGCACGACGGCAATGCATTGGGCGGCCATCGACAAAGCCCGATTGTTGATTGACTCCCAGCGTTCGTCGACCGGCATGCCCGACAGGAGGCTGGCCGTCTCGCTCCTCGATTGGAGAAGGCGAAGGCC
>JAYUDR010000109.1:0-5491 GCA_043739665.1 Chloroflexota bacterium
ACCCATCGGTCGCGGTCAGCGTGTATGTACCGGCCGTCGTGATCGTGCAGCCGCTGAACGTCGCAACGCCGCTGGACGCAGCCTTTGTGTTCGCACAGCCAGTCACCGCCGCCGTCCCACCCATGACGGCGATCGTCACATTGCTGGTATCCGTCGTCACCGTGTTGCCGTACTGATCCTGCACCGTCACCTGCGGCTGCGACGCAAATGCCACACCCGCGACCGTGTTGCCCGGCGACTGGTTGAACGAGAGCCTGTTCGCCGCCGCCGCGGAGACGGTAATGCTCGCCGAGGTGCCGCTGATACTCGTGTCGGTGACGGATACGGTGACCGTTTCTGCCTTGTACAAGGTCATCGCACCGTTAGACCCGGTGGAAACGGCCGCAACTCCGTTCGTGAAGTTGATCGCCGTCGCGGCTCCGAAGTTGGTCGCCATGCCGCCCGAGTTGGTCACCTTCGGCGTGAACGCTCCGATCGAGCTGGCTCCGCTGAAGGTGAGACTGTGCGAGCCGCTGTAGGCGGGCACCGTGATGCCGGCAGCGTCCTTGGCCGTGATCGTCAGGTTGTCGGCCTGGCCTGCTATTGGAGTGGTCGTCGCGACCGCAAGCAGGAAGTGGTGAAGCGCTCCAGAGGCGAGGTTGACCAGCGTCGTCGAGCTGGTCGCCGTCCAGGTGCGCCAGACCCCAGTCACCGTGTAGCTATATGTGCCCGCCGACAGCCCGCTGTCGGTGCAGATGAGAACCGACGACGCCGTCGAGGAGGTCGGGCAGTTGCCAGCAGGGTTCGCGCCGTTCCGTTGCACGTAGTAGGAAACAGTGCCCGATCCCGGCGGCGTGACTGCGGTCCAGGTGAGGGTCGCCGTCCCGGCCCCCGCAGTGCCGCTGAGCGTGGCAGCGGCGAGCGTCCCGACAGGGCCGCTGCCGGTGCCCGTCCCGCTCGCTGACCAGTAGGCATCGACCGCCCCGGTCGTCGCAAGCGCCATTACTAGGCTACCCAGCAGGGAAGCCCAGGCGTGCTTCCCTAGCAACCTTATGGGCTTCCAAGGGGCGGCCGCCGCGTTCACGAACGGGCACTTCCGCTGTACATCAGAGCGAAGCTCTTGTTCTTGCAGACGTCCTGGTTCACGCCGGGCAGGTTGAGGAGCGTGATCTTCGGCGCGCGCGGCGCACTCGTCAGGGTCACGCTGCCTCTGGCGGGGACGGTGATCGGGTCGGCGCTGGAGGCGTTGGACTGCATGAGCTTGACGTTGTTGGCGCTGCTGCAGCCGGCCGGGGTGCTGTCCGCCGCTATTGTCACGGTCAAGGCCGTGACGTCGATCGGGACGGTGTTCGGGTTAGTCAGGGTGAGCCGGATCGCCGTGTCCACGCCCGGCATGAGGTTTCCCACCCCGCCCGTGATTTTGAAGCCGGCCCCACCTATTTGAGCCACGTCGTTCCCGCTCCCGACCGCGGACGGTCCCGGGATCGGGGTCGACACCACGCCACCAACGGCCTGGGTGCCGGAGGGGGCCGGGGTGCCGGAGGGGGCCGGCGCCGGCGACTTGTCCAGCGAGGCCGACGGCGTGCCCTGCGCGGAAGCGTTGGATCCGCCGTGCAACCACTCCACCGTGAGACCCCCCAGGGCAAACGGGATCAGCAGGAGAAGAAGCAACAGGAGCCCACGTCGCCGTCTGTCTCTCTTGGGTTCTCTGCCGCGTGGCGCGCCAATCACCTGACCAAGTCCTCTCGATACTCCCCCGACTAACTGCCTGGTGGGGGACGGCTAAAGAGGGGCGACCCGGTTGGGGGCCGCCCCGCTATGCCTTGTCGCTTACGAGACCAAGAAGTCGAGGGTGAGCGTCGCGCTCTTGCACGGATCCTGGTTGGTGCCGGACTCGATCAGCTTGATCGTTCCGACTTGATCGCTCGAAGCACTCGCCGCGAGCACGATCGGCGACGCGATCGTGGGGTTAGTGACGGTGAACCAGCCGACCAGGCAACCGACGGGGAGCGTAGCCGCGTGCACCGTGATGGCGACTGCGCTCAGCGACTGCGAGAAGGTCGCAGGGTTCACGATATGGACGGTGACATTCTGAGCGGCCCCTCCGGGTACGAGGTTCGAGGGGGCGGGGAGCGTCTGGCTGACGGTGAGGGGTACGCTGGTCCCGACGCCGGCCGAGCCGGTGTTGGAACCACCGCTCGTCCAGTACGCATAGGCAACGCCGCTGCCGACAACGAGTACTACTATCGCGAGCGCCACGGGGAGTAGACGCCGCTTCTTGAACTGCAGTTTCACTGTTTCTCTCCTTGCTATGAACGTGTCCGATGAGTGCAGATCGCCGCCGAATGGATATCCCTTTGGCGGCCGGGGCCGGTACCTCCGATTGGCCTGGTGGGCGCGTGGCGCCCACACCTGGTTCTTGGATGCACCGACAGTGACGGGCTGTCCGTCGCGATGATCCCATCAAGCCCCCCGAATGGATCCACGACGTAAACGGAGGCTAGCAGGTGTTGGTACGTTAGTCATCTCTGCAACGGCGATATAGGTGCTGGGACGCACCACCATCGGCCGCCAACGGTCCTAGCCCCGCTCATTCAAGTCGGTGACTCGATGGCGGACCAATGGACAACCTGGCCAATGGCCCGAATGGCCGGCGGCGAATCGAAGGTCCCTGCGGCGACGCCAGTGCGCCCGGCGAGCTATTCCTCTGCGGCCCGGTGATACACGCCGGCCACGCGGACCATGACCGCTTCCCGCAGTAGTGCGGCAAGGGCAGCGGCGCAATCCGGCGCCTCAGGATCGGAATCCATGTCGGCCCAGAAGACGTACTCCCAGCGCACGCCCCGACTCGGCCGCGATTCGAGGCGCGAGAGGTTGATCTTGCGTTCGGCGAAGCATCCGAGGCAGCGATGGAGGCTGCCGGGCACGTTGCGGACGGCCCATACCAGAGTTGTCTTCATTGGACCGGCCAGCGTGGACGGCGCGAACCAGCTATCCGGGATCGGATCGCGAGTCAGCACCGCAAACCGGGTGCGGTTAGCGTCGCCGGTCTGGATGTCGGCGGCGAGCACGTCAAGCCCGTACAGCGGCGCCACTCGGGCCGAGGCCACGGCGGCGGCTCCGAGCTCGCCCTTGTCGGCGATCGACTTGGCGGCGCCGGCGGTGTTGTAGCTGGTCATGACCTGCCACGGCCTCGACCGCAGGAAGTCGTCGGCCTGGTCGAGGGCCTGAGCGATGCTGTAGATCCGCTCGATCTGGTCGAGAGTCTGGCCGGGCAGCGCAAGCAGAGCGAGATGGACAGGGACCGTGACCTCGCCCACGATCCGCAGCTCATCGAACTTGAAGAGCAAATCGTAGATCTCGCGGACGCTGCCGCCCTTAGACCGCTCGATGGGCACCACGCCGGCATCGACCGTGCCGTCGTTTACGGCCTCGAAGACAGCCCGCCAGGTCGGCAGAGCCACGGCCTGCGGAGCGGCGAAGGCCGACAGGACGCCCTCCTCGCTGAAGGCGCCTGGCTCTCCCTGGAAGGCGACGCGGGGTGAACGGGCCGGCTCGGTTGAGTCGGGCGCGCCGGACCCCACCGAACCGTCGGACGCTGACGAAGACATGGAGCCCTCCCCAGGGTTATTCAGGACGCGTCGACCCAGAAATGGAACCGTTGGCCATGGTCGTGAAGTGGCGCTCATCGCGCCGCCGCACTTCCGCGCCCGTCTTCCAGATGGCGAATTCGAGCGAGTCGCACAAAGCCTGACATGAGGCCGCGATGATGTTGGTCCCGCTGCCCATCGTGGACCACTCCAAAACGCCGTTGGACGAGTCGATGATGACGCGCGTCTGGGCACCGGTAGCCTCGAGGCTGTCGAGGATGCGGACCTTGTAGTCGACCAGATGGACAGCGTCGAGCTGCGGGTAGAACGCACCCAGGGCTTTGCGAAGAGCACTGTCCAGGGCGTTGACGGGGCCGTTGCCGTCGGCGGCCGTGTGGAGCACCTCGCCCGCAACCTCCACCTTGACCGTGGCTTCGGCCAGCAATTCGGCCCCGCCGCGCTGTTCCACCAGAACCGTGTAGTCGCACAGCGTGAAGGGGCTCTCGTAGCCAGCCTTGTGGCGCTTGACGAGCAATTCGAACGAAGCCTCGGCGCCTTCGAATGCCAGCCCGTCGGCCTCGAGCTGCTTGATGATCTGGCTGAGCGCCTTGGGATCGACGCCGTCCATCTGCTGCCCTAGTTGTTCGGCCCGAAGCTGCGTGTTGGCCTTGCCGCCCAGCTCGCTGACCACCAGGCGCATGACGTTGCCGACCACGCCTGGATCCACGTGCTGGTAAGAGTTGCTGGCGCGGGCAGTCGCCGCGCCGTGAACGCCACCCTTGTGGGCGAACGCGGACCGGCCGACGTAGGGCTGGTGATCGTCCGGGGCGATGTTGACGATCTCCGCGACGTAGCGGGACATCTCGGTTAGCTCTGCCAGGCGACCTGCCGGGACAGGCTCGAATGCCGTCTTGAGTTCCAGGTCCGCGAGGATACTGACGAGGTTGGCGTTGCCGCAGCGCTCGCCGTAGCCGTTGATCGTGCCCTGGACGTGGCGGACGCCATTTGCGACCGCGGCCAGGGAGTTGGCCACGGCCAGCTCCGAGTCGTTGTGGCAGTGGATGCCCCAGACCACGTCGGCGACGGCCGCCTGCGAAGCCTGCGCCGCGTCGCCGGCCAAGGCCGCGGAACTCGCGCGAATGATCTCGACCAGCTCGTCGGTCATGGTCCCGCCATTCGTGTCGCACAGGACCAGAGTGCTCGCGCCGGCGTCGCGGGCGGCGCGCAGCGTGGCCAGCGCGTAGGCAGGGTCGTCCTTGTAGCCGTCGAAGTAGTGCTCGGCGTCGTAGACGAGCTCCCGGCCGGCGGCGCGCGGGAAGGCCACCGAGTCGGCGACCATCGCCAGGTTCTCTTCTGGCGTGGCGCCCAGCACGTCACGTACGTGGAGCAGCCAGCTCTTGCCGAAAATGGTCACGACCGGCGTCCCGGCCGCCACGATGGCAGCCAGGTTTGGGTCGGTCTCGGCGCGGTTGTTCTTATGACGAGTCGAACCGAAGGCGGCCAGCTTGGCGTTCTTCCATTCGATCGAGCGGGCGGCCGCGAAGAAGTCGACATCCTTGGGATTCGAGCCCGGCCAGCCACCCTCGATGTAGGCGAAGCCGAACTCGTCCAGCCGACGGGCGATCTTGATCTTGTCCGCCAGCGAGACGATCAAGCCTTCGCGCTGGGTGCCGTCGCGCAGCGTCGTGTCGTACAGAACTACGTGCGGCCTCATCGCAGACCGCCGGTCCGTGCGGCCGCCCTTTCCCCGCCTGCGGCGGGGGACCGGCCCTGGCTCTGGACGGCGGCGACCACTGCGTCTCCCATTTCTTGCGTGCCCACCGGCCGCAGTCCCGTGGCGTCGCCGGTGGCGGCGAGCAGATCCTGCGTTCGGTAGCCGGCCGTGAGGACGGCGGTGACGGCCCGTTCGATCGCCTCGGCGG
>JAYUDR010000110.1:0-2025 GCA_043739665.1 Chloroflexota bacterium
GCCGCTCGGGCCGCCAAGCAGGCCCAGCTGATCGACAACTTCCGAATCGATCCGTTCCAGGCCGGTGCGGGCACCAGCCACAACATGAACGCCAACGAGGTCCTCGCGAACCGGGCCATCGAGCTTCTCCACGCCGGTGGCGTCGGCTCCGGCAAGCGGGGCGACTACGCCGTCGTCTCCCCGAACGACCATGTCAACATGGCCCAGTCGACCAACGACGTATTCCCGACGTCGATGCGCATAGCCACGCTGGACCTGATCCGCGACTACATCCCCGCCGCCGAGGAGCTGATTGGCGCCTTCGAGGCCAAGGCCAAGGAGTTCGACGACGTCATCAAGTCGGGCCGGACGCACATGCAGGACGCCGTCCCGATTCGGCTCGGTCAGGAGTTCGCCGCCTACGCTCTGACGCTACGCCGAGGCCTCGAGCGCCTACAGACGGCCGCCGCCTCAATCGAAGAGCAGAACATCGGCGCCACCGCCGTCGGCACCGGCCTCAACGCCGAGCCCGAATACATCGCCCTCGTGGTCAAGTATCTCGCCGAGCAGACCGGGCATCGCCTCCACGGCGCTAAGCACCTGGTCCAGGCGACCCAGTCCATGCGCCCCATGCTCGAGGTCTCGGCCGCCCTGCGCGGCATCGCCGTGGATCTGATCAAGATCAGCGAAGACCTTCGGCTGATGTCGTCGGGCCCGGCGACCGGCTTCGCCGAAATCACCCTGCCGGCCGTCCAGCCGGGCAGTTCGATCATGCCGGGCAAAGTCAACCCGGTCATGGCTGAATGTCTCTCGATGGTCTGCTTCCGCGTCATCGGCAACGACACGACCATCGCCTGGGCGGCCTCCGCCGGACAGCTCGAGCTGAACGTGATGATGCCGGTGATCGCGCATACGGCTCTCGAGAGCCTGACGATCCTTACTAACATGAGCCGCGCCTTCGGCGAGTTCTGCGTTACTGGTATCGAGGCTAACCGTGACCGTGCTCGCGACCTGATGGAGCGATCCTCGGCGCTGTCCACGCCGCTGGCGCCGTATCTCGGCTACGCCCTGGCCGCGGACATCTCCAAGCAGGCCGTCCGCGAGCGTCGGACGATCCGTGAGATCGTCCTCGAGCGTGGCATCTTCACCGCCGAGGATCTGGATCAGCTGCTGGCCCCGCACGAGCTGACGGAGCCCGGCGTTGCCGGAGGGTTCCGTTTCACGCCGAAGCTCCCCGAGGGCTACACGCCGCCAACGGGGTCGGCCGGCGCGGTCGGCTCCGGCGGCTAGTCACGCTCGTATTCTTCGCGGCGCACCAGTGAGTTGTGCGGCCAACCGCCCGTTCGGCGCGGTCAGGCGCGTCCCGGCCGGGCCGTCTCACCACCGGATACCGCCAGCCCGACGCGTTGGCCCCGCCCGCCCGGCTGCCTAGACTGGTTCTCGTGAACGACCTCGACGCGGACACCTACCGAGCGGTTCTACGCCGCTTCGCTACCGGCGTGGCCGTCGTCACGACCTGGGACGGCGAGCGACCCTGGGGCACCACCGTGAACTCGTTCAGTTCCGTCTCGCTGCGCCCACCACTCGTTCTCGTTGCGTTCGACCGCAGCCGTCGCATCACGTCGGCCCTGCGCGCGGCCGGCCGCTACGCCGTCAACATCCTGGGCGAGGATCAGCAGGTTCTCTCCGACTGCTTCGCCGGCGGCCCCGCACCTGCGCCCGTGCCCCCGGCCGCGCCCGATCGAGGCGAGTTGTGCGGCGCGGCCTGGTTGACCGGCCCGACCGGCATGCCGCTACTGAAGGCCGCGATCGCGAGCCTTGAGTGCACCGTCGTCGACGTTCACACTGCCGGGGACCACGACTTGTACATCGCGCGCGTCGACGCGGCCAACGCTGTCGGGGAGCAGCCCATGCCGCTGCTCTATTACTCGGGCCGCTACCTGCGCATCGAGCGCGCCAGCTCCCACGAGCTGGAAGGCAAGCCCGAGCACTAGGACGCTGGCCGGCGCGCCTTGCGATCCACGGTAGGGCCGGTCAATCGGGCGT
>JAYUDR010000111.1:0-5429 GCA_043739665.1 Chloroflexota bacterium
GCCAGTTGCACGATCAGCGGCCCGGCCCACACGGCCACGACAAGCAGCCACCACGCAGCGGGCTGCGACCGCCGGACGTGGACCGGTCCAGCAAAGAGCGGTCGGCGTCGACGCGTGGCTATATACAAAGCAGCCACGGCGGCGTGCAGGGCCAGGAGTTCAGGCCAGCCAAACAGGCCGAGGCTGCCCAGCAGGAAGAGCAGGGCCGTATCCAGAACGACGGCCGCGGCAAACCCAGCCAGCACCACGTCCGAAACATTGCGGAAGGCCGGCGCCCCCAGCCAGCGGACGGAGACCGCGCCGGCCAGCACGTTTGCGGCCGTGGCCACTGCCACGAGAACCGCCGCCGGCCCGGTCACCGCCAGTTGAGACAGCACGCCGTTCAGGGCGCCGCCGTAGGTGAAACCCCATTGAGGCGAGATCCGGACCACTTCCAGGCCTGCCAAAAGCAGGCCGAAGCCGAACAGCAGCATCACGCTGATTGACTGGACGTCGCGGGACCGGCCCAACAAGCCGGCCATTACCCGCCCCACGCGTGTCTCCGGCCGCGCCGCGCCCGGCTTCGGCGGCGAGGCCGCGGAGGTGGAGTGGCCGTCTGGATCCGTCACGGCCAGATCATCCCACAGAGCGCATATGAGCTCGGGTTTCGGCGCCGCTGTCGGCGCGGCCTTGGGCGCGGACGTCGGCGCGGCCGTCGGCGCGGCCGTCGGCGCGGCCTTGGGCCACTTCCGGGGCGTCCACGCATCGGGGCAGTTCGGTCGAACGCTCGGCGCCTTTGGTCCCGTAAACTATCGTGCAATCAGGCGCCGGCGCGCGAGCGACCAAGCGAGGATGGAGGCGACGTGACGACACAGATCGGAAAGGCCGGTGCGGGCGAGGTTGCCGGCGCATTCCTGAGCCAGCCGCTGCTTGGTCTGACCTTCGATGACGTCCTGCTGATTCCCCAATACTCCGAGATTCTGCCCGGTGACGCGAGCGTGGCCACTCGCTTCTCGCGGCACATCGCCCTGAATACGCCGGTAGTGAGCGCGGCGATGGACACCGTCACCGAGGATGTCATGGCCATCGCGATGGCCATCGAAGGCGGCATCGGCGTGGTCCACCGGAATCAGACGCCGGAACACCAGGCCGAGCAGGTCGCGGCCGTCAAGGCGGCTGCGATCCCGGCCGACGCGACCCTCGCCAGCTTGGACTCGAGGGGCCGGCTGCGCGTTGCGGCTGCCGTGGGCGTCGGCATCGACTCAATCGCGCGGGCCGAGGCTCTGGTCCGTGCCGGAGTGGACGCCCTCGTTGTGGATACGGCGCACGGCCACACACGCAACGTCATCGAGGCGCTGCGCCGATATCGCGACTCATACGGCGACGCGATCGATCTCGTGGCCGGGAACGTGGCTACTCCCGAGGGCACGGCCGCGCTCATTGAGGCGGGCGCCGATGGCGTCAAGGTGGGCATCGGCCCGGGCAGCATCTGTACAACGCGGATCGTGGCCGGGGTCGGCGTCCCGCAGCTGACGGCAATCATGATGTGCGCCGCTGTGGCCCACGCCCACGACGTCCCGATCGTCGGCGACGGCGGCATCCGCTACTCGGGCGACATCGTCAAGGCCCTGGCCGCGGGCGCGGATTCGGTCATGTTGGGCCGGCTGCTCGCGGTCGCCGAGGAGAGCCCCGGCGAAGCCGAGAGAGTCGGCGGTCGCGTCGTCAAGGAATACCGTGGCATGGGTTCGCTCGGAGCCATGTCGGCCGGCAGCGACCGCTACCCGCAGGTGGATCGGCGCAAGCTCGTCCCCGAAGGCGTAGAGGCGCTCGTCGCCGTCGCCGGGCCGCTGGCCGGAATCCTCTACCAGCTCATCGGCGGCACCAAGGCCGGCATGACGTACTGCGGCGCCGAATCGATTGCGGACCTGCGCCTCAAGGCGCGCTTCGTCCGGTTGACGCAATCCGGCCAGCTCGAGAGCCACCCCCACGACATCGAGCTCGCCCGCTCAGCCCCGAACTACCCGTAGGTTTCAGTCGGCGCGCGCCCCCGGCCGGCGCCGGCACGGGTCGATGTCGCTCTTTTTGACGTGGCGTCAACAGGTTGGACCGAGGGCACGGATGCGGCCCGAGGGGATGGCCGCAGGGCGCGTCGGCTGGCCCGAAAGGGGCCTGAATCGGACGTGCTTGACGGCACCTGAGCCGAACACACGCCATTTCGAACTGCCTGAAGCGCGTTGCTCGCGTGCCCGTCGCCGGAAGGTGGCAAGTGGTTGGGGCAGGCCCCATCCTGTTGACGGTGAGTCAAATTCCGCGAGGAACTCGGCGGCCGAATTTCGGCGACCTCGTGAACCTTTTGCGATAGTCAACTCGTCAGATAGGTGAACCGGCCGGCGTGGTCGGGCAATCGAGGTCGCCGACGTTGGAGGGGCAGCTGATTGAGACTCAGCAGGACGCGATGGACAGTGCATCCGCGGGGTTTGTGGGCGCGGCCCTGGCCGCCTCCAACGACGGCTACCGACTTGCGGGATATCTCCTCGGCGACGCCGATGAAGCACAGGACGCCGTCCAAGAAGCGCTGATCAAGGCCTGGCGGAACTGGCCCAGTCTTCGCGATCCGGACCGGTTCGGACCCTGGTTCGACCGGATTGTCGTCAACGTCTGCCGCGATCGGATGCGCCGCCACCGCACACTGCGGATGGTGGATCTGGAGGCCGCCGGAGACGTGGAATCGGCCGACCCGTTCCGCCGGATGCTGGTCGAGGACGAGGTGGCCGCGGCGGTCGGTCGGCTGGACCCTGATCACCGGATCGTGATCGTCCTGCGTTTTTGGCAGGACCTGGCCCTCGAACAAGTTTCGGATCGGCTGGACCTGCCTCTCGGCACAGTCAAATCGCGGCTGCACTACGCGCTCAAGGCCCTGCGCAAGGAACTGAGGCGATCAAGCCATGAAGCCTGACCTGAAGGACGACTTGGACCTCGAACGACGGCTTCGCCACTCGGTCGTCGGATGGCGGCCGAATGCCCCGGCCAGCCTTCACGAGTTCATCCGGAATGTGCCAACAGCGCGCGCGGTAGGTTCAAGGCGGCTCGGATTCGGGAAGATGGCCGACCGGCCCCGGCCGCGACGTGGGGTTGCGGCGATCGCAGTGGCCGTGGCCTTCGTCCTCGCCGTTGCCGGCAGCGCGGCGCTCATTTCGATTCGACAAGACTCGGCCGTTTCGCGGAGCCCCGGCGCCACCAAGCAGACGTCCCAGCCGACCTCGGCCTTCGACTTCGTGACCGGCGGCTGGGGCTGGCGGCGGGTGGGCGATTCCGCTCCGGGCGTAGTTACCCCGGTCACCAATGGCTTCCTCGGTGAGTGCGTGGCGAATGGAATCCCTGCTGTCTGCACTTCCCGGGATGGTGTGGCCTGGACGCTGCCGCCCGATCCCGCGGTGCTGGCCGTTGCGGGTGGCGGCCGCTTCGCCGGCTGGTCGGTGACTCATGGCGCGGCCGGCTGGGTGGCGGCGGGGACCATCGATCCGGGTACTTGGCGCTCGAGTGATGGCGTCCACTGGTTCGCGGTAGCGGTCGATCTGCCGGGCCTGCAACGTGCCGAGGTCCAGGCACTGCCGGCCGGCTTCGCGATGCTTGCCATGGCCAACAACGGCGGTCAGCCTGCCGCCAGATTACTGATCTCGACCGACGGCGTGGCCTGGACTCCGGTGGATCTGCCGGCGGGGATTTCCCAGGTTCGCCTCGCCGGTGCGGTCGGTCTGGTGGGGTCGCGCGTTGAGAACGGATCGTCCGTGGCCCGGCCAGTATCGTCGGCCGACGGCCTCAGCTGGACGGCTCTGTCTCTGCCTGATGGGGTGGAGGGTCTGTCTCTGACCATTCGGCTGGCGAGTGGGTCTTATGTCGGCGTCGGGACGGTTGGGACCATGGTTACCTCAGCTGATGGCGTCACCTGGCGGGCCTCCGCCGGGCCGGGTTCGCCCCTGGACTCGCTGGCCGTCGTCGGGCAGCATGCCCTGGCGATCGCGCGCGTGCCGAGCACCGACGTTTCGGCTCTGTGGGAATCGGCGGACGGCGCGAGCTGGCAGCAAGTCGCCCTGCTGGACGGGAATCAGCTGAGCGGGACGCAGCTATTCTCGCTCGGGGATCGCGTCGGGCTCTTCTCCGGATCGAAGCTGACGACGATCGGCTGGCCGACAGCTGGCGAGGGTGCGACCGTTTCGCCGACATCAACCGCCACGCTTGGCACGGCCGGGTCGCCCGCGCCGCAGTCGTCAGCGCCGGGGTTGGTCGTCGGCGGGTGGCGCTGGCACGAATTGAATCGCAGGCCGGACGTGAACTCGACGATCGTCCGCGTCCCGAACGGCTATTTCGGTCGCTGCGGCGCCGCCATGTGCACCTCTCCAAACGGTTGGTCGTGGCAGGTTCCGGCCGATCCCGCGATATTCGCGAGTAACGGAGTTGCGCTCTTCTCACCGACGTCGGTGGCCCATCGTCCGAACGGCGGCTACGTCGTAAGCGCCGCCGAGGGGGTCTGGTACTCGCTCGACGGCGCCCATTGGCGGCCATCGGAGGCGCCCGCCGCCCCACACGGTTTCCGGGCCGTCGTCTTCGGCGCGAGTGGTTTCACGCTGGTGGGCGAGACTCCAACCAGTGAGCAGAGCCAGCTGTACAGCTCGTCGGACGGAGCCACCTGGACCGACGTCGGGCTGGGGCCGAGGGTTGTCGTCCTGGCGGAGGGCGATACCTCAGGCGGGCTCTTCACCCAGACCGGCAAGTCTTCGACAGGCGGTGTGTACGGCTATTCAGCCGACGGCCGGACCTGGGTGACGGCAACGCTGCCGAAGGGTGAATACTCGTCGGATAGGCCGTATCGGCTCGCCGACGGAAGCCTCGCCGGTCTGACGGGCGGCACCATCCTGCGCTCCAACGACGGACGGGTCTGGACGAAACTGCCGACCAGATGGGGGGCGTCCGGCTCCCTGGCGGTCTCGGCCGACCGGATCGTGGTCGTGGAAGACTCCGGGAGCACGAACGCGGCCTGGGAGTCTTCCGACAACGGCAAGACCTTCCACAAGCTGATGGATGGCGTGTCCCGTGTCGAGCAATTCGGCGATCTGGTCCTGCTGCAGACGAGCTCCGGTGGTTCGTGGGTTGGCGCGCCGCTCGCCCCGTCGGAATCGCCGGGCACGACGCCCACAGCGACGGGCCTGCCGGGGTCGACGCGCCCGCCCGCCTACACGCCGCCGCCCACGCCAGCCGGTGGCATCTCCAAAGAGGAGGCAATCCGCATCGCCGTACACGCGATCCACCCGCCCGCGGACGAGGTTGCCGGTGCCACGGCCGGCGTCGATGTGAACGGCAGATACGGGCGCCCGATCTGGCACGTGTCGTTCCTCCGGTACTACGGCGGACCTTTGGCCGCAGATGGCACCTTCGTCGACATTGACTTCTAC
>JAYUDR010000112.1:0-30657 GCA_043739665.1 Chloroflexota bacterium
GCTCTTTGCCCTGCACCACGGCGAAATCTACGCGTACATCTACAGGATGGTGCGCGACGCCGACGTTGCCGCGGACTTCGCCCAGGACACCTTTATCAAGGCCTACAAGGCCCAGGGCTCCCTCGAAGACCAGGCCAAGGCCCGAGCCTGGCTTTACCAGATAGCCCACCGCATCGTTCTCGATGAGATGCGCCGCCGCCGTATCGTCCGATTTCTACCGTGGACGGGCGAGACCCACGGCGCCGCCCCTTCGGCTGAGCATCTGGCCATGGAGATGCGCCTCTCCGGTCCGCTCGCGCGGGCCCTGGCACGCATACCGGAGCGCCAGCGAGCGGCCCTCCTCCTGGCCGAGGTCAACGACTTGACCGGCCTTGAGTTGGCCGACGCGCTGGCTATCAGTCATGTTGCCGCGCGCGCCCTTCTGACCCGCGCTCGCGAGAGTCTCCGCGTTGCCCTCGCCGACGAGAAGCGCCAGGAAAAGGATCGCGAGGCGGCAATCGATTCCGCATTCGCTGAGCGCGCTCGTGCCGCCGACACACTGCGACGAACGGACGACACCACGACCGGGACGCCGCAATGAGCCCCGAGATGAACCCGCCGCGCGCCGAGGAGTTCGCGCACGAGCGTGCCCAGATTCTTGCTGCCGAGGTCGTCGATGTCGAACTCGAGCCGCAGGACGCCGAATGGTTTGACGGCCACCTGAACTCGTGCCCGAACTGCCGCGCCATCGCTGATGAGTACCGCGAGATCCGCACCGAGCTGCGGTCGCTGGCCAGGCCCGAACCGCCCCGGGATCTGTGGGCCCGCACGGCCGCTGCACTTGATGTCATCGACGCCGCCTCCAGCAGGCGCGCTCGCGGCCGGACCGTGGGCCGGCAGGCCAGCCACCGCCCGGTATTTGGCACGGCACTCGCTGTCGGTTTGGTGCTGGTGGCGACGGCTGTTTCGGTGATGTCGCAAAGCCCGATAGTCAACCCCGGACCCGCAGCCACGGCTCCGGGTGGCATTGCCGCTGTCGCCGCCTCCGCGAGCCTGGCCTCGGCGACGCCCCTCGCGCCCCTGGCTGTGGTGGACGGCACGAGCTACTGGATGTCCGCAGGCGACGGCGTCTACCAGATCAAGGGCGGCGTCGCCCAGTGCACGACCGGCAGCGGTGGCTGCACAGTGGGCAGCGAGACGGGCCAGACTCTTGGCTCGATCTCCAGCGACTCGGCCGTGTTGGCTGTGATCGCGCCGGACGCCAAGCAGGCGGCTGTCTGGACGGCCGACAAAATCGCTGTCATGCCGCTCGGCGCCCAGTCGCAGACCATCGTTCTGGATCTGCTTACGCCGAGGCCGATCGTTGTAGCCACCGCCACGCCCACCGCCACGCCCAGTCCGACGGTCGCGCCAACACAGTCCGCAGCCGCCACGCCGCGGCCCTCCGCTGCAGCGAGTGCGCCGGCGGCCTCTGCCGCTCCGACGCCGACGATCGCGCCCGCCGCCGGCGGGTCGGTCGCGATTCTGTCCGGGTATCAGATCGTGGGACGCGATCCCGAGTTCTCCGCCGACGGCACCATGGTTGCCTTCGCGGCCCGGCCAGTCGATCACACCACGGGCCCCGACGTTTTTGTCTGGCGGTCCGGCCAGGAGCAAGCCCGGCCAGTCACGTTCCGCCACGCCGCTCTCTTCGCCGGCTGGTTCGGCGGGCAGGTGCTCATCAGCGAGATCTCGTCCGCGCGGCAGTCGGGCGAGGCCGCCGCGGCCGCGGCCAGTCCTTCGGCGTCGCCCTCGGCGACGGCTGCCGGCGTCACCGACACCTTTGGAGCGGCTTCGTACCTATTTGACCCGGCAACGGCCACTTGCCTGCGAATCAACCGACCCATGCTCCTGCCGGCTGTCGATCCCACGGGCCGCTTCCTGGTCTACTGGGCCGGCACCGTCCAGTTCGATCCGGTCTCCGGAATGTGGCAGCCCGGCAGTGGCGAGCTGTATTTCGACGCCTGGTCCGACCTGAAGCTGGAGCCGGCGTCCCTCGGGCCCGAGTTTGGGCCGACGGCCGGTCCGTCCGGCGCCGCCACAACGGCAACGGCTACTGCCTCAGCAGGTGATTCGCCCTCGCCCAGCGCGCTCGGCGCGCCCGCAACCTCGACTGCACAGGCCAGCTTCTCGGTGACAGAAGCTCCAAGCCCCCTCGCCTCCAACCAGGCAGCCACCCCGCTTGCTTCCGCGACGCAGACCCTGGCTCCGCAAAGTTTGCCCCTGCTTCTGCCCGTTGCCTCGGGCCGGGGAGCCGTCTACGAATGGATCGTGCGGTGGGACCGGTCCGGTCAGTTCGTGGCGATATGGGCAGCCAACCCAGCCAGCGTCAAGATCGGCCGGCTCACCCTCTTCTCGATTGACAGCAAGTCAGGCCTGGCCAACCTCGACGAGCCGCGATTGGCTACCGAAAAGGTTCTCTCATCCGTCTCATTCGACGACTCGACTCTTGTCTACACGTCAGCCGTCGACGGCAAGACCTATATGCAGTCCGTGCCGGCCGTACCGCCTTCGAATGCCTCAACCCCCGTGCCGACTCTGCCCGGCCAGTTGCAGTCCGGCGTGATGCCGGCCGCGGCTTCCGCCCCGGCCACGGATCGGCCCGGCAGCTAAGGCCAAGCTTGCTTGGCTCACGCTCGCCATAGTCAGGCTCTGCCTGGCTCGCGGCCCGCGCCTGACTTGCTCGCGGCCGGCGCAATCCGGGCGGCCGAGGCGTCGGCGCTGTATTCTTCGCTCGACCTTTAATGACCGGCACCGTGAGGCCGGGAAGGAGGACTGCGCCTTGCTGGCCAGCGAGAAACGATGACCGACCGCCAAATCATGACGGGGGACGAAATCCGGCGAGCCATCGTTCGGATTTCCCATGAGATCGTCGAGAAGCAGGCCGGTACGCAAGGCTTGGCCCTCGTCGGCATCCAGCGCCGCGGCGTCCCGCTCGCGGAGCGCGTGGCCAAGGCCATCGAGGAGCACGAAGGCGTCCGGCTCCCGGTCGGTGCGCTTGATATCACCTTCTACCGCGACGACCTCTCGCTCGTGGCCCAGCAGCCGATAGTCAAGGGCACGGACCTGCCGTTTGACCTCAACGGCGCCACGGTCGTTCTTGTTGACGACGTTCTCTACACCGGCCGCACAGTTCGGGCCGCCATGGACGCCCTGATCGACTTCGGGCGGCCGCGGGCCATTCGTCTGGCGGTTCTGATCGACCGTGGCCACCGCGAGCTGCCGATCCGGGCGGATCACGTCGGGAAGAACGTGCCCACCTCGCGCGAGGAGATCGTCCACGTCCGTCTCGTCGAGGTCGACGGCGAGGACGAGGTCACGATCACTCGGCAGGTGCGCGCGCCAGAAGCGACCGTGGCGGGCAGCTGATGACGACCGTGGCCCCGGCGGCGACCGGCACGCTGGCCGTTACCGGTACCAGGCCCGGCGCCTGGCATCACCGTCACCTCATCGATGTCGACGTTCTCACCTGGGCCGAGATCGAGCTGATCATGCGGACAACGGACGAGATGAAGGGCATCCTGGCCCGACCGATCCGCAAGGTTCCGGCTCTGAACGGCCGTCGGGTCACGACGCTCTTCTACGAGGCCTCCACTCGGACACGCGTCTCGTTCGAGACCGCCGCTCGCAACCTCTCCGCGGACGTGGTCAGCATTTCCACGGCCACGTCTTCGGTCACCAAGGGCGAGTCGCTCGTGGACACGATCCGGACGCTCGAGGCTCTCGGCGCGGAGATCCTGGTTATGCGCCACGGCGTCTCGGGAGCGCCGTATCTGGCGGCCGAGGTTTTCGGCGGGCACGTTCTCAACGGCGGCGACGGCTGGCACGCCCACCCGACACAGGCCCTGCTCGACCTTTACACGATGCGCGAAAACCTGCCCGGTGGCGATCTGCGGGGCCGCAAGGTCGTGATCGTGGGCGACATCCTTCACTCTCGTGTGGCGCGGTCAAACATCTGGTCGCTGACCGCCGCCGGCGCGGATCTGTGGCTGTGCGGCCCGGCCACGCTTCTACGCGGCATGGACCGCTGGGCCACGGCCTGGAGCGGCGGCGCGGTGCCGGGACACGGCCGGTTCAATGTCACCACGGACATCGATGCGGCACTGCGCGACGCCGACGTGGTCATGGGTCTGCGGATCCAGCGCGAACGCATGCAGGGCGGCCTGCTGCCATCGATGCGCGAATACGCGGCCAGGTTCCAGCTCAACGTGGCGCGCCTCTCCCTCGCCAAGCCTGAAGCGATCGTCATGCACCCTGGGCCCATGAACGAGGGCGTTGAGATTGCGCCGGACGTGGCCATCAGCGGCCGCTCGGTGATCACCGACCAGGTCGCCAACGGCGTCGCGGTCCGAATGGCGCTCCTGTACCTCCTGGCGGGAGCGCACGAAGCAAGCGCCGGTGAGCCGGCCCGATGAGCGACATCGAGGGCGCCCGGGCGCACCCGAGAGGCCTTAAGGTTGGAGGGATAGTCGAGCGGCTCGAGTTGGATAAGGCCTGGCTGGTCGATCCCGTTTCCGGTCGCGAGGGTCCGGGCGACATCGTCGTCATTGATGGCGTTCTCGAATCGGTGGTCTGGCTGGAGGGTGACGAGGCCGCCGGCGTAACCGACCTCGGAGTCGTGGTTGCGCCCGGCTTCTTCGATCTGCACGCCCATTTCCGCGAGCCGGGTTTCGAGGATGCCGAGACCGTGGCCACGGGTTCGGCCGCGGCTGCTCATGGTGGCTACACCACCGTGGCCGTCATGCCCAACACCCAGCCTGCCCTCGACGATCCGGGCGTCCTGGCGCGAATTCAGGGTGCCGCTCGGGCGGGCGGGTCCCCGGTCGAGGTTCTGGCTTTCGGTGCGGTATCCGCCGGGCGGACAGGGGAGCAGCTTTCGGCCATGGGCGAGCTGGCCGACGAGGGCGTGATCGGCTACTCGGACGATGGTTCGCCGGTCAAGACGCCCAAGCTCCTTCGAAGCGCGCTCCTCTATGCGGGCATGCTCGGGCTGCCGGTGGTGGACCACGCTGAAGACGCGGAGTTGACAGCAGGGGCGGAAGCGCATGAGGGCTACGTGGCATCGGTCATGGGCCTGGCCGGCTGGCCTGCCGCAGCTGAAGTCAACGCCGTTTCGCGCGATCTGGCGATTCTCGCCGATGCCCTTCGCGACGAGCCTCGGGCGCGCCTCCACCTGACGCACATCTCCACGGCCGCGGCACTGGACCTGGTCCGCCGGGCGAAGGCCGCCGGCCTGCCCGTCACCTGCGACGTGACACCGCACCACCTCGCCCTCACCGACGAGTGGATCGCCGGCGCGCGGCGTTGGGCCTGGGAGGCGCTGGCCGCCGATGGCACGCCGCGGGATCCCTGGGCCGACGCGGCCCTGACGGCCTGGCCGTACAACACGTCGCTGCGCGTGAACCCTCCGCTTGCGAGCGCAACCGACGCGGCGGCCTGCCTGGCCGCTTTGCTCGACGGCACGGCCGACGCCGTGGCCACGGACCACGCCCCCCACACGGTCGTGGACAAGGAAGTTGAGTTCGGGCGGGCCGCTAACGGCATCAGCGGCATCGAGACGGCGCTGGGGGTGCTCCTCGCGCTTGTCGATGCCGGCAAGCTGCCCCTGGCCCGCGCCATCGCGGCTTTGACCACCGGACCCGCGAGCGTCGTGGCCGCCGCACTCGGCACTGCGGGCATTCCGGCCGCTTGCCCTCGTGGCCTGACCGAGGGCGCGCCAGCGAACCTCGTGGTTTTTGACCGTGGAGACACCTGGAAGGTCACCCCGCAGACACTGATCTCCAAGGGCAAGAACTCACCGCTCCTGGGCCGCGAGTTGCCCGGCCGCGTGCTCCTGACGATCGCGGCCGGCCGCCTGGCCTACGAGGATCCGCTGCTGAGCGACGCCGAGTAGCGGCACTCCCGAGTAGTCGGCTCGGCCTTGACGCCCCGGGTTTCGGTCCTACCTCTCGGCGTGCGAGAATATGTGCCGCGCGATGGCGCGCCTCGGCCAGCCGAGCGACCGCCACCGCCATGAGTCAGGAGACAGCAGAGCCAGTGCCAGTTCTAGCCACCTTCTTCTCCGTCCGCCGGGGTCGAGATCCGTTCTTCAAGTTCTTCATGAAGACGCTCTTGCCGAGGCAGATGAAGGAGTACGAGGAGAAGTTCGGGATCAAGTTCGTGGGCTGGTTCAACGTGGCCCACGGCTGGGATTTCGACAACGTGATTCTGCTCGACCTGCCGGACTACGCCACGCTGGACAAGCTCGAAAAAGACGAAGCCGCCCGCGCCCTGGGTCACCGCGCCGGGGAGTGGATGTTCGAACGCCACCACTCGATGTTCCTCCGGGAGCGAATCGGCCCGGATCTCAAGTTCAAGGGTTAGGAGGCCAAAGCGATGGATACGAGCCGCAATGACCAGCTCGGCGAACTCGCGGCGGACGCCGCCCTGGAGCGATCCGATTTCCTGGTTCAAGCCTCAGCACAGCTGCGTAAGTTCCTCGACGCCAACTCGGATCGGATCTCCGATCTAGGTGGGCTGGTGCTGATCGACGATGAGGTGGACTACCTGGCCGTGGCCGCGGACCTGAGTTTCCGCAGCCGCAGCCGCTATCTCGACGAGGCGACCGGCAAGTGGGTCAGCGAGACCGAGGTCATCGAGAACCCGTCGGAACTGGTCGAGCTGTACAACCCGGCGGATATCTTCGCCGCCTTCTCCGATGCCAAGGCCGACGCCGGAGCGGATGAGGAGCCGGGGGCTGAGGGCGGTCTGGCCGAGACGACCGATGTCGCGCCCGGAAACGAGATCGGCGTCGATGGCGAGAACCCCTACGCCGCAGCTGCTGATGACTGGGCGGCCGCCCAAGAGTACGACGAGGCTCCCGACGGCGAGGAAGAAGCCGCAGCTCGTCTGTACGATCTGGCCCTCGCCTTCCAGGAGCGCAGTCAGCAGACCGAGGCTCACCTCCTCGAGCAGTTCGAGACGGCAGCCGCGTCACTTACCTCCGTCCTGGGCGACTTAATCATCATCGATGACGTCGACGAGCGACTGACGCTCCGCGCCTCCGGTACGTTTGCGGCTGAGGTCGTGCCCGAGGACGAGGCCGAGTCCGGAACCTGGCGCAAGCTCGACGGTCCGGACGACATCGTGGAGTTCTACGACCCGACCGATGTCTTCGGCGACCTGGCGGATTCTCTGGCCGAGGCCTTCCCGAGCCTGGGCGGGCCCGATGGTGAAGCCGGGGAGGCCGAGGGAAGCCACGCGGCCGAAGAAGGCAAGGAAGACGTCGAGGACGTGGAAGATGTCGAAGACGTCGAGGACGTCGACGATAACAAGGGCGAGGAGGGCCACGACCGCCGGTGACGATGCGCCTCGTCGCCGCGGAGCTGGTCGAGAGCAGGCAGATCCTGCCTGGTCAGTGGATCCAGTCGTTCCATGCGCCGGAGCTTGCCACCGGATCTCGGGCCGGCCAGTTCGTCCACGTCAGAACAGGCGACTATTCGGGGCTCGTTCTGCGACGCCCGTTCTCGATCAACACCGCCGACCCGGCGACTGGCATCGTGACTCTCCACTTCCGCACCGTCGGGCGCGGGACTGAGTGGTTGACGCGCGTCCGCGAAGGCGAACGGATCGACATGCTCGGCCCGCTGGGACGGCCATTCGAGGTGGACCCGCGGAGCCACAACCTGCTCCTGGTGGCCGGCGGGTTGGGCATGGCCGGGGTCCGGATGCTCGCCGATGAGGCGGTCCGGGGCGGCCGGAAGGTGACGCTCCTCTTCGGAGCACTCAGCGCGAGTCATGTCTACCCGTCGAGCCTTCTGCCGGACGAGGTCGAGTACATCGTGGCCACGGACGATGGCTCGCTGGGCCACCACGGTTACGTGACGGAACTCGTGCTCGATTACGAGGCCTGGGCGGACCAGGCCTTCGCCTGCGGGCCACACCCAATGCTTAAGCGACTAGCGGCGCTGGCCGCCGCTCGGCGCGATCGGCTGGGGGTAGCGAAGCTAGGCCGCAAACGTGGCGGTCGAGCGGATCCGCTTGGTTCCGCTGCCGCTCGCCGCAAGTCCTTCCTCCAGGTTTCGATGGAACAGAACATGGGTTGCGCCGTTGGAGCCTGCCTGGGCTGCACCGTCATCGGTGTCGATGGCCCGCAGCGAGTCTGCCGCGAAGGCCCGGTTTTCGCGGCAGATGAGATCGCCTGGGAGTCAATCTCGTGAAGGCCCGGGCCGGCGCCGTCCGGTCGGTCGGCGTAGCTCGACCCCGCGTGGAAACTGGATCGGCGGCCGTGGCGGACCTGGGGGTGTCCGTCGTGGCCAGGCCGACGATGTCCGAACGCGAGGCGCTCGATCGCATCGATCTCTCGATAGACATCGCCCCGCAGCGCGGTCTACTCCTGTCGAACCCCATCCTCGTCGCCTCGGGCACGTTCGGTTACGGCGTAGAGTACGGCGAGGTCGTGGACGTCCAGCGCCTCGGCGCGATCTGCTGCAAGGGCACGACGCTGCGGCCACGGGCCGGCAATTTGCCTCCGCGCGTGACCGAAACGCCGGGCGGGATGCTCAACTCCATCGGCCTGCAGAACCCCGGCGTATCCGCGGTCATCGCGAAATACGGCCCGATCTGGCAGGGCTGGCAGGTGCCGGTCATCGTCAACATTGCCGGCGAGTCGATCGAGGATTACGTCGAGGTCGCCCGCAGGCTCGATGGCGTGCCGGGTGTGGCCGGGATTGAACTCAACATCAGCTGCCCGAATGTCGGCAAGGGCGGGCTGCAGTTCGCCATCGACCGGGACGCCGCCGGAGCCGTAACCGCGGCCGTTCGGCGCGCCACGGAACTTCCGCTGCTGGTCAAGCTCTCACCCAACGTGTCGGATGTCCGGCCCATCGCCAAAGCGATCGAAGAAGCGGGCGCCGACGCGATCTGCGCGATCAACACGCTCTCGGGCCTGGCCGTCTCGGCCGATCGGACGCGGGCGTTCCTCGGCAACACATACGGCGGCCTGTCCGGGCCGGCCATCAAGCCCGTGGCTCTGCGCATCGTCTATGAGGTGGCGCAGGTCGTGTCGATCCCGATCGTGGCCATCGGCGGCGTCACGTGCCTGGATGACGTGCTGGACTTCCTGGCCTGTGGCGCGGTCGCCGTCCAGGTGGGCACGGCGATCTTCGCCGACCCGGAGCTGCCGGTCCGACTCGGTGACGAACTGCGGGCGGAATGCCTGCGCCGCGGCCTCACCTCCTACAGGCCGCTGATCGGCACCGCACTGCCGGTGCGGCCCGGGGCGCCGTCGGCCAAGGGTGCGGAGTATCGACCGTGACCAGCGGGCAGAGCCGACGATGACGACGATTCGATCCGAGATCGAACTGGCTGCCGCGCGAGCGATCGCCTCGCGGACCGAGGACCTATTCCGCAAGTCCGGGGCGCTCAAGGAAGGCCACTTCCTGCTCAAGAGCGGCAAGCACTCCGAGCGCTACCTCGAGAAGTTCCTGGTATTGCAGGACCCGGCCGCCACGAGCGAGTTATGCGCCTTCTGGGCGGCGCGACATCGGGCACCGGACGGCACGCCGCTCGTCGACCTCGTGGCCGGCCCGACTACCGGTGGCGTCGTTCTTGCCTTCGAGACTGCCCGCCAGCTCGGCGTGCGGAGCATCTTCGCAGAAGAGGTTAAGGATCCGGACGGGACCTCGAGGCGCGAGTTCCGACGCGGCTTCACCATCGCCCCGGGTGAGCGCGTTCTGCTCGTGGACGACATCCTGACCACAGGCGGGTCGCTGCTGGCGATGTTGCCGGCCGTGGAGGAGTTTGGCGGCGAAATCGTCACGTGCGCCGTCCTGGCCGATCGCTCCGGCGGCCTCGCCTCGCTCAGCTCACCCAAGACGGGCCGCAGCTACCCGCTCCGGCCTTTGTGGCAACTCCAGCTGCCCACGTATGAGCCCGGCCCTGACACGTGTCCGGCTTGTGCGGCCGGCGTGCCGCTCCATGCGCCCGGGAGTACGGGCACGGCCGCGGCCAAGGGGTAGCGGCTCGGGCGTCAGGCTTAATCCAAAGTGACGTGCTGGTGCCAGTGCGGGGCCATGGTCGGTAGGCCCAGGGCCTGGATCTTGGGCTCGAGCGCGATCTGCGCGTCCGGATCGCCGTGGACGATGAAGACGCGCCGCGGCACACCCGGATCGCCGGCCTTTCGGCCCGCTATGAAGTTGCCCAGCCAGGACAGCAGCCCCGGCTCATCGGCGTGGGCCGAGAAGCCGGTGATCGACCGAATGGCGCACCGGACCTGGTATTCCTGACCGTCGACTCGGGCGACCTTGGCTCCGGCCTGGAGTCGGGCTCCGAGCGTCGTCTCGCCCTGATAACCCACGAACAGAATCATCGCCCTCGGGTCACCGATGAGCGAACGGAGGTGATTCAGGACGCGGCCGCCGGTGAGCATGCCGTTTGAGGCGACCAGAACGTACGGCCGTCGGGATCGCTCGATGGCCTCGGATTGCGCGCCACCGGGAGTCTCCTGCTGACCCGGGAAGTCGATCGGGCCTTCGCCACGGTTGAGCAGCGCTGCCGTTTCGGCGTCGTAGTAGTCGGTGTGTTCGCGGTAGATCGTCGAAGCCTTCGAGGCCATCGGCGAATCGAGGTAGAGCTTGATCTTCGGAATGCGCCCGGCGTCGAGGAGATTCTGGAGGGCCCAGACGACCTCCTGGGTTCGGCCGATCGCGAACGAGGGAATGAGCAGGACGCCCTGCGTGGCGATGACGTCATTGACGGCCTTTGCGAGCGCCGTCAATGATTCCCCCTCCGGCTCGTGCTGGCGGCCGCCATAGGTGGACTCGATCAAGACGTAGTCGGCCGCGGAGATGATGGCCGGGTCGCGCAGGATCGGGGCGCCGGCTCGTCCGAGGTCGCCCGAGAAGATGAGTGTTCGGGCCGGGACGTCCTTCTGGGCGGCGACTCGGACCTCCACTATCGATGAGCCGAGGATGTGGCCGGCATCGTGGAAGACGGCGGTGATGCCGGGGGCGACGTCGAGCGGCTTCTCGTAGTCCGTGGCGCGGAAATGCGTCAGCGAAATCTGTGCCTGGGCCAGGTCGTAGACCGGTTCGCCGAGGTTGAGTTCGGCGCCGGCAGGGGCCCCGGGGGCAGCCGTGACGTTGCCGCCTTGGTGGACAACGGGCTGGTATCCCATCCTCGGACCGAGGCCTTGCTCGTCGTGAAGGGCCAGTTCGTCCATGCCTGAGGCGATGACGTGGCCGTCCGGCGTCAGCTCGCCGACGTGGTGAGTGATGGTCGCGCCGACGCCCACGGCCATCCCAGCGGCGGTCGTGCCGCTCGTGGAGGCGTCCTCCTGGGCTGCGATCTGCTCCTGAGAAAGAAGTTCGGCCTCGTCGCGCTGGTCCTCACGAGCGGCCTTATCCGGGTTCCTGGTGGCCCAGTGGCGATGGCGCTTGGCGAATTCTTCCTGAAGCTTGCCCGAATCGAGCAGCACCAGTGAGGCCAGTTCGATCGTGCCCCGGGTGGCGTAGATGGGGCCGTTGAAGCCCTCGGCCACGATGTGGGGGA
This sequence comes from Chloroflexota bacterium, assembly GCA_043739665.1. Classification (GTDB taxonomy): domain Bacteria; phylum Chloroflexota; class Limnocylindria; order Limnocylindrales; family CSP1-4; genus Fen-1039. Next base: position 11,548 of record JAYUDR010000112.1, read on the forward strand.
TGAGGCCGCAGTGGTCCAGATGGGCGTGGGTCAGGATTATCGCGTCCAGGCTGGTGGGGTCGTAGGCGAGGGGAACTCGGTTGCGCATCTCTTCATGCGGCCCACCCTGAAACATGCCGCAGTCGATGAGAATCTTGGCCCGCTCGGTGATGAGCAGGTACTGGGATCCGGTGACGGTATTGGCGGCGCCGAGGAAGCGTATTTCCATTCGCGCATACTGACACGACGTCGGTTTGACTGCGCGCGAATTGCGACGTTTACGGCGCGGTTCTGCCGGCCGGTCGGCGGCTCGTGTTTCGAGTCATTTCGGGCCTTGACCGCCGCGCTGATCGTGGTTGGGAAGTAGTGCGGCGAAGGGTCGGGCTGGTTCTGCCGAGGTCGGCGCGCGGGCGTTTGATGGGCTCGCCCGCTGCAGATAGGCTGCCAGAGCGTCAACGTGGCATCCTGTACCTTGTCTGCCGAGCCGATCTACCCTTAGCGGCGGGTCGGCTTTGCCTCTGGGATCGGTCCCAGCGAAGAACCAGGCGACGCGTTACCACGGCTCGGGACCCTGGGGCGGTGCCTGCACGACGAGGATGAACCGTGAATCGAGACGACGAGATCGAGCCCGCGTTCAGGCGCGAGCCAGCTGGCGAACCGGTCGATTCCGAGCCTCCGGTTGCCCCGGACTCCCAGGAGAATTTCCGTCGCGCTGAATTGCCGTCGCGGCCACGAACAGGGGCGGATGCCTGGCAGCCTCCGACCGCACCTCTGGCCCCGCTTAAGGTGCCGCCCGGCGCATTGAACCGCAACGTCCCCAGCCATCCCTCCTGGGAGAAAGCGCCGAGTCCGTACAATTTTCCGCGGCTGCGTGGCCAGGAGAAGAGGCAGACCATGAAGCCCCTTCTCTTCGCCGCAATGGGAGTGGCCCTGATCCTGGGCGCGGTCCTAATCCTTCCGGCCCTGACCGGCCGAAAAGGCAACGGCCCGCCTGCCTCGGGTTCGCCTTCGCCAAGTGCGATCGTCTCGAACCCGCCATTGCAGAGCGCCACGCCATCCCAGTCGGTCGGCGATGCAGGCCCGCCGACTCCGTTCGCGAGTTACCAGCAGTACAAGGTCCAAGCCAACGATTCCGTGAGCAGGATCGCGGGGAGGTTCCACCTGAAAATGTGGGAACTCCTGCTGGCCAACCCGCAGATTCCCGCCAGCCTCGCCGTTCGGATCAATACCTACCTCAACATCCCCCAGCCGGGCCAGCTGACACAGCCGCCGCCCTCACCGACCGCTTTGCCGACCGCCTCGGCCGCCGCCTCGGTGGTCGCCCCCTAGAAAGCCCGGCTTCAGTCCGCCAGGTCGATGTAGACCGGAGCGTGGTCTGAGGGCAACGTGCCCTTGCGGGCGTCGCGATCTATTTCGGCGCCGGTGCAGCGGGCGGCCACGGACGCGGACACGTAGAGATGGTCGATGCGCATGCCGAGGCCCTTGTGGAAGTTGCCGGCGCGGTAATCCCACCAGGAAAACTTGCCCGGCTCAGGGTGGTGGAGCCGGTAGGCGTCCACGAGGCCCCAGTCGCGGAGGGCTTTGACGGCATCCCGTTCGGGCGCTGAGACGTGCGTGGCGCCGGCGAAATAGGCCATGTCGTAGACGTCCGCATCCTCGGGCGCAACGTTGAAGTCGCCGCCGATCACGAGCGGCTGGGCCGGGTCCTGCGTCTCGCGCAGCCAGCGGTTCAGGCGGTCGAACCAGGCCAGCTTGGCTCGATAGAACGGCGTGTCAAGCGCCCGACCGTTCGGGGCGTAGATGCTGACGACGCGAACGCCGCCGCAGACCGCCGAGACCATCCGGGCTTCGTCTGCCGAAGCCTCCGACGCCTCGGCCTCCAGGGCCCCGGCGATCGCGTCCGCGCCGGGCGAGCGGCGCACCGGCCCGTCGCCGAAGTTGGTGACCACGTCCGAGATCCCCACCCGGCTCGCGATGGCGACGCCGTTCCAGCGCCCTTCGCCGTGGTGGAGCAGGTCGTAGCCGGCCATGCTGAAGGGCATCATCGGCGCGGCTTCGTCGGCGAACTTCGTCTCTTGCATGAGCAGAACGTCCGGCGCCTGCTGGGCGAGCCACTCCTCGACCCGCTCCATGCGGGCCTTGAGGGAGTTGACGTTCCAGGTTGCGATGCGCACTAGTAGCGCCGGCCCTTCTGTCGGGCGAAGTCGAACTTGGCCGTGTCGGCGATGCCCATCACGGCCATCGTGCCGGCCTGGACCGGATCCGTCACTACGAGATCAGCGACGTCGGTAACCGTGCCCGCCATGTTCAGAGAAATCACCGGGATGCCGAGTTTCTGGATCTCAACGACGGCCCTGGTGATATCGCCGCCCATGATCGAACCGGCCAGCAGCAGGGCACGGGCCCGGTCGAGGTCGGCCACGGCGCGGACGGCCGCCGCCAGGTTCGCCTCGCCGACGAGAGGAATGGTGTCGACGGAGATCTTCTCGCCGCGGATGTTGTGGCGGTCGGCCTCACTGACGGCGCCCAGCACGGCCTGGGCGATTTGAGCCCCGCCGCCGATGACGATCAGCCGCTTGCCGAAGACCTTGTCGAGTGACCTGGTAAGACGGCAGCCGCGGACGGTTGGGAGTCGATCGAGAATACCGGTGACCTGCTCTTCGGCCAGGCCCTCGACTTCCAGCTCGACTTCGACCATGGCGCCATCCGACTCGTCCGTCCAGCGCCGGACCGTGCTGAGGGTTCGAAGGGTCCCGCCGTTCGCCGCGACCTGGGCGATGATCTCGGCGAGGGCTTCTGGCCGGTCGAAATAGTCGAGCCGGACGGCGGCTGTGGGGGCGGTGGGGTCCGATCGAGACATCGTCAGCCCAGGCCCAGACCGCGATCCGCGAGACCCTGGGCCACGCGCGGATGGACGCCGATCTCCAGGCCCTCCTCCGCGTCGTGTTCCTCGAAAGCGAGGCCAAGGTCGGCGAATGCCTTGCGCGTCCCCTCCGAGTCGCTCGTGGCCAGCATCAACGCGCCATCCGTGTCCTCGGCGATGCCCACGATTGCGCTGATATTGATGCCGCGATCACCGAGCGCGGCGGCCATCTTTGCCAGGGACCCAGGCTTGTCGCTCAACTCAACTGTGAACCAGATCACGCGGCACCTCCTGCGTGGATGGTACCTGGACGGCGCCTTCGCTACCCTACGCGCATGCCAGCATTAGCCGGTCCAACTGTTCAGATGTTCGGGCTCGCCGATTCGCGACCGACACAGGCCGCCCTCCGCTTCTTCAAGGAGCGCCGCGTAGACGTAACGTTCGTGGACCTGAGGCGCAAGCCCATCGCGCTCGGGGAGTTGCGCCGGTTCGTGGAACGGCTGGGCGCGGCCGCGCTGCTCGACACTGAGGGGCGTCAGTACAAGGACCTGGGTTTGGGCTACATGCGCCTGGACGACGTCGAGATTGCGGAGCGGCTGCTGGCCGACAACGGGCTGCTGCGACTGCCGCTTGTCCGTTTCGGCAACGCTTTCACGGCCGGGCCCGCAGACGCAACCTGGAAGAGCTGGCTGGCCGGCCCGTCCAAGTAGCCGCGCCGCCCCGGCTCGATCCAAACGGGCCTAACCGGCCGCATTCAGGGCTTCTTCAGGGTTATTCCATAAGATATGGGCATGCCCGAAACATCAGGACATGCCGTCACGTTCGACGACATCGAGGCTCATGCTCAGGCCCTGTTCGATCTGACGGCCAAGGGCCCGCCCGGCTGGGCTCACTACGACATGACGTTCGGTCAGCTGCGGCTCCTGTTCACGCTTGGCCAGTCCGGGCCTCTCTCAATCGGCCAACTTGCCGCCATGCTGGGCGTGACTGACGCCACCGCGTCCGAGTTTGTCGATCGCGTGGAGCGGCGTGGACTCGCCCTCCGCAGCCACCGCGCAGACGACCGGCGCGTCGTTGACTGCCAGCTCAGCGACGACGGCGTTCGCCTGCTGGCCGAGATAGCAGGTGCCAGGCGGGAGGGGATGCGTCAGGTATTTGCGGTCCTCACACGAGAGGAGATGGCCCAGTTCGATCTGTTGCTTCAACTTATGGCCGAGCGCTTGTCGGCCTCAAGGCCATCGTCGGCTTCGACGAAAGGAGGAACTCACGTGAATTCCGGAAAGCCAACCACAGGCTCGGCACACAACACCGGCACAGGGCCGGCATGAGCGGCACGGACGGCCTCGCTCTGGCGACTCGTGGCTTGCGCAAGAGTTATGGCTCGAGGCTCGCGCTTGACGGCCTGGACCTGTCGGTCCCGACCGGCGTCGTGTACGGCTTCCTGGGCCCGAACGGCGCCGGCAAGACGACGACGATGCGAGTCCTGACAGGGCTGATCCACTCCGATGGCGGAACGGTCGAGCTGCTCGGCAAGCCCTTCAAGCGCGGGGACAGGCGCCGTCTGTTCGACGTGGGGGCGCTTGTCGAATCGCCGACCTTCTACCCATACCTGTCCGGCCGCGCAAACCTCCGTGAGCTGGCTGCGTCCGGCGCTCCGGTGCCCCAGAAACGTATCGAGGAGTTGCTCGACCTCGTCGGCCTGGCCGATCGCGCCAACGACAAGGTCCAGGGCTACTCGCTCGGCATGAAGCAGCGGCTCGGCATCGCCGCGGCTCTGCTCAGCGATCCGAAGCTGCTGCTGCTCGACGAACCGGCGAACGGTCTCGACCCGGCCGGCATTGTCGCCATGCGCGACACCCTCAAGGCACTCGCAGCCCAGGGCAAGACGGTCTTCATCTCGAGCCACCTTTTGGCCGAGGTCCAGGTCATGGCCGACGTAGTGGGCATCATCGCCGCGGGAAAGCTGGTCCGTGAGGGCCCGCTCAAGGAGCTGCTGTCGATGGAGGGAGTCGTCAAGGTCCGCGTCCGGCCGAATCTCATGGACGAGGCGATCAAGAGTCTGGCGTCCCTCGCCGCGGCCGAACGGCTCACCGAAACGGACCGCGACGAGGGCTGGCTCTCGGTTCACATCGCGGCCGAGAGGGCAGAGGACGTCAACCAGACGCTGGCGGGCGCGGGCATATACGCCTCAGGTCTTGAGTCGGGCACCGACCTGGAGATGCTCTTCTTGGAGCTGACGGGCGGTAACGGACGCTCGAATGGCGAGGGAACCTTCGTCGGCCTGAGTGGCACCAACGGCGGGCAGGATGGCGGCGCCTCCGCCGGAAAGGGGACCGCGGCATGAGGCTGTTCGTCTCGGGCCTTAGAAAGCTCAGTCGCCGACCGGCGACCTTCGTGACCTTCGGGCTGCTCATCGGATTACTGGTGCTGATCGTTCTTGCGGTTGGCGCCACGGCAAACAGCAACATGGGCGGCGGCGCCGGTCAAAGCGAACGTGGCGCGGAGGCCAAGCTGCTGGTCACGTTCCCCGGCGCCTACGACCACATGCTGGGGTTCATCATTGGCCTCGGCGGCCTGTTCGCAATGATCTACGGGGCGGCGATCGCCGGCTCCGAGTGGAGCTGGGGAACGCTGAAGTCGGCTGTGGCTCGCGGTGAGAGCCGTGTGCGCTACCTGCTCGTCACGTTCGCCTCGATATCGATGATGATCGCGGTTGGGCTTGTCATCGCCTTCGGGATCGCCATTGTTGCGGCCATCGTCGGGGCTCATTTGGCCAACGTTTCGACAAGCGGGCTGGGCGACGCGGCGACGCTCGGTCACCTGCCGGAGCGGCTCCTCACGGGCTGGTTTGCGGTCGCTGAGGAGGCGGCCCTCGGGTTCGCGATTGCCACTCTGGCGCGCAGTCAGCTGGCCGGCATCGGCGTCGGCATCGCCTTTTACTTCGGCGAGAGCTTCGCCAGCTTCTTCCTGCCCGACATCGTCAAGTACATGCCTTTCAGCGTGGCCAATGCGGCAGTGTCTACGGGATCGGGTGGGGGGTTCGGCAGTGGCGGTGGAGCTGTCGCCTCGCTGCCGGCCGACCAGGCGCTCGTTCTGGTGGCGCTGTGGCTCGTAGGATCACTTTTCATCGCCGCGCTCTTCTCGAATCGCGTTGAGGTAACCGGCTAGGGCGTCAACCCAGTCCTGCTCAGTCTTCCCAACAGTGAGGTCTCCTTCGTGGCATCCTCTGACGGCACGACTCAGGAGTTTTGAATGCCTCATTCACAACACAAGGGCAAGGACGGCTCGAAGCCGTTGAAGGCGAAGGGCCAGCCGGCCGTCGAGCCCGAGACCACCCAGTCGCCCCCTCGGGTGACCAGCGCCGCCCCCGCACGCATCGACGGCACTGAGCCAGCTCGCGCTGGCCTTAATGGCGACAGCCACGAGCGGCGTCGCAGCGGTCGGGTGACCTACCGCCCCAAGGCATCCGAGATGCTGACTGTTCACGCCCGAACGGAGGACGAACGGCTTCTGGCATCGAGCGCCCGGCCGGCCTTCCTGGACTCCGACCCCTGGCGAGCGCTGCGCATCCTGGCCGAGTTCGTGGAGGGGTTCGATGCCCTGGGGGCTGTGGGAAAAGCGGTCACGATCTTTGGATCGGCCCGACTCAACGAAGGCGATCCCTATTACGCCAAGGCCCGGGAGCTGGCGGGTCTTCTGGCCAAGGAAGGCTTCGCCGTAATTACGGGCGGCGGCCCGGGCATCATGGAGGCCGCCAATCGCGGCTGTCACGAGGCCGGCGGGCTTTCGATCGGCTGCAATGTCGAGCTGCCGCACGAGCAGTCGGTCAATGCGTACGTCGACCTCGGCGTGGAGTTTCGATACTTCTTTGCTCGCAAGACGATGTTCGTGAAGTACGCCGACGGATTTGCCATCTTCCCCGGCGGCTTTGGCACGCTGGACGAGCTGTTCGAGTCGCTGACGCTAATCCAGACCGGCAAGATACGCCACTTCCCGGTTGTCCTGGTCGGCAAGGAATACTGGTCCGGCCTACTCGACTGGATTCGCAAGTCGGCCGTCGGTCACGGCGCGGTCGCGCTTGAGGACCTGGATCTGATCCAGGTCACAGACGATATGCAAGAGGCCTGCGCGTTGCTCACCGCGGCTTACACGGCCAGAGCCACGGAGGATGAAAAGGCAGCCCGGGCGGCCGAAGGCCCGCCGGTGCGCGCTTAGTCTGATGGGCCGCCGCAGTTGATTAGCGGCGCGTGTCGAGTCCCAGGCGCGGCATTTGCTACTCGGGCAGGATCGGTAGCTGGGCCTCCAGGCGGCCGTCTCGGATGCGGGCTGGGTAGTAACGCAGGCGAGTGACCCTGGTCAGGCGCCGCGCTTCGAGCTTCTTGCTCGGTGGCTCCGGCTTGGGCGCCGACCCAGAGGGTGACCACGATGCGTGGTAGTTGCCGTCCGCGTCGAGCCCGCCGGTCGTCGGCATCTGGACCGTCTCTCCGGTCACGAGATCGAAGCGCCCCTCGTGCAGCGGACATGAGACCACACATCCCGCCAGCTCCCCCACGCTGAGTGGCGCCGCCATGTGCGGGCAGCGGTCGTCTGTGACCACGATCCCCTGGTTCGTCCAGACAACCAGCAGATCCAGACCCGCCAAGGTCACCCGGCGCATCGATCCCGGCGCGAGGTTGGCGATGGCGGCTATCTCTACGAACGGCGCCACTCGAGTTCCGGCGGCATGAAGCTCGCGCGGCACATCGGCGACACTCGGAGCAGACGACGTTAGCCCGCCCCTCGCCTCGGCCTGGGCCTCTGCCGCCGCCGCCTCCGCATCGGCCAGATCGTCGGGCGTCATGGAGAACATGACGGCATCAATCGGTCGGTCGTCGCGATCCGCTTCCCAGTTTCGGGTCAGCGCCTCGAAGCGGAAGCCTGCCTTTGCGGCTACTTTCTGAGAGGCGACGTTGCCTGGGAGAGTCCACAGCGCGAGACGCTCGATCCCCAATTCTGCGAAACCCCAGCGCGTTATGAGCTGCAGGGCCCTGACCGCCATGCCCCGCCCGCGGGCCTCCGGGGCCACGAGGTAGCCGACGGCGTGGCGTCGAGGGTTGGGGCCGAGGTGGATCCCGATCGAGCCGATGTAGTCGTCGGTCGCCGCATCCGCGATGGCGAACTCGTAGCTGCTGCCGTCGTGCCAGGCCTGGAGTGTCATGAGGATGAAGCGACGGGCGTCGGCCTCGGTGTAGGGCACGGGGATGATCGGGATCCGGCGTTGGATCTCAGGGTCCTGGCATGCGGCCGCGATGGCTGGGGCATCAGCTGCGCGCAAGGGCCGGAGGGTGACGAAGCCGTCGCTGAGTGGCGGATCCGGGGGAGTCAACGCGTTGGGCATGACTAGAGTATGCCGCAGGTGTCAGCGGGAATGCCGATCGGCGGTGCCGCTGCCGCGTGCGAGCCCCAAAAAAGGAAGGCGGGCCGGTGAGGGGGGGCCGGCCCGCCTAGGTATATGCAACAGAACGACGAGAAGTCGATGGGACCCCATCGGCCCCTAACCGACGAGAACTCAGAAAGTCTAGTCCCCCACGAAAGTTCCTGCAGTAACTATGCGCGCACGTCGATCCAGATGCATGATCACAATTGGTGAAACTACTCAGGCTTTGCATCCTGTGGCCAACTGGCCGCCCGGAGGACGCCGATGCGTTTTGCGCTCATGACCGAGCCCCAGCAAGGGCTCAGCTATGTCGAACAGCTCGAGCTAGCGCTGCTAGCCGAACGGCTCGGGTTTGAGGCGTTCTTCAGGTCAGACCACTACCGCAGCTTCCCCGGCCCGTCCGGCAAACCCGCGACCGACGCCTGGGCCGTCCTGGCCGGCCTCGCGCGTGAGACGACGACCATTCGCCTGGGCACGCTCGTGTCGCCGGTAACGTTCCGGCATCCGGGATCTTTTGCGAAAGTCGTTACGACCGTTGACGAGATGAGCGGCGGCCGGGTCGATGTCGGCGTCGGGGCGGCCTGGAACGAGCCCGAGCATAGACAGCTGGGCCTCCACTTTCCGGAGATCGGTGAGCGCGCGGACCTGATGGAGGACGAGCTGGCCATTCTGCACGGGCTGTGGGAGCAGCCGGACGGTTGGTCGTTCGAGGGCAAGCAAGTCTCGATCAAGGACGCCTCGTTTCACCCCAAGCCGGTCCAGCAGCCGCATCCTCCGATCATCGTCGGTGGCGAAGGCAGACCCAGATCGCTGCGCGTGGCCGCCCGCTACGCCGACGAGTACAACATGTCGAGTGCCGACCCGGACCAGTGCGTCGAGAAGTTCGCCCTACTGGACGCCGAGTGTCGCAAGATCGGCCGTGATCCGGCAACGATGCGCAAGTCCGTGATGGTCGGCTTTCTCGTCGGGGCCGACCAGGCCGAGTTGGAGCGCCGAGTGCAAGATCTGCTGGCGATGGTCGGAGAAGCGGGCACAAACGCGGCGGCCTGGCTGGATGAGCATCGGCCGCGCTGGATCGTCGGGCTGCCCGATCAGGCTCGGGCCGCGGCCGCTCGGTTCGCCGCGGCGGGCGTGGATCGGATCATGCTCCAGGACATGCTGCCGCGCGATCACGCCATGGTCGAACTGATTGCCCGCGAGCTTATCGGCCGGGTGTGACGGCGGGGCGGCCCGGCATCGGCCCGATCCGCCCGGTCGGCGCGTAGCGGAACCAGACGCGGCCAACCAGCGCGTCTAGCGTGACCGGGCCGTAGCGGCGCGAATCGATGGCTGCCGCGGCGTTGTCGCCGAGCAGCCAGGCCTCGTCCGGGGCGAGGTGCAGGATTCCGGCCGGGATCCGGACCCGATCCCTGGGCCCAGCTGCCACTCGCTTGATGACCAGAATGTTGCTGCCCGGCTCACGAAACACGACGACACTGCCGCGGCGTGGCCAGGTTCGGGTCGTTGGATCCAGCAGCAGCCAGTCGCCGGGGGCCAATGCAGGGGCCATGCTCTCCTCGGCCACGGCAACACGCCACACGCCATAGCGCGCGCGTCGCCACCGACTCTCGGACGGCCCCGGCCGGTCCGGCACAGAAGCGCCGGAGGTGCGGCCTCCGGCGTCTTCCTCGTCCTTAGCCCCTGCGGGCCGAACGGCCACTACTTCTTGGTCGACCAGAAGATGTCGGCGAACTCCTTGACCGAGGCTTCAAGCTCGGCCGCCGCTTGGGCATCGATGTTCTGTTTGTTCTTGCCGGCCAGCTTGAGGATCTTCCAAGTCCGGTCGTGGAGGTCCGGGTAGCGCTCGACATGCTCGGGCTTGAAGTAGTCGCTCCAGATAACCTGGATCTCGCGCTTGACGATCTCGGCGTGCTGCTCCTTGATGGCAATGCAGCGGACGAACTTGGCCCTGTCTGCTTCCGTCGGGTTTTCTTTGGGCAGCTGGCCGATCAGTTCTACCATCCGGGCTACGGTCCGAGCCGCCAGTTCGGCCTGGTGGGGGTCGTAGATGCCGCACGGAACGTCGCAGTGCGCATAGGCGGTCGTGCTGGGTCGTAGCCAGCGGGTCAGTCGAGTCATCGATCTCCTCCCGTCGCGGGACGTCAGGCGAGGCGACAAACGAGCAGGCAGCGTCGCTGGCCTCGGCCGCCTTCAAGTGTTGGAGTCACCGGCCCGCGTGTCAAACACCAGCCTGTTCGGACGCGACCGACGCGCCCCGGCCGCTCAATTAGCCCATAGTTCAGGCTTGCGGTGTCTGGGCGCCGCTGCGGTGCAGCGCGGGCGGTATCGGCCTCCACGGAGTCTCCACATTACCTCCACGGTGGGCTCACGGCGCTTTCAGCCGTGTTCCAGAAAGCGGGCCGATCATCTGGGTCGTGGACGCCGCCATGGACTGGCCTTGGCGGCGTCCTATTCAGCCACCGCCGACGTACGCCAACACGCGGGCAGCGACGGGGACACCTGCGACATCATGAGCGACACCTACATCACAACAAAGGGAGTCCTGGCTGCAGTGCCCGCCCGCAAGTCAGCAGCGCCCGCCAGCAAGGCTCGCCGTGTGCCGGTACCGCGCGTCTGGCCGGTCACAGCCAACGATTTCTATGCCATTCTCGGCGGCATCGCTCTTCTGATTTTCGGTATGTGGATCCGCCACGGCGGGCTCAACGAGCTGGGCACGGCGGCAGGAATCTTCACGGCGGCAGGCGAGATTACTGCCCTGTACGGCACATACCTGGTCCTGCTTCAACTGATCCTCATGTCGCGCAGTCCCTGGCTTGACCAGATCTTCGGCCAGGACCGCATCACCGATGCTCATCGCTGGGTCGGTTTCTTTGCCATCTGGCTGCTGGTCGCCCACGCCGCCCTGACAACCGTGGGCTACTCGCTGGCTGCCAGCAGTTCGGTCGTCGACCAGTTCATTTCCTTGCTGCTGACGTACCCGTACGTGCTCTGGTCGGCCGTCTCGCTCGGTTTGTTCATTTTCATTGCCTTCAGCTCCGTGCGCGCCGTCCGTCGCAAGGCTTCGTATGAAACCTGGTATGCCATTCATCTGTACACGTACCTGGCCATAGCTCTCGGCTTCCTGCACCAGTTGGCAGTCGGCGTGGACTTCACGACCGACCAGGTCGCGAGCCTCTTCTGGATCGGCCTGTACGTGATCGCGTTCGGCACGCTGGCGGTCTTCCGCTTCGGCCAACCGATCGCGATCTCCTGGCGGCACAGGTTCAGCGTCGCCAACGTGGTCCAGGAAGGGCCTGGGGTCGCCTCGCTCTACATCGCGGGCCGCGATCTTGACCAGCTCCCGGTCCGGGCCGGCCAGTGGTTCCGCCTCCGCTTCCTCACGAGCGACGGCTGGTTCAGGGCTCATCCGTTCTCCATCTCAGCTGCGCCGAATGGCAAGTACCTTCGCTTTACGGTCAAGGACCTGGGCGACTACACCGGGAAGCTTCAGCGTATGAAGGTTGGCACCCCCGTCTTTGTCGAGGGTCCGCACGGCATCATGACCGGCGCGAAACGAACAAAGGCACGCGTCCTGCTCGTGGCCGGCGGCATCGGCATCACGCCACTCCGCGCCCTGCTGGAGGAACTGCCCGCGTCGCGAGGGAACCTTACCCTCGTTTACCGGGCGAGCGGCCCCGATGAGGTGATCTTCAAGCGCGAGCTCGACGAGCTGGCCAGCCTGCGCGGTGCCACGGTCCACTACCTTGTGGGGCGCCGCGGGTCGCGTGAGATGCCATCCGATCCGCTGGATCCGCGTGCCCTGAGACGACTCGTGCCGGACATCGGCGACCGTGACATATACGTCTGCGGCCCCACCGGCATGATGACCCGAGTACTGACCGGCCTACGCTGGCTCAGGATCCCTGACAAGCAAATCCACTATGAACGCTTCGCCTTCTAGAGGCTTCGAGGAAAACTACGATGTGGAAACGACCTCTGGCAGCAACATTGCTCACCACCGCAGGCCTGGTCTTGCTCCTGACCTTCAAGACGCCTTATGTTGCCCCAACTTCCGCCGCTAACGGTGGCAATACCGGCAGCGGCGGCAATGCCGGCGCGGCACAGACGGCTGGCACAAAGGGCACGTCCAGCGGCCAGTACACCGGGTCGGCCGTTCAGACGCCCTTCGGCACCGTCCAGGTCCAGGTGACCATGCAGAGCGGAACGATCACCGATGTCCAGGCCCTGCAGTTGCCGACGGGTCGCGGCCACACTCAGCAAGTCAGCGCATACGCCGGCCCGCAACTTCGCAGCGAGGTCCTGCAGGCGCAGAGCGCTCAGGTTGACACGATCTCGGGCGCGACATACACGAGTCAGGGATATATCCAGTCGCTGCAGTCGGCGCTCGACCAGGCGAAGGCGTAAACGGGCCGGGTCGGAACGGGGCAGCCCGCGACAGGGCTGCTGCCCAATCTCTGAACCCCTGAGCCCCTGAGCCTCCTGCGCGGCTCTGCTCAGCCGAGTCGGTAGAGGACGCCGTTCGTGGCGGTCAGGTACAGCTCGCCGTTGGCGTCCTGGCCCCAGCCGGTGATCTGGAGTCCGCTCCGGAGCAGTTCCTGGGGCGTCTGTTGGGCCGGACCTGCCGCCGCCGCGTCCCAGATCCGGCCGGAGCAGTAGTCCCCGAAGAAGTAGCGGCCGTAGAGCTGCGGCTGGGCGCTGCCACGGTAGACGTATCCGCCGATGATGGCGCAGCCGATCGAGTCACCGTTGCCATGGGCGTATTCAGCCAGTGGCGGTGTCATCCCTGCGGCGTTGCAGCCCGTGGACGGCTTGTAGCAGTGGTTGCCCTCCATGAAGCTCCAGCCATAGTTGACGCCGTTGCCGCCCCCGCTGGCTGCCGTGGCCCGATCCACCTCCTCGTAGGCGTCCTGGCCTACGTCCGCAATCCAGAGGTCGTGTGTCTCTCGATCGAAACTGAAGGTGTACGGGTTGCGAAGCCCGTACGACCAGATCTCGCCGCGTTTGCCGGCCTGGCCCACGAACGGGTTGCTGCCCGGGATCGCGTAGGGCAGGCCTCCAGCGGCGTGGTCAACATCGAGCCGCAGCATCTTCCCAAGCAACGTGCTGACGTCCTGGCCGTGGTTGTTGGGATCGCCGCCGCTGCCGCCATCGCCTGTGCCTATGTACAGGTACCCATCCGGCCCGAATTCGATCCGGCCTCCGTTGTGGTTGCCGAAGCTCGGGTGGGGGATCGTCAGGATTACCTTCTCGGACATGGCATCGGCCCTGTTCGAATCGGTCGAGACGTGGAACTCCGAGACGCGCACGTCGCCGGCCGGAGTCGTATAGCGGACGAAGAGGCGGCCGTTGGTGGCGTACTGGGGATGGAAGGCGAGTCCTAACAGCCCGCGCTCTCCGCAGCACGACAGGCGCGCCGAAATGTCCAGGAACGTCCCGCCACGCTTGCCGCCGCTCACGATTACCACCTGGCCGGTCTGCTGGATCACGAAAAGTCGCGCGTCGCCGGGGGCGCTGGAGGCTCCGATGGCGCTTGCGAACCCGGAGGCGACGGTGCTGAGGCCGATCGAGACAACGGTGAGTGGCGTTGGTACGGCGGCCGCGACAGGCGTTGCGCTGGCCATCGGCGTGGCAGTCGCGGCAAGCCCGGTGGCAGTCGCGGCAAGCGCAGTGGCCGGAGGTGCGATAGACGCGAAGCCGCTGCCTGTTGCCGCGGGTGTGGCCGGGCTCGGGCCGCACGCGGCGACCACGGCCAAGACGAGTGCGAATGCGCTCGCGGCGAAGGCGGCTGAAGCGAGGCTGCCGCGGTCCTCCGAATTCGGAATCCGGCGCATCTAGTTGCCCTCTGGCGACTCTGACCAGGAGATTGTGCGCTCTCCATTGCCAGCGTAGGTGCGCCAGTCGAGAGCGACTCAGGGGGCGGTTCACGCTCGTACGGAGGCCAGATTGGCACAACAGCGGTGGGCGCGGGTATCATCTACAGCGTGATTGAGGAGCCGACCAACTCGCTAGACGGTGGCCCGAGCGCCTGTCCCTTCGTCGCATTCGAAGACGACCGGGAGCATCGCTCCGACGCGCCCGATTATCGACACCGCTGCTTCGCCGCTCCCGAGCCCGAGCCGCGGGCCTTCCCACACCAGGAGAGGTATTGCCTCTCAGACGGCTTTGCCGCGTGCCCGATCTTCCTCGATTGGGCCCGTCAAGAAGCTGCCGGTGTGAAGGGCGGCGTCGCGCCAGCTGTCATTGCCGCGAGCGCGGCCGTCGATGCAACCGCTGACGCAGACGATGGCCCGGCCTTCCTTGCCTCCCGGCCGCGATCCACGGTCGCCGCAGGTGTCAACGCCGCAGTAAAGCGTCCGGGCGATGCAAGTGCCGGGCTGTGGAGCTATGACGCCGAATCTGAGCGCACTCCTTCTCCGGCCGCGCCGCTGCCGCCCTCCTCGTTGGGCGCGCCGGCCGTGGCGATGGCTCGCCGAGGTCCGACGCACCCGGGCTGGGAGAATCCGCCCCGGCTCGAGACCTTCCCGCGGCTCCGCAGCCGCGACGATAGGCGCGCCAATCAGCCTCTTTTCATCGTCGCGGTATTCATAACCGCCATCATGGTTGCGCTCGTCGTCTACCCGTTCATATTCAGCTCCAACCACGGCTCGACGACCTCCGCCTCGGGCTCGCCGGCGCCGGTTGGCTCGGGTGCCGGCCAAGGCACCGGAGCCTCGCCGTCTCAAGGCACGGGGTCGTCCGCCACACCCCGGTTTAGCTTCCTCGCATACCCGGTCGTCAAGAACGACTACATGAAAAAGATTGCCGATAGGTTCAATCTCAGCCTGTATGAACTCCAGGCGGCGAACCCGCAGGTGCCCGCCAATGGGCACATCGAGGTCGGCCAGATACTGAACATCCCCCCTGCCGGCTATTTCACCCCTCCACCGGCCTCGGCCAACCCGTCCGCTAGCTAGCCGATTCGGAGCGCCTCGCGACTAGCGAGGGGTCAAGTTGATGGCCGTGATTTTGCCGGCCTCTACCCGGAAACTCGCATCCAGCTGTTGCGTTGGTGCGCCCGGCTTGACCACCAGCAGGTTGGCCTGGTAGGTACTGCCCATGTCGCGAACGTCACCCGGCATCATCCGGAAGCCCGGTTCGGCACGAAGGAACCAGCCGCCAACCTCTCGCAGCCCGCGCAGTGTTCTGGCATTGCCGGCGACGTGGACCCGAAGTTCCGCCTTCTCGTCCATTAGAGCGACCGCGCCCTCGCGATCACCGGAATTCAGCAGTTCGAAGAACCGCTCCATCGTATCGACTGCACCCATGTCGCCAGTCTAGCGGACTACGACGAAAGCCTTGTGGCGCCGCCGTTGCGTGCCGGAGACTAGAACCCGCCGCCGGCTCCGCCACCCCCGCCACCGCCACCGCCGCCGAAGCTGCCGCCGCTCCCGCCTCCGCCCCCCGTGGAGCCGAAGGAGCCAAGGGAGGACATCATCGACCCGACGTCGGGGATCGGGCTGGCCGAGAACAGCCCGCCGCCGCCGCCCGGACCGCCGCCAAAGCCACCTGAGTGTCCGGCGCCAATGAACCACATTGGATACCAGCCGACCTGGCGACCGGAGGCCTGGCCGGCTCCGAGCGTCCGGTTGAGCAGCATCTCGATCTCGGCGTTGAGTCCCAGGGCGACGCCCCAGGCCATGGCTGCGTCCGGCGTGGTCACCCAGGGCAGCGCCTTGCGTTCGACCACCTCGTCCATTGAGCCGGATTGGGCCATCGTGTACTGGAGGGTTCTCCCGTAGGCCGCGAGCATCGCCTGGAGCATTGCCCCGAGTCGGGTGCGGCAGGGCATGAACCAGGCCGTGATGGCGGTGATGACGGCTGCGATGACAAGGGCGGTGCCGCCCAGAAACCCGCCGCTGGCATCCAGGAGAAACGTCCATACGAAGAGCGGAATTGCGACCAGGCCTTCGGCGACGCCCACGGCGATCCAGACACCGATGACACGTGTGGGTTTGCCGGTAAGCCAACCCTTCTGGACGGCGAGGGACTCGAGATCGCTCTTCAGCTGGCTGATCGCTGGTAGCAAGAGCTGCGCCGACGAGGTTGCAACGAATCCGTCCGACCCGACATGGGCGCTGACTGCCTGAAAAAGGCCCGCCTCAGGCGTCGTAATCTGCGCCATCTGACCGGTGATGCCGATGCTCGTTTGCTTGCTGAGTATCCCGGAATCCTGCTGGAATCTGAGCAGACCGCGTGCCGCCAGATCGACCATGGCCGCCGAGACCGTTCGGCTGGACGCCCGGTCGTCCATCAGCAGCGTTGCCATGGCCGGCGTCAGGCCGTCCGGCGGGGCCGGCATCAGAACGGAGTTATCGTCGACGTAAATGGGGTCCCGGCCATGGGTATACCAGCGGAAGAGCACGACGACGATGAGGGCCATAGCCAGGAGAGCGACCCCGAACCCCACCGCCGCGTTGATGAAGCGGGCCTGATTGAGTTGGTCTCGATGCTGGGGGGTGGCCGCTGCGTCCACATCGGCGAGGGCTATGTGCAGGGCGCCGTCGAAGTCTCCGTCCGCCAATAGCGGCTTCATGTCGTTGTCGAAAATGGCCTGGCGATCCATGTTGGTCAGATAAGCGGCCTTGAAACCACTTCCGGCGTAAAGCGAAACCTGGCCATGTCGCAGATTGCCCTGCATGTCGAAGAGGACAACTATGCCGTCGTCGAAGCCCTTGCGACCGACGCCCCACTGGTTCATGAGCGCCAGCGCGTCGTCGTTGGCCAGCGCCAGCGTGTCGCTCTGCGGCTTGACCTGGGTGTAGATAGCTACCTGAGCGCCGGTTCGAGCTTCGATGGTCTTGATCGACTGCTCGGCCTCCGCGACGGCCCCGGGCGAGAAGATGCCCGCGTAGTCGTAGACGCGTTGGCCGGTGACGGCGTCGGGGTATGGCGGCCCAGCCGCCGGAGAGGCTGCCTCGATCGCGCCGGCCGACAGAAGGAGGAGGAGCCAGACCGTGACGCCGGCCAGCCCGGCCAGACTCAGTCGCCCGCGACCTCTCATCGGGCGGCCTGCCGGATGCGCAACCGGCGGACCAGTTCGGCGGCCAGCTCGTAGCGGCCGAAGCTCGGCATGATGTATGTGCCGGTTACGTGACTCTCGGACTGGGCCAGCAGGTTCATCGACATTTCGAGGCCCACTTCTCCGCCACGCTCCCCGGCGGCCTGCATTGCCGCGCGCTGCTCGTCGGGGATCGTGATGCCCGGCACCTCATTATGCAGGAACTCGGCGTGGCGGGCGCTATGGAGCGGCAGGACCCCAAGCAGGATCGGTACGGGGAAGCCGCCCTGGCCGAAGACCTGGCGAGCCCGAGCCAGCATCGTTTCCACCTGCTCCTCCGAGTACAGCGGCTGGGTCATGATCACGTGAGCGCCGGCGGCCAGTTTGCGCTCCAGGCGGGCCCATTCCTTATCGGAATCGGCGGCGGTGGAGTCCAGGGCGCAGGCGATCGTGAAGCCCGCAGCCTGTCCGATGGATAGTCCGGCTCCGTCCTCGCCCTTGTTGAGGCGGTCGATGATCTCGATCAGCCCGATCGCATCCACGTCCCAGACAGCCGTGGCGGCCGGTCGGTCGGCGACGCGGGGCGGGTCGCCGGTCAGGGCCAGAATGTTCCGCAGGCCGAGGGCGTGCGCTCCGAGCAACTCCGCTTCGAGCGCCATCAGGTTGCGGTCACGCGTTGTGAGGTGGACCAGACACTCCAGATTGAGCTGGTTTCGGATGCCAAAGGCCACGGCCATGGCGCCCATTCGGACGCGGCCGGTGGCCGAATCGCTGATGTTGACGAAGTCCACTCCGGCCTCTTGAAGCAACCGCGCGGCCTCGATGGTCCGCTCGATACGTATGGATCGGGGCGGATCGATCTCAACCGCGACGACGAACGAGCCGTCGGTCAGTTTGCGGGCCAGGCCGGATGGGGGAGTGGCGTCACCCTCGCTCGTGGTTTCGATGCGTGGCGTGCGTGGGGCGGCTGCCGCGGCGGCGTCCCCGCCGTCAGCGGCGCCGACGTCACCGTCGCCCGGTTGCGGCGCCACGACCGTAAGGGCGCCCTGCCCGTCGGCGGCGAGGGCGTCGATCGCGGCGCGCATCGCAGCCGTGTGTTCCGGCGTGGTGCCGCAGCAGCCGCCCATGATCCACGCTCCAGCCGCAAGCATTTGCGGAACCATGTCGCCGAAGTACGCAGGCCCGGCCGAGTAGATGAACTGACCTTCGATGCGTTGCGGGAGCCCCGCGTTGGGGGCGATGGATCGGGCCACAGTGACGCTGGGCGGCCCGGTTCGGACGAGCGCCTCCAGGCAGACGAGCGGGCCGGCGCCGCAGTTGACACCCACCGCGTCGACGCCCGCCTCAATCAGGGCTACCGCGGCCGACTCGGGCGTCGAGCCATCGTTGAGGACCATGTCCTCGCCGAAGGTCATCTGGGCGATGACCGGCAGGTCGCAGGCTCGGCGCGCCTCTTCGATCGCCAGCAGCAGGGTCTCAAGGCGGTCGAACGTTTCCAGGATGAAGAGGTCGGCCCCGCCTTCGAGCAGCCCCTCGATCTGCTCGCGGAAGGCAGCTCGGGCTATGCCGGGATGGGGTCGCTTCGGCATTCGACCGGTTGGACCGAGTGGGCCGATTGAACCGCCGATCAGAACTTCGCGGCCGGACGTCTCGCGCGCCTCCCGAGCGAGTTGGGCTGCCTTGCGGTTCAGCCGTCCGGCCAACATCTCGAGGCCAGACTCGGCCAGACGGAACCGATTGGCGCCGAAAGTGTTCGTCTCGATAACGTCGGCTCCAGCCTCGATGTACTCGCGGTGGATCGTCGACACAAGCTCC
>JAYUDR010000113.1:0-5333 GCA_043739665.1 Chloroflexota bacterium
GGTCAGGTCCAGACCGCCGGCCTCATGCGTGTACGTGCACGTCGAGTCGCCGTGTTCGACTGTGGCCACGGGCGCGAGCATGGTCTCGCCGAAGGCGGCCTCCACCTCGGCCTGGGTCAGCAACTTGCAGGCATCTGAGGAAGCTACCACCGCGCTGGTTGGGACCGCGACATCGCTAATGGGCGCCTGCTGGGAGGTTGCGGACGTCGCCCCCTGAACGTTGGAGGCCCCGCTCGGCACGGCCGCAGCCGAGCACGCACCGAGCATCAGCGCCATGCCTAGCGCGAGAAGAATATGTTTGCCATTGCGTCTTGAGGTCACTGGTTCTCCTTTGGTCTTGGGCGAATGCCGTGGGTTGATCGGTGGGCGCCGGGGTATCTCAGCTCACAGGAGTTGCCTCCGAATGGCCGACAGGTCGTTCCAGACCGTCTGCCGCACGATCCGGCCGTCTCGGACCTCGATGAGCCAGAGCACGCGGTAGCTGATCCATCGCCCATGGCCGTCGATCTCGAAGGCTCGGCCGGTTAGTCGGCCATGCCAGGCGTGCTCGTCGAGGACGAAGTCTCGCCCGTACAGCCGTCGAATAGGAACGTCCCGCTCGTGGACGGTCGCCGTCAACAGTTCCTGGTAACGGCGCCGGACGGCCTCCAGTCCCTGGATGAGGCCGTCCGTGGAGCCGACGATGTCGAGGACGATCGAGTCGGCCATCGCGGCCAGGATGGCCTCGAGGTCGCCGTCATGCTCGGCGCACAACTGGGCGTCGACGATGCGATCAAGGTGCTGGGGCGTCATGCGACGCACGATGGTCCGTGCTGCTGATGAAACGCTGATGGCGCCGGGGCCGGATGGCACCGGAACACGATCGACCATCGCCGGACGCCGGCCTTAACGGCGACTACCCTTCAGCCAGCCACAGGCTTCCACGAAAGGATGGGTATGGGTCTCGACTTCCTGGTCCTGGGACCGCTGGAAGTGGTTAAGGACGGCGGGCCATTGCGCCTCGGTGGACCCCGGCAGCGCGCCCTTCTTGCGGCACTCCTGGTGGAAGCCGACCGCTTCGTGTCGCGCGACCGGCTCATCGACGAGTTGTGGGGCGACGAGCCTCCGTCCACTGCCGAAAACGCACTCCAGGGGCAGGTCGCTGCCCTGCGCCGTCTCCTCCCCGGCCGGATCGAGACTGCCGGGACGACTTACCGGCTGGCTGCTCGGCCGGAGGAGATCGACGCCCTCCGCTTCGAGATTGCCGCGCGAGAAGCGCATGGGCTGCTGGAAAGCCACCCGGCGATGGCGGCATCGAAGCTCGCCGCCGCGTTGGCCATGTGGCGCGGTCCCGCCCTCGACGGCGCCACAACCGGGCTAATGGCGGGTGCCGAGGCGGCTCGTTTGGACGCCTTGCGACGGGTGGCCTGGGCGGATCGAGCCGACGCCTGTCTCGCGCTCGGCCAGAACGAGATTGTCGTCGCCGAACTCGCCGGACGCGTGGTCGGCGATCCCACCGACGAGCGACTCGCCGGCAGGCTCATGCTGGCCCAGTACCGCAGCACTGGATCGAGCGACGCCCTCGCCACGTTCGATCGCGTAAGTGCGGCTCTTCGGAGCGAATTGGCTGTCACTCCCGAGGCCGCTCTCGTCGAGTTGCGGCGGGCGATCGAGCGACACGACCCCACCCTCGCCGGCCCAAACCCCGGTCTGCCAATTCCGACGAGTCGGTTCGTTGGGCGCGAGCGAGAGCTCCGCCAGGCGCACGACTTGCTGGTCGGCTCGCGGCTGTTCACGCTCGTCGGACCGGGAGGCTGCGGAAAGAGTCGTTTGGGGCTGGAGCTGGCGCGGACGGTGGCTACCGAGGCATCAACGGAAGTGCACTTTGTCGCCCTCGCCACTCTCCCCTCGGGCGGATCCGTCACCCGCCTCGTCGCCGAAGTTCTCGATGTCCGCGAGCGACGCGGTGAGTCGCTGGTCGCGGGCATCCTGTCGAGCCTGCACAGCCGACGCAGCCTCCTGCTGCTCGACAACTGCGAGCACGTGCTGCCCATGGTCACGGGTCTGTGTTCGCAGCTTCTAGCTGGCGCACCAGGCTTGCGGATCCTGGCGACCAGTCGCGAGCCGCTGGGCGCGCCCGGGGAAGTCACGTGGACCGTCTCGGGCCTCGAGTTGCCATCCGGGACCGCCGCCGACGCCGAGATCCTCGCCGCCGACTCAATGCAGCTTCTGGCGGACCGAGCAAGCGCGGCTCGGCCCGGGTTCTTGTGGTCAGGTGATGCCGTCGCCAGTGGAGCGGCGTTGTGCCGCCGGCTCGATGGTCTCCCGCTGGCCATCGAACTGGCGGCGGCCCGTCTGCGGAGCCTCTCGCTGGCCGAGATAGTCGAGCGACTGGCGGGCCGCATGGACCTGCCAACCCGAGCGGGAGAGGGAACGCCGGAGCGCCACCGGACCATGCGTGCGGCAATCGACTGGAGTTACGATCTGCTCGCGCCGGACGAACGTCGCCTGCTTCGCCGGCTGGCAGTGTTTCGGGGCCGGCTGGACGCTGGCGCGGCCCTCGCCGTATGGGGCGACACGGAGCCCGACGACGACCCATTCGCCTCGCTCTGTCGTCTCGTAGACCAGTCAATGGTTGTCCCAGAACCCAGCCTTGAAGGTCCGACGTCGTACCGGCTCCTCGAGACCGTCCGGCAGTATGCGGAGGAGCGCCTTGCCGAGGCGGGAGAGGGCAGGGCTGCCAGGGCGCGTCACGCGAGTTGGTGCGCCGGTCTGGTCGCGGCGGCACGTGATTGGGGCGGCAGTCGACAGGAGTTCTGGCTGGCCCGCCTCGCTGGGGCCCACAACGACCTGCTCGCGGCCCTAGTCTGGTCCCTGGGCGACGGGGGCGATCCAGAAGGGGCGCTGGTTATTGCGGCGGATCTGTGGTGGTACTGGTATATGGGCGGCCACGTGGCCGAGGGGTTGGTGTGGCTGCGCAGAACGCTGGCGGCTTCCTCGCCGCTGGCCTCGAAGACGCGGGCCGCAGCCCTCCGCGGAGCGTCTGCCCTCGCCCGCAGCAGTGGGGACTACGGGGAAGCCATCCTGTTCGGCGAGCAATGTCTCGCGATGTGCCGTGCCCTTGATGACCGCGGCGGCGTGGCGGGCTCGCTCAATAGCCTGTGCGCCACTGCCTTGGCGATGGGCTGCGTGGATGACGCGGTTCGATACGGCGAGCAGGGCCTGGCCGAGGTCCGCGGAACCGGCAACGAGCGCGGGCTGGGAGCCTCGTTGACCAACCTGGGAGTGGCCTTTCGCAATCTCGATCGGTTCGACGACGCCGACCTGGTCCTGTGCGAGGCCGCCGGCGTGTTCCAGGCCCTGGGCGATGTCCGAGGCGAAACCTCCACGATCATCAACCGGGCCATCCTCGAGCGACGACGCGGCCGGCTCGAGATCTCACGCCAGCGTTGCCTCGAAGCACTCAGGCATTGCGTTGCCCTGGCACACGCTGAGGGCCAGGTGGACTGCCTCGATGTCGTGGCCGCCATCGATGTTGCGGAAGGGCGGATGGCGCCCGGACTGCGGCTGTTCGAGGTAGTCCGCGCGGCTCGGCGCCGGCTTGGCCTCGAGGTGTCGACTCCCGACGAGCGGCGCGACCGCGACGCGGCGATCACGCTGGCCCGAGCGTCTCTCGACGAAGATGCGATTGCGGCCGTCGAGGTCGCGGCCAGCCAGATTGACCTCACTGCGGCGGCCGTCGAAGTTCTGAATTCCATCGGCTGAGCCGAAGTGCCCCGGCCGCGCCACTCTGCGACACTTTGGCGATCCATGCCACGCCAAACGGCGGTCGTCAATGAGCTTCGGCGTCAGGCCATTTCGCAAGGAGGACGAGCCCGCACTGCGGCGTGTCATGGAGGCGGCTCTCGAGTTCGACGCCTACCCCGGCTTCAACGCCTGGGACCTCGGCCACGAGGCGGACTTGATCGTCGGTGCCCCCGACGGCGTCGCCGTGGTCGTTGAGGATGACGTTGTGTGCGGTTTCGTCAGCCCGCGCTGCGGCGATCTAACGGTCCATCCCGAGTTTCGGCGACGAGGCCACGGACGGCGGCTCTTTGCGGCCGGCCTGGGTCTGACCGCCAACGCGGGCACGGACGCACTTCGGCTCTATGTGCCCCTCAGCGGCGCCGGGCAGGCGTTCGCAAGAACGATGGGCATGACGTATCGCTCCAGCATGTGGCTCATGTACCTTGCGCCAGAGTCAGCCGTACCGGGGCCGGTGTTTCCGGTCGGCGTCGTCGTGCGCACCTTCGGCGATTGGCTGCCGCTGGCTCGCTTCGTGGCCGTGCTTAACGCCGCCTTTGTCGACCATCCGGGCGCCACCTCGTGGACTCTGGCGGAGATCGAGCACGCCCACGCCCGTCTCGATTTCGACCCGTCGACGCTAACCCTGGTCGCACCGGCCGATCGACCCGACGATCCGATCGCATTCGTGCGAGTGGAAGTTGGGCCGCCCGAAGACGGCGACCCGGTGCCTGTGGGCGACGTCCTTCTCGTGGGTGTGCTGGCTGAGTGGCGAGGTCGTGGTCTGGGCCGCGAGCTCCTGCGGTTGGCCGTGGCGCAATTGCGCGCCCGCGGCGCCGGCCGCATCAAGCTCAGCGTCGAGGCCGAGAACGAACTTGCCTTGGGTCTATACCTCCGCACCGGCTTCGAGCCCACCGTCGAGTGGCCCCATTGGACGAGCCCGTCGCTTCCGAGCGCCACCATCTCCCTTGGTCGCTAGCAGGGGGCGCAGTCCGGGCAAGGGTCGCTGCAGGGCGACTCATGGCCGGGAAACACGCGCCGGACGTCCGCGAACCACCGTCCCGCGCTACCGCGAATGCTGTTGAGCAGCCGGGTCGCGAAATCGTCGGCGAGCCCTCCCGTCTGTGCCGTCGCGAGACTGTACCGCTTGGCCTCTTTCGCGAGACGGTACTGCTCGGCTTCGTGGATAAGCTCCGCCTGGCGCTGCTTCGCGAACCATAGGGGCGAGGCGTCAGGTGTTTCCATATGCCTCATCACGCCACCTCCACCGTGAGCTCGTAGATTTCGCTTGTGGGATGGCCTGCGCGTTCGTGGATTCGCAGGACCGCCTCGCGGCTCGGTCCGCTGGCGAGACAGAAGACCTTGCCCGTCTCTTGATCGAGCCAGGCGCGCTCGAAATGCACGCCCTCGTCTGCCTCGATCGCGAGATCGCGTTTGTGGGCCTCTTCCAGCTGCTGCTCCGTCACGCCCACGAACCCCGAATGAACATCCATGAACCTTGCCATTGGTCTCTCCTCTTGCGGATCGCTTCGGACAACAGAGTGGCGATGTCGCAACCGGCGGTCATCGTG
>JAYUDR010000114.1:0-5322 GCA_043739665.1 Chloroflexota bacterium
GTGAAGCGCGTCGATGATGCGCTGCGTAAGGCGAACGAGACGCCAGGCCGCGAGTTCGCGCTGTCGCTGAGCACCGGCATCGCCATCTTTGACCCGGAACGGCCGCAGACTCTCGACCAGTTGATAGGTGAGGCCGACCGACTCATGTACCAGGCCAAGCACTCCCAACGAACTACGACGCGCCGGACCCAATAGTCTCGAGTTGGCCGGCGTCGGGCGATGTCCGCGGCGGCCCTCAGTCGCTGCGATTCTCATCGCGGTCCTGCCATCCCAGCGGCGAATAGCAGCGAGAAGACCAGAGTCAGCCGGGCCGTTCCGCGTAGGACAGCGTTGAGTCTGCGGGGATCGCCATCGGCGCGCACGGTCCGCCAAAGAGGCAGGGCGATAGGAACCGTGAGCAGCGGCAGGAGAGCCAGCGGCCCGGCTGCGGTGGAGGCACCGAACCAACGTGCGACCACGAGGCCGACCGGTATGGTCCAGGCAACGACCAAGCAGGCCAAGTATTCCGCGCGAGCAAAGCGCTCTCCAAAGATGACCGCCAGCGTCCGTTTGCCGGCAACGCGGTCCGTGGGCGCGTCTCGGAGGTTGTTGACCACGAGGACGGCCGTCGTGAGAGTGCCCACCGGAATCGCGGCAAGCACGTAAATGAGCTCGACGCGGCCGGACTGCAACTCCGCCGTTCCAATAACGGCGACCAGACCGAAGAAGACGAAGACGAAGACCTCACCCAGGCCGTGGTAGCCGTAAGGGAACGGTCCGCCAGTGTAGGCAAGGGCAGCCAGGACCGACGCCACGCCCAACGCCACAAGTACGGGTCCGCCGATGGTTGCGAGCCAGACGCCGACGATTCCCGCGATGATCAGAACGACGCCAATGGCGATCTGGAGCTGGCGCTCTGTAACTAGTCCCGCGGCCGCGACTCGAGTCGGACCGAGCCGGGCAGGCGTATCGGCGCCGCGGCGGAAGTCGGACAGATCGTTGGCGAGGTTGGCGCAGACCTGGAGGAGCAGCGCCACTGCCAGACAACCAAGCGCCGCATCGAGCCGAAAGGCCGCCCCGGTCGCCCTGGCCGATCCGAGGCCAACCACCACTCCGCTGACCGACGCCGGCAGAGTCGCCGGCCGAATCGCCAGCAGCCAGGTTCGGGCTCCAGTCGGGAGATGCCTACTCATAAATCATGTCACCCGAGTCTCCCAACAGAGACCGCCCCGGCGGCAACGCTCGGCCGGAGCAGCACGTCCACAGCCACCCCCTGAGACCCTGGCTCACGCTTTGGCTCACGGAATTCGGCTCACCCAGGCAGCGTGATCCCCAGCTCGTCGAGCGAGTCGGACAGGTCCTGCGCGTCCCGATAGACGCGGAATGCCCCGGCCTGGTTCAGCTCGTCCTGGCCGTAGCCGCCACTCAGCAAACCGACACTCAGCATCCCGGCTCGGCGTGCCGCGAGAAGGTCCCAGACCGCGTCTCCGACCACATAGCAGTCCTCGCGCCGCACTCCCATGCGCTGCTGACAGGCCAGGAAGAGGTCCGGCTCGGGCTTGGCACGTAGAACGTCGCCGCGGTCGATGACGACCACATCGGCGGGCACGTCGAGGGCATCGAGGGAGGCGTCGATTTCCGGACGCAGCCCCGAGGTGGCGATGCCGAACGGAACGCCGCCCTCGTGAAGCCTCCGAAGAAGTTCCCTCGCCCCGGGCAAGGGCCGCCGCGATGGAAGCAGCTGCAGGTACAACTCGCCGTGCCGGCGCTGTAGCCGCTCCTGCTCTTCCGCCGACAGCGGCCGGCCGATCTCTCTGGCCAGGGCGCGCGTGAATAGTCCGCCACTCATGCCGATGCGACGGTGGATGCGCCAGCCGTCGATGGGCATGCCGGCTTCTTCGAGCGTCTGCTGCCAGGCCATTACGTGGGCGTAGACAGTGTCGACCAGGGTGCCGTCGAGGTCGAATATCAAGGCTCGCATCGCCACCATTCTCTCACGGAGCGTGGACGCTCGACCATCCTGCTAGGGTGCGAAGCAAAGTCGCGGATTGCCCACAACCACGTCCGCCTCCGGCCCACTTGGATCGCCTCATATCCCTGGCAGTAGCAGGCCGCGTCGTCGGTGGGACCACCGAGGGCCGCTTTGGTCCCATGATTCCTTGGTTCAGGGCTCGGACTCAGCCCAGCCCTCTTCCTCCGGGCGGAACGAGAGAACGACGCCCGGCGGACCGTGGAGGCGAAGGATTAGTAATCGTGCTACGGACAGGTGTTGGCGGGCGGCGGCTTGCCGTACCAGAGACTGTCGGTACCGAAAAGCTGGACAGAGAGCTCGGCCACCTTGTCATTGAGCAGGCAGTTGGCTGCGCTCTGGGTGGTGATGCCCGTAACCGTGTATGGCGGCCCCAGCACGACCTGAGTGATGTTCGCGCTCGGGACATCCTGGCCAAGGGCTACGTAGTCCGCCACCTGGTTCGCCGGGAAGTCGGTTTCGACGCTGGCTCCAAGGGTCTTCAACAGACTCGGCAACGCCAGGATCTGGCTTGGGCTGGCCATCTTGTGGAGCAACGCGATGAGGACCTGCTGCTGGCGCGCCGACCGCTTCCAGTCGCTGTCGCCCCGACCGTGGCGAGTTCTGATGTACGCAAGGGCGTTCCGGCCGGTGAGGTGATGCGGTCCCGCCGTAATTTGGAAGCCGTACGGGCTGCCGTCGAGCCAGTCGTAGGTTGGGTCGACGATGTCGTACGGGCTGACGATGTCGACCCCGCCGACCTTACTGATCATGGTGGCGAAGCCGCCGACGTCCATGACTGCGTGGTAGTTGATCGTTACGCCGACGAGGTACTGGACCTCTTTGACGAGCGTGGTGTACGGATCGTCGCCCGACTTGATCACGCCCGACTGGACGTACAGCGGCAGGGCGTTGATCTTGATGATTCGCGAATCAACGCCGCCAAAGTAGAAGGGGAAACTGGCGCTGTCGCGGGGAACGCTGACCATTTGGATCGTGTGATCCTGAGGGTTGAGGCTGACCACCATGATCGAGTCGAAGGCGTTGTAGCTTGTTCCGCTGCCTCTTCCCGTGAAGAGGATCGTCACGCGTCCGTTGGGTACTGGGGTCGGAGCGACCTCCGGTGTCGGAGTTGGACCGGCCGTCAGGCCGGGAGACGGGGTCGGTCCCGGCGTAGCCTGCACGAGCAGGCCGGTGTTTCCCGTACCGAAGACCTCCGTCCCGGCATCCGAAAACGTCAGCAGGTAGTAGCCGCCGCCGAGGTGGGTCACGACGATGACCGCTGCCAGCGCTGCCAGGACCGCCCTATCGACGACCCTGCGGCTCGAGCCCCGGTTTCCGCCGAGGAACGCGTGAACCACAGAGACGAGCCGCCAGGCCCCAAACAAAACCAGGATCGCGACCGCGGCGAGGCCGACAGCCCGATCGGCGAAGAGTTGAAAGCCAAAGACCAACGGCCCACGCCGCAGCCCGTAGGCCAGAAGTAGGACAACCACAAACGAAGGCACGGCAAAGATCGCCGCCAGGCGGCGGTTGCCGAGGTATAGCTGTCCAAGGCCCGGCCACAAGAAGGAAAGGGAGGCCGTCACGCGCGACGACCGCCCACGTTCCCGTGTCGTCGGGTCGTCGGTCTCCAAAGCGATTGGCTCCCTTCGCGAGGCGAAAACGAGTCTGTGACGTCGCCATCGAGTACGCCGTGATGATCTTCGGCGATCGCCTTGACTCTCTTTGCGGGCTGGCGTGCCATTGCGACATGCGCTCGCTGGCCTACCTCAGTCCCATGCCGGCGCATAGTCTACTGGCCTGAACTGCACCCGAACTGGCGCCTGGTGGTCTCGCTGAAGGGTGACGACAGGCCACGGAGCCCAGCCACGATGGCTGAATGGCGGCTGGGCGTCGCGACAGGTTGCGCTAGGCCCATGCCCGTCCCGCCGGGGCGCCGATCAGAACGAAGGTTGTGCGCCAGTCACCTGCGGCGGTCATCTGGAGCTGGATGTTCAAGAGTGCCATTGCTTCAAGCTCGCGAGCGCGGGCGAGAGGTCGAGCCGGATGTTCCATGAGCCGATCTCCTAACCCAGCGGGAGGAGAGAACCGGATCTCAGTCCCAGCGGGGCTAATCGATGCGCTTGAGGACGATGACCGGAAGTTCCCGCTTCGCCTTTCGTTCGTAGTCGCCGAAGATTGGGATGGCGGCGATGCGGGCGTCGAGCAGGCGGCGGCGCTCGGATCCACCGGTCACCGTGGCTCGGGCTTGGAACGTCTCCCGTCCGATCTCGAGGGTGACGATCGGGTTCTTTCGGAGGTTCGCCAGCCACTCCGGCTGTTCGTCGCGACCGCTGTTGGACCCGACCACTACGTAGCTTTCGCCGTCCTGGTGATAGCCCAGAGGAACCGTCCGAGGCAGGCCCGTCTTGGCGCCGGTCGAGGTCATGATCAGCATCACCGCCCCGGCCAGACGTCCTTGAGTGATTTGACCGTCATGGGCACGGAAGTCGGCGACCAGCGCGTCGTTCCAGGCGGTTTCTTCAGGTGTCTTCGCCATCTCGTTTGCTCCCTGGTTCGATCCGATTGTGTCGCCATACCATACGTTCGAATCGCGCGGCCGGTGGTTTCGATCCGATTCCATCACTTGGGCTTTGCGTCGGACCGTCGCTAAGAAACGGCTGGGCGCGCCACGCGCCGCTGCGCAAACCTCAGTACGTCCTGGCGTGCTCGCCCTCTAGTCGCGGCCGTCGAGCAGCCCACGGCTCGAGGGCTGGCTGCCTTGGCGACAAGGAGGCAGTGAGCGCTTCGCGGGCCCGGGCCGCCTTCCGCCGCCGATAAGAGCCACGGGCCGGCAATAGTCATCAGTTATGATCGACCCACGGAGTCGGCGCCACCGCGCGATCTGCCAGGTATTGGGCCACGGACACCTGCTCAACGGAGGTTAGGTCGATGGATTGGGTCGCTTTTGGCGCACAGTGGCTGCACGTCCTGCTCGGCATCATCTGGTTCGGGAATTCCTTGGTGGTGGCCGCGATCCTCATTCCCAGTCTCAACCCCCTCCCCATCCCGATGCAACGCGAGGTAGGCGCGCGTTACGGGGAGCGAGCGACCCGCCTCTTCGACGTGATCGTCCCCTTACTGATCATCCTGGGCGTGGTCCGCGGGACGCTCCTGGGACCGATCAAGGACATCGGGGATGTGTTTGGCACGCCCTACGGCGTCACGTGGCTGGTCGCATTGGTCGCCGCGATCGTCACCTTCCTGTGGGGCAGGTTCATGATCAACGGAGCGATTCAAAGAATGAACGCCGCTCCCGTAAACGCGGACGGCACCGCGACGGTCCAGCTCGA
>JAYUDR010000115.1:0-12801 GCA_043739665.1 Chloroflexota bacterium
GCCGCCTTCGGCGAGACCATGCTCGCGCCCGTGGCCACAGTCGAACACGGCGACTCGACGTGCACGTACACGCATGAGGCCGGCGGTCTGGACCTGACCACGTCCATTGGTTCGAGGCCTTCCAGCGCGGCGGCTATCAAGGCGGCCCAAGCACTCTACGGCGCTAACGTCGGAGTGGCGGGCGTCGGCGACGCAGCATTCGAGGTCGCGGGCATCCTCGAGTTCGTAAAGGGCACGACGCTCGTCACGATCGGCACCGGCGACGGACCGGCGATCATCAGCGACGCCAAGTTCCAGGCTCTGGCCGCCACGGCCGCAGGACGGATCTGATGTCCATCCACATCGGCCACGGTCGGGTTGCAATTCCGACCATCTCGCGGTTCCAGCGGAGCTTCTCCCTCTTTGCGGCGGTCGCCTTGCTAGCCGGCCTCTTCACTATCGGGGCAGGCTCGGCCTCGGCAGCTGTCGTCTGCCAGGACTGTCCGAACCCATCAATCTCCACTCCGCTGGGTTCGGCCACCGTCACGGTCTCGCCGGCAAAAGTCGTGACGGTCGACTTCGCCGCAAACGACCCCGGCCACACCCTCGTTGCCGCACTACCCTTTGCCATCCCGCCCGGCCCCCCGTGCCACGTTAGCGACGGCACTGGAGCGATTCCGCCGGGTCCTCCGTGCTTCGTCCGCAACACGCTTGTGACTGCGGGCGGCACGGTGAACATCGATACCATCTCGATTCCGCCGGGTCCTCCGGCGTTCGCCTTCACGTTCACCAGCCTCGTCATCATCAGCATCCACCCGCCCGGTCCATGCCGGATGACGCTGACCCGAACGGCAACGGACACTCTCGTGGTATTTACCCCACGCACCTGACCGATACAGCGCCTGCCCGCAACCTCACCCAGGCTCGCGGGCAGGCTCCTCGGAACCCCGCTGAGCGCGAGTTGACGCCATCCGTGGGCACGGCCGATCGACGTTGCGGGCCAGACCGCGACCCGTCGGGCTACTGAGTGAACTCGCCGGCGGGGCCGGTGCTCTTAATCACGGACTTGAGAGCCGACCACGAGACCGTGGCGCTCGGCATGCCGGCGGCCCCGCTGGCCAGTGCGCCCTGAGCAAACGTGAACTCCAGGCCGAGCGGCGTGATGACCCAGGCCTTGTTAAAGAAGTCGAAGGACGGCGCCTTCCCATCCCAGGTCAGGTCCCCGGCCAGCGCCTTGGTCAATTGTGACTTGCACTGCGATGTGACGGTCGAGAGCGCCTTGGCCTGGTCCGAGAACAGGTCTGTCAGGCCGACGGCCACGCCGGTCGAACCCAATAAGGTGATGCTGCCGGGCTGGCCGACGGGATGCGCAGAGCCCGTTATGTGTGTAATAACCGTGAAGCGCAGGCTCACGATCGTGGCGGAGTTGAGCGCGATCGAGTAGGCGCCTTCGAGGGTACTCGGCCCGTCGCTACTCGCGACGGCAGGCAATCCTCCTTCAGTGAAGGAGCTGATGAGCCCGTTGACTTTGGCCGTGATGGCATCGTTCATCTTGGCGGCCACAGCGTCCGGGACGCCGCCGATCACAGGCTTCTTGAAGGTCACCTTCCAGCGGCTATCGAGCGCGGTGGACTCGACCAGGAACGTGGTGATCGTCGGTGGCGCCAGTGTCGGCTCAGGCGTGACGCCCGACGGAAGCGGCGTCACGGGGCCAGGCATAGGAGTGATGTAAGTAGTTTCCGGAGTGGCGGTGTTAACGCTACATGCCGCCGCTGCCATCAGAGAAACCAGGGCGATGCCCACAACGGCCACCATGCGAGGTCCACGACCTGCTGTTCCCATCCCGATCCTCCGTGCCGCCAGCCTGAATGTGCCAATCCTGCCATGAATCGCCCCGCTCAACGAGATGCCTGCGGAATCCTGCAGGCAGTCGCTCCTCCCCCAGGCGGTTACTTCGCGATAGTCGCGGACTTCGCGATTCGGTCTATGCGCATGTAAGGCCGCAGAACCTCCGGCACAACCAGGCTGCCGTCGGGCTGCTGGTAGGTTTCGATGATGGCGGCCACAGTCCGGGCCAAAGCCAGGCCGGAGCCATTGAGCGTGTGGACCAGCTCGGGCTTGGCGCCGGGCTCAGGCCGGTAGCGGATCGCCATTCGGCGGGCCTGGTAGTCGCGGAAGTTCGAGCAGGAGCTGACTTCTAGCCAGCGCTCGACACCAGGCGCCCAGACCTCCAGGTCGTACTTCTTGGCCTGGACGAAGCCCATATCGCCGGTTGCCATGAGCAGGACTCGATAGGCCAGACCGAGCCGCTGGAGGATGACCTCTGCTCGACCGGTCAGCCATTCGAGCGCCTCACCGGAGGCTTCGGGCTTCTCGAAGAAGACCATCTCGATCTTATCGAACTGGTGGACACGCAGGATGCCGCGGGTGTCCTTGCCGGCGGCGCCGGCCTCACGTCGGAAGCAGGGTGAGTAGGCGGCGTAGCGGAGCGGCAGCTGATCGGCCTCGAAGATCTCATCGCGGTGGAGGTTGGTGACCGGAACCTCGGCCGTGGGTACGAGGTACAGATCGTCGCGCGCCACGACGTACATGAGGTCTTCCTTGTCCGGGATCTGACCGGTGCCGCGAGCGGAGGCGCTGTTCACGAGAGCCGGCGGCCAAACCTCGGTCATGCCGTGCTCGGAGGTGTGGATGTCGAGCATGAAGTCGATCAAGGCGCGCTGGAGGCGGGAGCCCTGACCCATGTAGACGGGAAAACCCGAGCCGGTGATCTTCGCGCCGCGCTCAAGGTCGAACATCTTCAGGTCGGCGGCGACCTCCCAGTGGGGACGGCGAGTCCAAGTTTGGCCGTCCGCGATGACCTCGCGGGGCAGAAGTTCGCCCCACGTTCGGACGACCTGGTTGGCCGAACCGTCGCCCACCGGCACGTCGGGATCGGCCGGGTTCGGGATGCGGAGCATCAACTCCTCGAGTTGAGTCTCGGTAGCCGCCAACTCCGCGTCCAGCTTCTCGATCCGCTTGCCGGCGTCTGTGGAGGCCTCTTTGAGGGCCGCGACATCAGGGCCATTGGGCGCGGCCCCAGCGCGGATTGCCTCACCGATCTTCTTAGAAGCGGCGTTGCGCTCGCCCTTGAGGCCGTCCGACTCACCGAGCAGCTCGCGGCGCTTGCCCTCCAGAGCCAGAGCGGCATCGACGATCGACGGGTCCTCGCCCTTGTCGATCGCGCCCTGCCGAATTCGCTCCGGCTCCTCGCGCAGTCTGGCCAGCCCGATGCTCATGCGTCGCTACTCCCTGATGATCCTCCGACGGCCTCGGCCGCGTCTGCCCCTGAGTTTAGCGGGGCGTGGACCGAGCGACCTCGGCGGTCTGACCTGCACGCCAAGCGGTAAGTCTGGCCTCCGCCCGATCTTGCCGATTGCACACCAGGTGAACACTGAGAAACGGGTTGGACGGGCCCAAGCCGGGGGATCGAGCGGCGCGACCTCCCCCGGCCAAGACAAGACATGCATCGTCCGATTCCACGCTCACGTCGCCTGCCGCAAGGACCCTGTTCGGCAAGCCGGAGCCGATTTCCTCCACTCGGCGGGCCGAGACGGCACGTCCGCTCTCGCCCAATGTCATCGTGGTGTTCATTCGGCAACAACCGCAGCCCGGGTCCACGGCGGGCGACTAGGCGGTCGTGGCTCCAGCCGCGGCGCGAAGCCGCTCCACAACGAACGAGGGCTCGAGGCCGGCCAGCAGCCAACCGGCGCGTGGACCGTTACTGCGGCCGAGGAATGCGGCGTAGAGCGCACCGAAGGCCCGGCCGGAGGCCAGTTCCGTGTCGGCGGCCACCCGGAAGATAATCGCCTGCCAGGCGTCGCCGGAGCCAGGCTGCTCCGACTCAGCGGCGGCCGCGAGGGCGGCAAGGTAGCCGCGCTGCGCCTCGTCGAGCGCACCCACTTCAGGCGGCACGGCCTCGTGTCGGATGGCGACCCGAGCTCGCTCCGGCGCATACGAGTCCAGCCATGCTCGGGCCGACGCAACTCGCTCGGCCAGCCCGGCCGTCTCGAGCTCCGTCAGTGGCGCGCCCTTTTCGGCCTCCATCCGAGCGGCGATATCCACGCCCGGGATCTGGAGTAGTAACGCCAGGTGGCCAAAGGCCGGCCGAAAGGCCTCGGCGGCCGCCATCACGTCGGGCGAGGGTCCAAGCAGCGAATACGCGAAGACGCGTTCATGGTCGGCGGGCAGTTCACCCTTGACTTCACGCCCGGCCGTGGCGGCGGCGATCCTGTCGAATTCGTCGAAGAGGCGCGGGATGGTGTCGCCTTCCGGGTCGAAGTCGATGACCTGGTTGGGACGCGGCCGCAGAAAGAGGAAGCGAAGCTGCTCCGGCGGCAAGACCTCGGCGATCGTATGCGCGGCAACGCCCTGGCCCTTGGACGTGGACATCTTCTTGCCACCGATGTTGAGGAACTCGTAAGTGACATTGCGCGGCGGTTCCACCTCGAAGACCTCGCGGCTGATCGCCTCGGAGCGGTCGCGTGAGCCGCCGGCGGTGGCAAGGTCCTTGCCGCAACCCTCGATCGTGACCCCCAGCAGGCCCCACTTGGCGGCCCATTCAAGGTTCCAGGGCAGCTTGGCCCGGCCGCCAAGAGGCGAGACTCGGCCCTCGTGCCCGCATCCGCGCGCCCACGCGACCATGTCCGGCTTGCAGATGTAGGCGACCGTTGAGCCGTCCCAGTCGGTCGCGTAGGTCGTGCCGATCTTGCCGCAGTTCTCGCAGATCACCTGGATCGGCAGCCAGATGTTGGGTCGATCGACGTGGCTGACCCGTAGGTAGATGGAGCGCACCCGGTCGGCTCGGTCCAGGGCCAGTTTGACGTACTGATCCATTCGGCCGGCGTCATATAGCTCGGAGACCCAGTAGAAATCGGGCCTGATGCCGAGCGGCTCGAACGTCTTGAAGAAGATCGAGCCAACGAAATGGCGGGCGTAGTTGGCCGCCGTGCTGCCTTCAGGCGCGGGCACGCGGCTGAGCGGGGCGCCCATGTAGCGGTCGACTGCGTCGGGTGTCAGCAGCGCCTGGGAATCCATGGCATCCATGTCGTCGACGCCGTACAGGAACTTGGCCTCCAGGCCGGCGCCTAACAGGGCCCGATGGATCGCATCATGGAGAACGACACCGCGCAGCGAACCAACGTGCACCGTCCCCGAGGGCGACTTGGAGTCGTTGACTACCTGGGGTCCCGCGACAGCGGCAGCTAGCTCGTCGGCCCAGTACATGGCGAGAGGCTAGCTGATCTTGAGGATCTTGTAGGAGAAGTCACCGGCCGGCACGTGCACGACGACGGATTCGCCCTTGCGCCTGCCGAGCAGGGCCCGACCTACCGGCGACTCGTTGGAAATCCTGCCCTCGCGCGGGCTGGCCTCCGTCGACCCGACTATGGTGAAGGATTCCTTGCCGTCGGAGCCGTCCACGTCCACAGTGGAGCCTATCTGGACGTGATCCGTGCCACGATGTCCGTCGATGATGACCGCGTTCTTCACCAGAGACTCGAGTCGCTGAATCTGACCTTCTACAAAGGCCTGCTCGTTCTTGGCGTCTTCGTATTCGGCGTTCTCGGCCAGGTCACCGTGCTCCTTGGCGTCGTGGATACGCTGTGCGATCTCCGCTCGCCGGACATTGGTAAGCTCCGCCAGCTCCGCCCGAAGCTTGGTCAGGCCCTCTTCCGAGATGTATTGAGTCTTGTTATTCACCGCGGAGCGGCTCCCATTCTCGTCCGTCCGGCGGGGGCCGGTCGGCTATCCGGCACCTTGCGACCCGGCATAAGGAAAAAACTCCAGGGCGCACCATGGTCGGCGTCCTGAAGTTCGGCCGGCGCGTATGCTAGCCGCCGCCCCTGCCCCTGTCAAAGGGCGATACCGATGAAGTCGCGGAAGGCGTCCCGCCTGCGGCATTCTGGTACGCCGGCCACCTACGTTTGCACGAGAACGGAGGTCCCGACCCATGGGGGACCAATGCGGAGTGGATTGCTGAAACGAGGCTGATCAATATCAGCACCAACGAAGCCAACTACTCCGGCCCCGCCTTCCGGCATCCTCCCTCCTCCTCCCCGGAAGCCGGGGCCGGTCCATATCCACGGGCGTACACGGCTGGAACAGCCAGGCCCAAGGCCCCGCTACTGACCCAGTGAAACGAGCCGGCCTCGAACCCGCTGCATCGATGCCCTGTCCGCGAAGGCGACAAAGACCGTGTCGTCGCCGGCGATGCTACCCACAACCTCCGGCCAACGAGTCCGATCCAGGGCCGCGGCGATGGCATGGGCCGAACCGGGCAGCGTCTTGATGACGAGCATCAGGCCGGACTCACGGATGTCCACCGGGAGGTCGTGGAGAAGGGCTCGGAGCCGCTCTTCGCCCGTGCTCTCCGCCTCGGTGACGCGGGCAGGGACCGTATAAGACTGGACGCCGTCCTGGCTGGACTTGATGAGCCCGAGGTCCGCCACGTCGCGGCTGATCGTGGCCTGAGTGGCACGAAAGCCACGATCGCGAAGCGCAGCCGCAAGCTCCTGCTGGGTCCTGATCGGACGCTGAGCCAGCAAGTCGCGGATCTCCCGCTGCCGCAGTTGCTTGATGACCTCCATGGGGCGGCGACCCTCTCTCTCAGGCGCCGTGCGGCGAGAGAAGCACGACGAAGACCAGGATCGCGGCCACAACGCGGTACGCCACGAAGACGGTCACGGGCTGGCGACGCAGGAAGGCGAGCATGAAGCGGATCGCCAGCAGGCCGGCA
Source organism: Chloroflexota bacterium (assembly GCA_043739665.1). Taxonomy (GTDB): domain Bacteria; phylum Chloroflexota; class Limnocylindria; order Limnocylindrales; family CSP1-4; genus Fen-1039. The sequence continues at coordinate 6,755 of JAYUDR010000115.1, forward strand.
ACCGCCGCGGCGATGAAGCCAATCACGACCAACTTCGACTCAGGATTGGGAGCGGTCGGATCGTGGCTCAGCAGCTTGCGGGCTTCCCACAGGCCCGCCCCGGCCACAACTGGCGTGGCCATCAGGAAACTGAAGCGCGCCGCGGCCTCGCGATTGAGGCCCAGGAAGAGTCCGGCCGAAATGCTGATGCCGGAGCGGCTGATGCCAGGTACGAGGGCGAGCACCTGGGCAACGCCGATGCCAAGCGCACCACCGAACGTAAGCGAGTCCATCTCACGAGTCTTGCTGCCCCAGCGATCGGCCAGCCACAGGATCGCGGCGCCGACACAGAGCATCAACGCCACGAGGGCAGGCGCGCGGATCGCATCCTCCATTGGACCGTTGAGCAACGGCCCGACTAGCACGGCGGGGACAGTCGCGACAACTAGTAGCCAGGCCATCTTGCGGTCCGGATCGCCCTTGAACGACCGGTCGCGGATGGTCGCCAGACCGGCCGGAATGAGCTTCAGCCAGTCATGCCAGAAGTAGACGAGCAAGGCCAGCAGCGTGCCCATGTGAAGGATTACGCTGAATTCCAGGGAAGTGATGAAGGCATCCCGGACGGGATCGTTCCACCCGAACAGCCAGGGCACGAGGATGAGATGACCCGAGCTCGATACGGGAATGAACTCCGTGAGCCCCTGAGTCAAGCCCATCACCAGGGCTTGGACGATGGAAAGGTCCATAGGACGCGTCCTCCGATTGTCTGATCCGCTGTTTACGCTGGAGAGCGCAACAGAGCGGACCCTGCCGGCAGCCCCTCGGCTACGAGCTTGGGTATGTTAGTAGGCCGGCAGTCTTGTCGATCGCCGGCCCACCACACAAACCGTTAGCGGATGAAGAGCGGTGCCATCACCAGAGTGATGGTTGCCAGCAGCTTCACGAGAACGTGGAGCGAAGGACCGGCGGTGTCCTTGAAGGGATCGCCGACCGTGTCGCCGACGACGGCGGCCTGATGTGCAAGAGACTTCTTGCCGAGCACTTCGCCATTCTCGTCGAGAAGGTGACCCGACTCGACGTACTTCTTGGCGTTGTCCCACGCGCCGCCGCTGTTGTTGAGAACAGTGGCGAGCAGGACGCCGGCGATGGTGCCGACCATCAGCATGCCCGCAACGGCTTCGTAGCCGAGAAGCACGCCGACGACGATCGGGGTTGCGACGGCAACGACGCCCGGCAGCATCATTTCCTTGAGCGCGGCTCGGGTCGTGATGTCAACGACTCGGGCGTAGTCCGGCCGGCCGGTGTAGTCCATGATCCCCGGGATCTCGCGGAACTGGCGACGGACTTCGACGATGATCGCCTGAGCGGTCGTGCCGACTGCCCGGATGGCTAGAGAGCTGAAGAAGTAGACGAGCATCGCGGCGATCAGCGCGGCCACGAAGACGTTCACATTGGCCAGGTTGACCGAGGTCATCAGGCCTTGTGCGGCGGTTCGGGTGCCATCGGCAATCTGACGCGCCAGGATGAGGTTGACCTTGTCGATGTAGGCGCTGAACAGCAGGAAGGCGGCCAGTGAGGCGGACGCGATCGCGTAGCCCTTGGTGAGCGCCTTGGTCGTGTTGCCGACTGCGTCGAGGCGGTCGGTGATGTCGCGGGCGCCTGCCTCGGCGCGGCTGAACTCGGCGATACCACCGGCGTTGTCGGTGATGGGGCCGAAGGTGTCCATGGCCAAGACGTAAGCAGTGGTCATGAGCATGCCCATGGTGGCGACGGCGGTGCCGAAGATGCCACCGATGTTCTTGCCGGAGGCGTCAATCAGGCCGGCCTGCGATCCAAGCCAGTTGCTGGCGAGGAGGGCGATACCGATGGTGATGGCCGTGACGGCGGTCGTCTCGAAGCCAACAGCCATACCCGCGATGATGTTCGTCCCGGGGCCGGTCTTGGAGGCTTCGGCGATCTCCCGCACGGGGCGGAAGTTGCCGGCGGTGTAGTACTGGGTGATATAGACGAAGGCGATGCTTGTAGCAAGGCCGACGACGCCGCAACCGAAGAAATAGACCCAGGTCGCGATGCCGTTAGCTCCGGTCTGCGCACCGGTGTCCATCATCACCTTGGTGACGAAGGCGAGGGCGCCGGCGCTAAGAATGGTGGTAACCCAGTACCCGCGGTTCAGGATGTTCATCGGGTTCTCGGTCTCTTTGCCGCGGATGAAGAACATCGCGACAATGGTGGAGAGGAGACCGAAGGCTCGGATGACGAGCGGGAAGAAGATCCAGGCTGTCGGGTTCGGCCAATTGTTGGCCACGGCCAGGCCGTAGACGGCGACGCCGAGGATCATGGCGCCGATGTTCTCGGCAGCCGTGGACTCGAAGAGGTCGGCACCGCGGCCGGCGCAGTCGCCGACGTTGTCACCGACGAGGTCCGCGATGACACCCGCGTTGCGTGGGTCATCTTCCGGAATGCCGGCCTCAACCTTACCGACGAGGTCGGAACCCACGTCCGCGGCCTTGGTGTAGATACCGCCGCCGAGCTGGGCGAAGAGGGCCACGAAGCTGGCCCCAAAGCCGTAGCCGACAATCAGGAACGGGGCGTCCTTTGTGCTGTCTCCGCCGTTCAGACCGCCGTTGAGGGCGAAAATGGTCCAAACGCCGAGCAGCGAAAGGGCAACGACGAGGAAGCCGGAGACCGCGCCACCGCGCATGGCCACCTGGACTGCCTCGACGAGGCTTCGCCGAGCTGCCGAGGCGACGCGAACGTTCGCCTTGACGCTGACGAGCATGCCGATGATGCCGCAGGCCATCGAGCACGCGGCGCCGACCAGGAAGGCAAGCCCGGTCCGAAGGCCGATGTCAATACCGACGTGCGACGTATCCGCAACGCTCTTGGTCTCGAGCAGCGAGATGATCGCGAAAATGGCGATCGAAGCGACAATCGCAAGACCGCCGATGGTCAGGTACTGCCGCTTGATGAAGGCGACCGCGCCCTCGTTGATCGTCGCAGAGACTTCCATCATCTCTTTTGTCCCGGTGTCGCGGGACAAGACGTCACGAGCGAGGTAGATCGCGAACGCAACTGCAAGCAGTCCCGCGACCGGGATAAACATTTGGAGAGTGTTTGGGTCCAGGTTCATGTGGGAAGAGCGGCTCCTTCTCTTTTGGACGTCAGGCACGTGCGGCGGAACGGCGCACTAACGGGGGTTAGGCCCGGTACCGATGATGAGATGCATACTCGGGCCTGGCGGAGTGTATCAACGGCCCAAAGGCCGGGTCAAACTACGGAAAGCCCGTCGATTATGCATCCGAGGCCACCGAAGCGGGCCGGTTGGTCCCGGCGGCTCGGGCCGTTTGGCCCGTAAGGTCAGCGCGAGCGGCGGCTACGGCAACCAGCGCGGATAGCCACCGTCTGTCGAAAGGTAGGTGAGGCTCGTGCCGTCTGGTCTGACCGTCCAGATGCCGGCCGAGACGCCGAGCGACTGCGAACCGACCCGCCCGAATACCAGGCTCGCGCCGGATGGGGAGAATGAGGGCGACATCTCGTTGAAACTTGGGTCCGTCGCGAGCAGAGTCGGTGAGCCACCGGCCTGCGTAACGTAGGCCACGTGAACGACTCCATCGACGGACTTGACCTGCAGAGCGATGCCCTGGCCGCTGGCGGCGATATCGCTCACTGAGGACCCGATTCTGGTGATCGCGCCCACGGCTGTGACCCTGTAGTACGACCAGGTAGCGCCCTTGTCGTCAGTGGAGCTCACATAGAAGGCATTGTCCAACTGGACCCAGACCGGCCGCGAGGCGGCGACCAGATCCAGCTTCTGCGGCTTGGCGACGCCCTTCGGGTCCAAGATTTCCACCACGTTGTCAGAGCCACGAACCATGAGCACGGCCGTTCCGTCTGCGCTGAAAGCCGCACGGCCGGACCAGGCGGGCGTGCCCGGCTGACCTGCCAGTCCGTCGCCGCCGAGAGCTACGCTGCCGAGGTCCGGCGCGCCGTCCGCAGCCAGCTGGGTCGTACCGGTGCCGCCGGCCAGTGAGTACCGCCAGTAGCCGAGGTCGGCACCCCCGCCATCGCGGCGGCCGACGATAACACCCGTGCCGTCGGGCGTAATGACCGGCGCGTACTCGTAGTTGCCGGGCGAGGTCAAGGTCTGGAGATTGTCCCCACTGATCGACATCTTCTTGACCACGCCGGCGGCCCCGTAGGCCATCGTCAAACCGTCACCGCTGACGTCGAAGCCGCTGATCGGCACCAGTTCGGCCGTGACCTCGCGCTGATTGGAGCCGTCCGGGTTCATGAGCCAAACGTTGTTCACGCCGGCGCGGTCCGATATAAACGCAATCTGGTTGAGGGCGTTGGCCGGGGCCTCGCCTGTGGTGAACGACCAGGCCTGGGCCGACGCAACCTGACCATCTGTACGCTTGACCGTCGAGGACATCGTCACCGAGTAGGTGGTGTGGGGCGGGAAGGGGTTGTCGGGCGTGAAGACTAGGACGCTGGCGCCCAAACCGGCGGGCGCGGCCGATGGCCCTGCGGACGGTTTACGGTCGTCGGGCAGAGCGATTGCCTTGATGCTGCCCGAAACTGGCGGAGTCATTTTGATGGCCCCAACGATGGAGGCCGGGTCGATCGGCCCGTCGAAGATGACGGCGATCTTGCTGCGAATGTTGACCCCGGCCACGTTGGGCGACGGTATGAGCGCGGTCACACGGAGGCCCATGTCCACCGTCTGGAAGGTCGTGCCATAGGCCAACAGTTTGGTGCCGTCTGTGTCAACCGCGGGATCGCCGACCGTGATCGTGTAGGTAGTCCCGTACTGGAGCGGTCTGGTCGGCGCGATCGAGAGAACCGCCCCATTCCAGGAGGCCTGGTACGTGAAATCTGGCGCGACATGGAGGCCGGCGATCACCTTCTGGGTGTCCATCAGCCGGTCGAAGGTGATCAGGATGGGCCCATCCACGCCGACCGAGGCGGCCCCCGTAGTCGGCGAAACCGAGGCGACCACAGGTCGGCCGACCGTCGTGAACTCGTTGTCGCCGGTGCCACCCTGGGCGTTCCCGGCGAGGTCCTGGACTCCGGCCGCCATGTGCACGTGGAACTTCGTTGACAAAGGCAGTTTTGTAGACGGCGTGAAGATCATCTGCAGGCCCTGCCAGTGGAACGAGCCGGACAGGTTCGGAGACACGGAGAAAGCCTTCTCGGCTGTGTCGTGCTTGACCGCCTCACTGAAGTCCACGTCGACCGAATTGAGCGCAGGGACGGGACCGGACGCGGACGAATTGGTGACGCGAATCGAATAGGTGGGCGGGATCCGGTCGACCATGATCGCGTTGTATAGGACAGCCACCAGCACGGCCCCGGCGACAACGGCCGAGATGAGCCGGAGGAAGCGGCCGCTCTTGAGCCAGCCAAAACGTCTGTGAGGTTCCACGGGGCAGGACGATAGCACAGCCCCTATACTCGCGAACTTGTGAACCATAGAACCCTCGGCTGTCTCCTGGAACTCCTGGAGACCTTGCTCGTCACGATCGTCGTCTTCCTGGTGCTGCAGCTATTCGTTGTCCAGCCATACCAGGTCCAGCAGACGTCAATGGAGAACACGCTGATGCCAGATCAGTACGTTCTCGTAGATAAACTCACGCCCCACTTTGACAACTACCACCGCGGCGACGTAGTGGTGTTTGACCCGCCCACATCGTGGACCGGGGACCTGGCAGGGACGGCCTACGTCGAGCGGGTCGTCGGCATCGGCGGCGACACGATCGACATTCACGGCGGCCACGTCTACGTCAACGGCACTCTTCAGACCGAGCTTTACGTGTTCGAGAGCCAGACGACGGACCTATCCGACCATGGCAGCAAGACCTGGACGTTGGGATCTGACCAGCTGTTCGTGATGGGCGACCATCGTCAGGCCTCGCAGGACTCGCGTGACTTCGGCTCCATCGACAAATCGTCGGTCGTCGGCCGGGCGTGGCTCCGCTATTGGCCGCTCAGCCAGTTTGGGCAGCTGCCAAGACAGCAGGCGCCCTTGAGCGGTTTGGCGGCCCCAAGCGGCTCGGCCGTTCCCAGCC
>JAYUDR010000116.1:0-12771 GCA_043739665.1 Chloroflexota bacterium
GCCACCGCAACATTCTTGACGTCACTCGACCCACCCCGCCGGGCCACCCCAAAAGGTATGTTTGGCGGTCATTTGCCGCTCAGAAGAGACGACAAAGATGCGACTAGCCGATCGAGCCTTTCTGTCCGAGCCTCGGAGGCATCTAGTTGAGCCAGCCGTCCGATCGCGGAGACGCCGATGGCCGCACGCTCTAGTGACTGCGGCCTTCGTCATGACCTTGTTCGCGCTCGGCTCTGCCGTTGTACGGCCGGTGGCCGCCGCGGCTGACCCCGTCATTGCCGCGGCCGGCGACATCGCCTGCGATCCTGGAGACTCCAACCTCAACAACGGCAACGGCACGCCCATTTACTGCAGGCAGAAGGACGTCTCGAATCTTCTCGTGGGTCAGGGACTCGCGGCGGTGCTCCCTCTCGGAGACAACCAGTACTACTGCGGCAGCCAGGCGGCATACAACGCTGTCTACGATCCGACCTGGGGACGGGTGAAGTCCATCACGCATCCCGTGGTGGGCAATCACGAGACTCTGACCAGCGGCGGGACCGGCTGCGACATTTCCAACGCCCAGGCCGCCGGGTATTACAGCTACTTCGGGGCAGCGGCCGGCTTACCGAGCCGGGGCTACTACAGCTACGACATCGGCACCTGGCACCTGGTCGCCCTCAATTCCAACTGCTCCAGCGTCGGCGGGTGCTCGGTCAAGTCCCCCCAGGGTAAGTGGCTTGCCGCGGATCTCGCGGCCCATCCGAATCAGTGCACCCTCGCCTACTGGCACATCCCCGCCTTCAGCTCCGGGGGTCGGGCCAGCAGCAGCATCGTGCCGATTTGGTCCCTCCTGTACGCGGCGCATGCCGATGTCGTCCTCAACGGCCACGACCACATCTACGAGCGATTCGCCCAGCAGTCGCCCGCAGGATTGGCGGACCCGAACGGGATACGCGAGTTCATCGTGGGCACGGGCGGCGCCAATCACACTTCTCTTGCCAGCCTGGCTGCCAACAGCGAGGTCACCAATACCAATACCTTCGGCGTCTTGAAGCTGACGCTGCATTCCTCCAGCTACGACTGGACCTTCGCGCCGGCCGTCGGGTCGTTCACAGACAGTGGCTCCGCGTCGTGCCACGCAACTGGGCCCGCACCAACGCCGACGCCCGTACCCACGCCCACGCCCGTACCCACGCCCACACCGGCACCCACGCCCACACCGGCACCAACGCCGACGCCCGTACCCACGCCGACGCCCGCGCCCGGCGGCACCGTGACTCTGGTCCCGGTCGCCGACAGCTACGTTGACGCCTCGACGCCAACTACCAATCGCGGCACCCTCACGGCGCTGCGCGTCGACGGCTCGCCCGTGGTGCGTTCCTTCCTGCGCTTCGACGTCACGGGCCTGACCGGTACCGTGACCAGCGCCACCCTGCGCATCTTCCCAACGAGTTCGCAATCGACGGGCTTCACAGCCTTCTCGGTGGCCGACAACACCTGGGGCGAAACCACAATCGTTGACGCCAACGCGCCACCGTTTGGACCGAGCCTGGGCGGCTCCGGCCCGGCCAGCACCGGGATCTGGACCAATGTGAACGTGACGTCCGCGGTGACCAGCAACGGGCAGGTCAGCTTCGGCCTGTCGAGCACGAACTCGACCGCGCTTGCCCTATCTGCGCGGGAGGGCGCCAACCCCCCTCAGCTGGTGATCACGACCACGCCATGACGCGCCACAGCGACGTAGCCTGGGGGGCGCGCGAGGGGCGCGCTTAGAGGCGCTTGACGACGACCGATCCGGCGGCTTCGTCGTGCCAGGTCCGCTTTATCGGGTCGCTGGCAGCCATGGCGGCGGCGATTATTCCCAGCGGAAAGATGAGCGTTTCGACGCAGAAAATGAGATAGCGGATGTTCACGGCACCGAACCCGAGCGACTGTCCGTCCGACCGGCGCCGGACGCGCAACCCCAGCGCTCGTTGACCGATAGTGCAGTCGAAGACGTACCAGCTGGCCGGGTGATACGAGAGGACGAAGAACAGCCAGAGCAGCGAAATCGCCATCGCCGCCGGTGTTGTGTCGGTGCCGGGGCCGCCGACCATGGCAATTAGAAGGCTGGCCACGATCGCCGTGGCGAAGACGAAGGCCGCGTCGATGAGCAAAGCCCCAAGGCGTAGTCCAATTCCGCCCGGGCTGTAGCCGGCCCCGAACGGGCTGAGCGGCACCGGGGCGAACCCGGCCGGTCCCCAGCCGGGCGTGCCATAGCCCTGGGGCGTGCCATAGCCCTGGGGCGTGCCGTACGCCGGCGGATAACCCGGCGGCACGCCGTATCCGGTTGGCGGCGCCCCGGACCAGGTTGGCGGCACCACGTAGTCGTCGGTAGGCGTCCCGCCTCCGACAGATGGAATGGCTGAGCCTTGCGCCGGCCAGCTTGATCCATTCTTCGTGGGCTCGTCCTCGGCCATTGCCAGCCTCTCGTGTCAGCGGCGCCATCCAGGCCGCATCACGGTCATCGTAGCAGCGGCCTCAGGCCGTGGTTCAGGGACCAGTCCAGAGGAGCGGCTCCGTGGAGCGCCCCAGACTGCTGGGCTATGCTGCCGCTGGCGTGGCGGCTCGTGCGCCGTGCCACGAACAACATCACGGCGCAGTCCGAGGAGGAATTGGGTGTCCGGCTTCAGGGAGTTCTTGCTTAAGGCGAACGCCTTGGCTTTGGCAGTCGGCGTGATTATCGGCGTGGCCGCGGGTAACGTCGTCAATTCGCTCGTCAGCGACATCATCATGCCGCCCATCGGCTATCTCCTCGGCAATCTAGACTTCTCGCAGCTAAAGATCGTTCTCAAGGCATCCGCCGATCCCAAGACGGAGGTCGCGATCCGCTACGGCGCCTTTATCAACGTTGTCATTGTCTTCATCATCGTGGCCTTGGTGGTGTACGTGATCACGTCGCTGCTCGTGCGGGTAGCGCCCGTGCTTCCGGGCCCGCCCATGAAGGTCTGCCGGTACTGCAAGGAGACCGTCCCGGCCGAGGCCACAAAGTGCCGCGCCTGCACCAGCGTCGTCTAGCACCCGGAGGATGAGTTGAAGGTCCGTTTCGACCGAATCGTCCGCATCCAGGAAGCAATGCGCGAGCAGGGCTGGATCGCGATCGTCATCGTCAACCACGACGACTACCGCTATCTGTTCGGGACGGATCGATCTCAGCCGCGGGCGATCATCCCGTTCCAGGGGCCGCCGGAGCTGGTCGCCTTCACCGGCGAGGAGCCCGAGTTGCGGGCGGCGCTGGCCGAGGGCGAGGTCCGCGTCTTCGGCAGCGTGGGCGGCCAGATCCACGACGTCGTGGGTCGGCTCCGGGAGCTGGCCGCGGCGGCGCCCGCGGAATGGGCAACCGCCGGCCGCCACAAAGTCGGCTTTCAGATGTGGTTCCACACCCCGGCCTTCCTGATCGATCTCTTCCGTCAGGTCAACCCGCAGGTCGAGGTCGTGTCATCGGATCCGATCATGGACCCGCTGCGGATGATCAAGGAACCGGAGGAGCTAGCGCTGCTGACCGAAGCCCAGCGAATTGCGGGCCTGGGCATGGATCGAGCCCGCGAGCTGCTGCGGCCGGGCGTGACTGCGCACGAGATCGCGACCGAGGCCACGTACACCATGATGCGGGCCGGGGCGGAGGGTACGAGCACACCGATCTACGTCAACTTCGGCGTCGAGACGTGCATGCTCCACGGCCGCCTCAGCCCGGCGCCGCTCGAGCGCGGTCAGCTGGCCCTGATCGACCTTACGCCCACGGTCGACGGCTACTGCGCCAACCTGGCCCGGACCTTCGTTCTCGGCCAGCCGGACGCTCGCCAGGCCGAGCTGATCGCGGCCTACCGCGAGATCGTGACCGCCGTTCGGGCTGGGATGCATTCCGGCGCAACCGTGGCCCAGTTGGACGCGCAGGCCGGACAAGTCTGCGTGGCCCACGGGTTCGGCGACTACCAGGTGTATGGCATCGGCCATGGCATCGGGCTGCGCTTCGAGGAGCCACCTGCCTCGACGATCATCCCGCCCCACAAGAACCTGCCCCTGGCGCACGGGATGACGGTTACGATCGGTCACACGGTGCTGGCTATTCCGGGATTTGGTGGAGTTCGGTTCGAGGACGTCTACCGCGTCGGCGACACCGCCTCGGAGATCCTGGTGGACTACCCGATCGACCCCGTCGTCGCCTGAACGGCACATTTCACAAGGAGCGGTCACGCAGCCATCAACGCGCGGGTTCGTCGTCCTCGGCGACTCTCTCTCGGCCTGGGCCTTTGAGCCGGGCAGCTCACAGCCACTGACCACGGGTACGTGGCCGGCGCGGCTGGCGGCCCTTGATCCGGACATAGCCCTCATTCGCAATGCCGGTATCCCAGGCGACACGACCGGCCACATGCTCTATAGGCTGAAACGCGACGTTCTGGATTTGCACCCGGACCTGCTCTTCGTCCTCGGTGGCACCAACGATGTCGGCTATGGAGTGCCGGATTCGGTCGTCGTGGACAACATCCGCCGTATCGTCGAGAAGGCCCAGAGTCAGGGCGTCAGCGTGATCTTGCTGACGATCCCACCCAACAATCAGATGTACGTTTCCGGGCGATGGCACTACACGGCGATCAACGCTGGTCTGGCGTCTCTGGGTCGGGAGGCAGGGATACTCGTCGTTGACGTGCATTCGGTTCTGGCAACGCCCGACGGCGGTCTCCGTAGCGACTACGCCGCTGCCGACGGGCTGCACCTCACCGTGTCCGGGGAGCAGGCTATCGCGGACGCGGTTTACGGAGCGCTGCATCCGGCCGGACTGCCCCGACTACGAACCGGCGGCCGACAGGATGAAGTCCGTCCCAAAAGCCGCGAGCAGTCCTAAAGTGAGGGCGACCCCAGTCACCATCGGCACAGAGAAGCGTCTGGCCACGGCCATCATTTCGTTGAAGACGAAGACCAGCGCCCCGGCGGCGAGGCCGAGGAAGAGAATCGATAGAATCGGCGAAACGACCAGATAGCCGAGCACGCCGCCCACGAAGGTCGGTCCGCCGCCAACCAGGCCGGCAACCAGCAGGAATCCCCAGCTCGGCCGCTCCCCGCTGCTTAGTGGCGCCGAGATCGCGAACCCTTCGGTGGCGTTGTGCAGGGCAAAGCCGATGACCAGGACCAGCGCAAAGCTCGTGGCCCCGCTCGCGGAGGACTGGCCGATGGCCAGGCCCTCGGAGAAGTTGTGCAGGCCCAGCCCAATGGCGGTGCCCAGGGCTATCTGGCGGGGCGTGATCGCCGCGTCGGTCCCTCTCCGGGCGGCCATGCGCGACGTGAGGTACGTGATGGAGAGAAGGCCAAAGGCCACGCTCAGACCAAGCGCTGCCGCGTAGCCGGCAAACTGGCCTGGAGAATCGCCTCCCCGAAACGCATAGAGGGCTGCGCGGACCGGCTCGACCGCCTGGGCAAGGACGTCATAGATGAGAAAGAGGATGACCCCACCGGCGGCCGTGGTTAGCGCCGCCTGCCACGACCGCGACAGCCCCCGCAACCTCCCCGTCGGAAGGCCGAGAAAGATCGTCCCGCCCGCGATTGCGGCCAGGAGGACGGTCTGGGCGAAGCTCATGAATTCCTCTCGACTGTACGGGTCGATACATGGGGCACAGTGACGGCGACCCGCTAATTCTGAGTGACGTGGTCGGAATTAGCAGGATGCTACCCGTCGGCGAACGAGCCAGTCAAGAGCGGCCGGGTGTGTTGACGAACCGGACTGGTCAGCGAACCTCGAAGGAGCGCTTGGCGAGACCCAGCCAGTAGCCCTCGATCGTGAACTTGGGTGCCGCCGACGGGTCGGTTGCGGCTCCCAGGGCCACGAACAGCGGCGCGAAGTGTTCGACCGTCGGGTGGGCGTAGGGCATCCCGGGGGCTCGATTGCGGAAGTCGAAGAGGGCGTCGAGGTCGCCCCGATCGAGCGCCTGGGCGGCCCAATGATCGAACTCGGTGGACCACTCGGGTGCGCCAGGGCGGCCGTCCCAATACTGGTCCACGTATGGCAGGCCGTGGGTCAGGAAGCCGCTGCCCATGATCAGGACGCCCTCGTCTCGAAGCGGCGCCAGCCGCCGTCCGATTTCGAAGAGGTGCTCCGGGGCCAGGTCCGGCATGGACATCTGCAACACGGGGATGTTCGCCTCGGGGTACATGACCAGAAGAGGCACAAAGGCGCCGTGGTCCAGACCGCGTTCGCGCTGGGCGACTGGCTCGCCGGCGGGCATCATCGCCCTGACCCGCGCCGCCAGCTCAGGGGCTCCGGGCGAGTCGTAACGGATCTGGTAGTAGCGCTCCGGGAAGCCGTAGAAGTCGTAGGTGAGAGGTGCCGTGTGGACCGCTCCGAGCGTAAGGGGCGCCGACTGCCAGTGCGCACTTACGACGAGGATCGATTTGGGTCGTGGCATTTCGGCGGCCCACGCCGCCAGTTCGCCCGGCCACACCGGGTCGTCGATGAGCATTGGGGCGCCGTGGCCGAGATAGACCGCTGGGAGCCGGATTGTCGGCGGACGGTTTGCCGCCGGCTGGCCTGGTGGCTGCGGCTCGTCAGGCATCGCCGGTCGCCCCGGCTTCGGCGTGCATTCGGTTATGCAGCGTCGTCAGCAGTCGTAACAGCGTGCCCTTGTCGTCCTCGTCGAGGTTCGCGAAAAGACTCCCGATCGAGTCCTGGAAGGCTCGAAACTGCGTCTCGACGTGAGCGGAGTTGCACGTCAGCTCCACCAACGTGACACGGCGGTCCGTGGAATGGGGGACGCGCCGGATCAGACCTTCGGCCTCCAGACCGTCAACGAGGGCGGTCACATTTCGAGGCGTGACGGCCAGGGCCTCAGCCAGATCTGCCATCTTCTGCGGCCCGTGGCACTGAACGACGTTGAGCAAGCGCAGCCGCTGCGCGCCGATCCCGGCCTCGACAGCTTTGCGATTGGCCCAGCGGTCGAACGCTCCGGCGAAGGACGCGGTTGCAACCGCCAGCGAATCGGTCAGGGATTCTGCGACTGCCTGGACCTCTCGAACTGGGGCCTCACTCGCCGACATCGGGTCGACGACGGACGTCCCGGTCGTCCTCCTAGATGCTGTAGACATTCACTATGTTCCTTGGTATAGTTGACGACGCAACGTTACCACGGTAACGATGAACGCACTCAGCATACAGAGCGGAACAAGATCGACAAAGTCCGACGCAGATCGTCGCCACTGTCGCGACACGAAGGTGGTGAGCCCGCTCTAGCTCAAACTTTTCAGATCAAGGAGATCGACATGACCATGGCAATAGCCGGGAACCAGACGCTCGAGCGCCTGCCGGTCAACGAGGAATTCGCGCTGGTGAGCGACCCAGGTGCGGTCGATCGTGCGGCCGCCGGGCTGAAGGCGCACGGCTTCGACGCCCGCATCGTTCCGGATGGCGATGCCGCCCGCGAACTGCTTCTGAGCTTGGTCCCGGATGGGGCCGACGTTGGCGAGGGAGCGTCCGCCACTCTCGACCAGATCGGCGTGACGGAGATGATCGAGCAGAGTGGTCGTTTTCACGCTATCCGGCCCCGGATTCGGGCGATGGATCGGGCGACGCAGATGAACGAGATTCGCAAGCTCGGCGCGGCACCGGACGTGCAAATCAACAGCGTCCAGGCCGTGACCGAGGACGGCCGCATGCTGATCGTGGCGGCAAGCGGCAACCAGCTTGGGCCGATTGTTTCGGGCGCCGGTCGGGTGGTCCTGGTCGTGGGTGCGCAGAAGATCGTGCCGGACCTGGTCACGGCATTCCGCAGGGTGGAGGAGTACAGCCTCCCGCTCGAGGACGTACGCGCCCAGCAGGCCTACGGCATGCGCAGCGCTGTCAAGAAGATGCTCGTCCTCAACGGCGACTTCCCAGGCCGAACGACAGTGATCCTGGCGCGCGAGGCCCTCGGCGTCTAGCGGCTGTCCGCGGCTACGGAGCGCTGGGCGGCTGGTGTGTCGGGTCTGGCTCGCCCGAATTGCCCATCGGCGCCGGTTTCGGGCCGGGTGCAACCCAGCCGGGTATCGCCGTCGGGTTGGCCGGATACGGTCCGCCGGCGTAGGGTCCAGACGTGTACGGACCTGGGGCGTAGGGTCTCGCCGGCCACGGCTGCGCAGGGCCTGGGGCGTAGGGTTCAGCAGGCTGCGATCCAGAGCCCGGCCAGGCCGGATACGGATACAAGGTGGGGTCCTTGCGGGCGCGTTCGCTCTCATATAGGACCGCCAACATGAAGACGATAAGGCAGGATCCAGTCGCGCTCAGAGCGGCGGAAGCGGCTTGGGCAAGCGGCGCGATCCCGGTAGCGGAGAAAAGGGCAGCGACTATGCTGCCGACACTGCTGATTGCAAGGTTCATCACCAACGCGAGCACGCCCCACCCGAACATGCGCAATACAGAACCTTGGGATAGTCGCCAGCTCTCCCGAATGCCCTCAATGGGGCCAAAACCGTCAAAGATCGCCAGGCCCGTGAAGACGAAGCGGACCAGAACGTAAATAACGCCCGGAGTCGCGGCAAGTATCAGCAAGATGACCAGCAGGCGTGCTACTGGAGGCGCGACAGCAGCCACGGCAACAAGCGCCAGGATCAGGCCGACCACCAAAATGATGGCTGCGGCCGCGACAATGATGCCGGATAAAACGGTTACGAGGCCGCGCACGACGACGCCAGAGAACGTCAGTGACCGGTTCCTCAGGCCGGCGATCGCCGTCGCATAGAAAACCCAGCCGCCAATAGCGATCACCAGCGCGGACGCAAAACCGGATGCAATCGATGGGGACAGCTTGCTCAACGCGTCCGGGTTCCAGACCGCCAAGCCCGTATGGGCATCAATGTGGTACAGGGTGCGAGCGTCGAGCGAGCCGACGAGTCCATATGTCAGGAGAGAGAAGGCCGCGATCACACCGACCACTGGCACCCATCTCCCCCATGACTTCTGGAGGTAGGCAAGGGCGTCTTGGACACCATCCAAGACGCCGATGGCCGCAGGATTATTGCTGAATCTGAACACGGGCCCTCCTGGCAGGCTCTAGTCGATCTCGACGAGTCTACCGCGGCAACGGTGTCACCAGGAAGTCCCCCCGCCGCATTCCCGGGATCATCCGCAGGCGCCTCCGCATCCGCACGACGGCCCAGTCGTCACGTCCTGCGCGTTGGCAGTCGCCTGGACGGCGCCGGCGTTGGGGCTCTTGCGGGCCTTAACGATGACGCTGTACATGCCGTCGGCCACGGCGTGACTGGCCGTCAAAGAGACGTCGGTCAGACCAACGGCCTCCAGTCCGGACCGGAACTCGGAGAACGATAGGGCGCCGGCGATGCAGCCGGCGTACGAGCCGCGCTCGGCGCGCTGCTCGGCCGTGAGAGTGTCGTCGGCGACGATGTCCGTAATTCCGATCCGCCCGCCCGGTCGCAGAACGCGGGCGATTTCGCGGAAGACGGCCAGCTTATCGACCGCCAGATTGACGACGCAGTTGCTGATGACGACATCGACCGAGGCCGCGGGCAGTGGGATTGCCTCGATCTGGCCCTTGAGCCACTCGACGTTGGTTACGCCGGCCGCGGCGGTGTTGAACTGGGCGAGCGCCAGCATCTCGTCCGTCATGTCCAGGCCGAAGGCCCGGCCGGTCGGCCCGACGCGTTTGGCGGACAGCAGGACGTCTATCCCGCCGCCGGAACCCAGGTCCAGGACGCGTTCGCCTTCGCGCAAACCGGCGACGGCGATGGGGTTGCCGCAGCCGAGCGAGGCCATCACGGCGGTGCTCGGAAGCTCATCGCGCTCGAGCGCCGAATAGAGGCTGCTGCCGTAGCTGGGGGCCTCGGCGCAGCACGATTCGCCGGCCGTGACGCCAAGCGCCGCCTCTGCGTAGTGCAGGCGAACCGTTTCGTGGATGTCTGTTGTCATGAGTGCCCTATTCAGCTGGAGGTGGCGGGGGAATGGCGGCTGAACAAGTGGCGCATCTGGTCGCCGATCCAGCGACCGGCCCTGTCGCACTCCGCTTCCTGACAGCCATCAAGCCTGTTTGTCTGGCGAGCCTCGCGGATTCGCTCGGCCATTAGAACTCGTACAAGTCCGGGACTGTGGTACATCGACATTGTGGGGACTCCTTTTCGGGCGAATCTAAACGCTATATCGAGTATTGTCAATATCGACGGCGTTCGATATGATAACGGCGTGAAGCGCGCCACAGACCCGGATGTCCTGCTCCTGCAGGCTGCCGCCGACCCCACCAGACTGGCAATCCTGCGGGAGTTGAGCGTCGAGGGCGCGGTCTGCGCTTGCAACTTCAGCGACTGCTGTTTGGTCGGCCAGCCGACGGTCTCACACCACTTGCGGGTCCTCAGGACCGCCGGTTGGGTGACTTCCGAGCGCCGGGGGACGTGGATCTACTACTCGCTCCGCCGTGAGGCGGTGGTCCGTTTTCGCGAAGTCGCGGGAGAGTTTTAACCCGGCCTTGTGCGATCGCCAGTGCCGCTGCCGGCCGAGCCCGGCACAATCCGGAGTACGTAATGGGCGCCCCAATTCGAGTCCTGTTCATCTGCACCGGCAACTCCGCCAGAAGTCAGATTGGCGAGGCCCTGCTGCGCGACTTCGGCGGCGCCGACTTCGAGGCGTTTTCTGCCGGGACGGAGCCCAAGGAAGTCAACCCGCACGCGGTCCGCGTCCTCGATGAGATCGGCATCGATTGGTCCGCTGCCCACAGTAAGTCCGTTACGGAGTACCTCGGCAGTCAGTTCGACTATGTCGTGACCGTCTGCGATCGAGCTCGCCAGACCTGCCCGGTCTTCCCCGGCAGCCACAACAGGCTGCACTGGGGCCTCGAAGACCCGGCGGAGGTGGAGGGCACGGACGAGCAGAAACTGGAAGCCTTCCGCCGAGCCCGGACGGAAGTTGCGACGCGGCTGCGGCCGTTCGTCGAACTTGCTCGACAGGCCCGAATCGGCCGCACTGAGGCGACTCCAGCCTGAGGGTCGGCTGCGCCGCGTGCGCCGCGTGCGCCGGTCGCCGGACGCCGGTCCCGCGCGCCTACCTCCGCCTGGCCATGCCCTTCTGGCCTGAGGCCAGGGCAGCGTCGCTCGTCTTGGCCCGCTCCAGGTAGGACTGGGCCTTGCCGATCTGCGTCTGCAGCGAGTCCACAGTGCTGGACATCGTGTCCATGGCTTTGAGCTTGTAGGCGTCGATTTCGTCCATGGTGGCGTAGATGTTGTCGAAGGCCGCCTGAAGCTTCTCGAGGTCGACGGTCGATTCGGAGGCCTGCTGGTTGATCGCCGCCGACTGCTGGCGCAGCATCACGGACGTACTTTCGATAAGGTTCGACGTGGTTTCGTTGAGGGCGGTGATCTGGTCCAGGACGAGTTTCTGGTCGCCCAGCGCCTGGGCAACGATCACGGCTGTGCGCAGCGCGGAGACCGTGGTAGTCGTGGCCCGATCCACGCCCCGGATAAGCTCCAGGTTGTTGCGGCGGATGACGTCAATCGAGAGATACCCCTGGACGCCGACCGCGAGTTGGGCCGTCAGGTCCTGCAACTTCTGGCGCACGTAGAAGAGCATGTCCTCCCTGAGGATGCGCGCCCGCTCGGGGTCGGTGGCCTCGATCTTCGCGATGCGGCTCGTGAGACTGGCGTCAAGCTTCTGGGCCAGGTAGATGAACTCGCGCAGCCGTTGCATGGCCTGCCAGAGGTTCGCCTTTTCGAGCTCGAGGTCCTCGTTGTCCCGGGCCAGCTCAGTTTGGCCGCGGCCGAGTCCGTCAACGATGGAGTTGATCTGGCTCTGGCTCGACTGGTACTTGGCGAAGTAGGCCCGCAGTCGATCGCCGAAGGGGAGGATTCCCAGGAACCTGCGCTGGACGAAAAGGTCGCCCTGGCGGCTCGGATCGAGCGAGTCGATCTGGCGGCGGAGTGCCAGTAGGCTGCTGCCGACGGTGGATGTCTTCGACAGGCTGCCCGACTTCATCGAGCTGACCGGGCGGTCGAGAAGTCGCGACGAAACTTGGGCGGAGGCCTTGATTTCGTCGTCGCCGAGCTTCCGAATGTCCGAGATGCGCGCCTCGAACTTGGGATCCTTGATGTCCAGCTGGGCGATCGCGACGACGTAGTCGGCGACCATGGCCTCAAGCCTGGCGATCGTGCCCGGATCGAGCTTGATGGCGCCGGTCGCCTGGGACTCGTCGACGAGCGCTGCCGGCTTAGGTGGGATCAGGGCGAGATCCGACGACTGGCCGGTGGCAGTCCCCGCGACGGACTCAGCGGGTTGATCGGGTTCGGCGGTGGCCGCAGACGCGGCGTTCGACAAGGCAACTACGCCGGTGGCTTTGGCCCCGGTACCGGCCGCCCTGTCGAGGTTGAATGAGTCGCTCACAGACCTGACCTCCTGCGCCGTTGGTCGCGCGTACCCAACATGTAGAGGTTACAACCGCTGCCGCCCCTCGGCATCGGGTTCTGGCGGTTCCGTCGGCCTCTTTCGGCGCTCGACGGCGATCTGCGTGGATCCCCTGGGCCTTTCGGGCCCGAACCTACTAAAATGCTGCCCCGAGCCTGACCGCTCGCGGCCGCGCGCCCGTAGCTCAGTGGATAGAGCATCTGACTTCGGATCAGAGGGTCGGGGGTTCGAATCCCTCCGGGCGCGCCACTTTCCCTAGTGAAACAGCCCGTTTGTTCGAGGTCGAGGGGCACCGAACGGCATGTTCCGGCACGATTCGGCACCGAGATTGCTACATAGATTGCTACATTGACGGGTGTCGAATTACCTCCGTCGGAGGCCCGGTCGGG
>JAYUDR010000117.1:0-5258 GCA_043739665.1 Chloroflexota bacterium
GCCGAGATCTTCGATCCGGATGCCTTCATCGACACGTCGCCGCCGGCCAGTTGGACGCCAGTCTTCGAGTAATGGAGAGGTTGTCACGGGCGACGCCGCCTGACGACAGCGTCGACTCGGAGATGGTCCGCTACTACGCCGCCCGAGCCGGCGAATATGACGACTGGTATCTGCGCCCTGGCCGATACTCTCATGGCGAGGCTCACGACAAAGCCTGGCGTTCTGACCTGGAGGCCGCGGCTGCGTGGCTGGCGAGCCGTCCGTTCGGGGGTCGTATCGTCGAGCTAGCCGCTGGCACGGGCTGGTGGTCGCCACTACTGGCCGCCAAAGGGCAGCTGACGCTACACGACGCCGCGTCCGAGCCGCTTGTGAAGGCCCGGCAGAGGCTGGAGGCGGCAGGGTTGCACGCTGAGGTCGAGATCAGGGACGCCTGGGCCGAGCCCGGCCGTGCCGTGGACGGGCTCTTCGCCGGTTTTTGGGTCAGCCACGTCGATCGATCGCGTCTGGGCGAGTTCCTCGGCCTGGTGGCTAGATGGCTCGTACCTGGAGGGCTGTTCGCCTTCATCGACTCGCGCTCGGATCCCGAGTCGGGCGCCCGGGATCATCGACCGCCTCAAGACGATGTCCAGACTCGCCACCTTGGCGACGGCTCCAGCTTCCGCGTCCGAAAGGTTTTCTACGAACCGGCCGAACTGGAGGCCGCCCTCGATGGGGCCGGCTTCAGTGAGATCGAGGTCATCTCAACCGAGCGCTTCTTCCTGCTGGCCTCTGCCCGTCGGATGTAGAGCCGTGCCGGAGGGAGGGCGTCGGATCGCCCTAGACGGGTAGGCGGCCCTCCGCCGCCGCGCCATTTCTGCTCAGCGACGCCCGGGGCAGCACTAACGGGATGTTATGGGCGCCCGCGGGGTGTCTGTTGGTCCAGGCGGGTTCGAACTCGCGGTTGCCACGCTCGTGTGAGCCGAGTCCTGCTCTGGCAGTCTGGCGCGCGGGGCCAGATCGACACGTAGTGCTATCCCGGGCGACGTTGAATGGCGAATCGGCCGGTTTGGAGGCGTAGTGCTATCCCGGGCGACATTGAGTGAAAACCGCCACCGCATAGCCGTGCGGGAGCAGCCCAAGTCGCCGCTTTGCGAATCTCTGAGCCGCGCGCTCCAATTTCAGGATTCATTCAGCCACCAGGACCACTATCTGCCTCAGTTCCTCCCTCTTCGTCCCTCTCCCTCTTCGGGCAGACGAGATCAACGGCCGATCGCCTTCCTCCCAGGTGATCGGCTCTCGTCTTTAAGCGGTGCCGTCGCGCGTGTTGCGGGCCTGCCGTCGCGCGCGACGAGCTCCCGATTGCGGGCCTGCCGTCGCGCGCGGCCATCGACTGCCACGTCGGGCATTCCCCCCGCCGCTCGCCATCCAAGCCGAATTTCGCGCGAACGTAGTCTTCGCGAACCCGTATCCGAGCCTATACTCGCCCGCATGTCGTCACTTTCGAACCGAACAGTCGCCACCGTCGGCTCTGGCGTCATGGCCGAGTCGATCATTGCCGGCCTCCTCCGCGGGAAGATCGTTGGACCCGGCCAAATTGTCGGCAGCGAGCCCCGGGTTGATCGACGCGAGGAACTTTCCCGCCAGTACGGCGTGCGCATGGTCGCCTCTAACTCTGAGGCGGTCGATGGCGCAGATGTCGTTCTTCTGACCGTCAAGCCGCAGACGCTGACCAAGGTCGGGCATGAGCTGGCCGGTCGCCTCAAGCCGAGTCAGCTAGTCGTCTCGATCGTCGCTGGTGCGACCTGCAAGGTGCTAACCAGCCTGCTCGATCACCGCGAGGTCGTTCGGAGCATGCCCAACACGCCGGCCCAGATCGGGCGCGGGGTCACCGTCTGGTATCCCACGCCAGAGGTGACGGAGGAGCAGTGCGATCAGGCCCGCGTTATCCTGCGCGCCCTCGGGACCGAACTGCAGGTCGAGGACGAGCGCTTCGTTGAGATGGCGACCGCGGTCAGCGGCACCGGCCCGGCCTATGTCTTCCTCGTCATGGAAGCGCTGATCGACGCGGCGGTCCACCTCGGCTTCCCCCGCCACATCGCCCACGATTTGGTCATCGAAACCCTTGAAGGCAGCACGGCCTTCGCCAAGGCAACGGCCCAGCACCCAGCGGTGCTGCGAAACATGGTGACCTCGCCGGGCGGGACCAGTGCCGCGGCCATCCACGAACTCGAATCAGGGCG
Source organism: Chloroflexota bacterium (assembly GCA_043739665.1). Classification (GTDB taxonomy): domain Bacteria; phylum Chloroflexota; class Limnocylindria; order Limnocylindrales; family CSP1-4; genus Fen-1039. The sequence goes on from JAYUDR010000117.1 coordinate 2,220, forward strand.
CCTGCGCACTGTTCTGTCGGAGGCGGTCTGGGCCTCTTACCGGCGGACGCTGGAACTCGGGGCCGACCTTGAGAAGGGCCTCGGGCTGGACGAAGGCCGCAGCAGCGGCGCACCGGCGACGGCCGACAGCGCGGCAACGGAGGGCGGCCCACCCAAGGCTCGGACTCAGCGCGGAGGCCAATAACCATGGCCGGATCTTCGGAACCAACGACCATTACGCCCCGCGGTCTTCTGGCGATCTTCGCCCACCCCGATGACGAGAGCTACGGCGCCGGCGGCGTCATGGCTCTGGCTGCGGCGTTCGGCAACCCGGTCTGGGTCCTGTGCGCGACCAACGGCGACCAGGGCGGTCGACCGGGCGAAGTTGAGGTTGACCACTCCTTCGATCCTGAAATCCGGCGCGAGGAGTTGCGCTGCGCCTGCCAGGCACTCGGCGTCGCCGAGCCGATTTTCCTGGGCTACCGAGACTCGGGCATGGAGGGCTGGGGCGCCCCGGAAGGTGCGTTCAGCCGCGCCCCCCAGGAAGAGGCCGTGGATCGCTGCCTGGCCGTGATCCGCCGGCTCCGGCCCGCCGTTATCGTGACCTTCGATCCGGGCGGCGTCTACGGCCACCCCGACCACACCAAATGCTCAACCGTCGCAACCGAGGCCTACCGGCAGGCGGCAGCGGAACCGGGCGGGCCGGTGGCCCTCTACCACCAGGCGCTGCCACGTTCCGCGATTGCGGGTATGCGGGCGGCCCAGGAGGAGGAGCGCCGGCGCTCCGGCGATACCACGCCCCCGACCGAAGACGACATTCGCCAGAGCGAAGCCTTCGAGAAGCTGGCCCGGCCTGACGAGGAGATCACGACGATCGTCCCGCTCTCCTCGGTCCTGGAGCGCAAGATCGCGGCCCTGGCTTGCCACGACAGCCAGATGCAGGGTCGTCGCTGGGAGGACCCGGAGACACGGGCCCAACTCGAGCAGATGTTCGGCCGGGAGACGTTCGTGCGGGTGGACCCGGTCATGGCGCCCGGAGAGCGCGAGGACAGGTTCATCGCATTGGAGTGGGGCGGGGAATGACCGAGTCGCACCGCGGGGCGGCCGAGAACACGGCCGGCGGGGCGGCCGACAACACGGCCGGCGCGCCGGTCCGACGATCTCGGGTGGCCGCCGAGTCGAACCGCGGGGTGGCCGATAACGGTCGCGGCCGGCGGCTATTCCGCGATGGCCTGACCATCGAACAGGCTGCGGCAGTCGAGTCGCCGCGGGAGTTCCGTCTCTCGCCGGACGGCCGCCGCATCGCATTCACGGCCGAGGCCGGGGGCGCTCGCCAGATCTTCTTGATGCCGATTCGTGGCGGCTATCCAGAACAGCTGACTGCCGGGGAGAAGCCGGCCACTGACCCGCAGTGGTCACCGGACGGTCGTCGAATTGCCTTTGTCCGAGGCGAAGCGATCTGGATGGTTGACGCTGAGGCGTCGCACCAGGCTCTCGTCACGCAGCATCCGGCCGGCAACCGCTCGCCGCGTTGGTGCGCCGACGGCCATCAGATCGGCTTCATCTCGCGCCGCCGAGGCTGGGATCAGGTGTGGATCGTGGATGCGCCCGTGCCCCGCCGTGGCCGCCCGGCTGCGCGGCCACGCTCGCCCGAGCCCACTCCGCTGACTGCGCCCGGCGTCGACATCGACGACTTTGTGTGGTCGCCAGACGGTCGCCATATCGCCTTGACGTCGCAGCGGCTGCCGGACCTACTCACATCGCAGATCCATATTCTGGACGTTGCTACCGGTCGCGAGCGCCTCATCGCCGGCGAGCACGCCTGGGAGACGGGCCCACGCTGGTTGCCCGACGGCACCGGACTGCTCTTCATTTCAGACAAGGACGGCTGGTTCCAGGTCGTTCGCGTCTCGCTCGACGGCTCGGAGAGGGTGGTCCTGACCACCAACCGGCGCGAGCACGGCGAACCCGGCGGCGGCTGGGGCTACGCACCGCTCGCCTCACCTGACGGCCGGCGCTTCGTCCACATCGAGATCCGGGACGGACTGGCCGATCTGCTGGTCGGCGATCTGGAGGTCGGGGACCCGGCCGAGGGCGATCGCGGCGCATCGTTCGACGGCCCGACCTCGTCCGTCGTGAACCCGTTTGATGGCGTCTGGACAGCTGCGTTTTGGCTGCCGGATTCGTCAGCCCTCCTCGCCGTCGGCAAGAGCGACCGCATGCCTGAGGACTTGTGGCTGCTGCCGATGCCGGAAGCCGCCGCGGATGGGGTGCGGCCTCGCCAGCTGACTCACTCGCTGCCGACGGTCATTGACACGGCCCACTTCTCCGCTGGGACGCGCTTGGCCTTCCAGGCTCGCGACGGGCTGGCGATCGAGGGGACTCTCTATTTGCCTCCGAGTGTCGGCCCAGAAGAGGCGCCACGCGTTCCGTGCGTCATCCACTCGCACGGCGGCCCAACTCACCAAGCCTTCCGCGATTGGTTCCCGTTCCGGCAGCTAGTCGTCGAGCAGGGCATGGCCTTCCTCTCGGTCGACTTCCGCGGGTCTACCGGTTACGGCCGCGCGTTCCGTTGGGCAAACCATGGGGAGTGGGGCCACGCCGACGCCCTCGACGTCATCGATGCCGGTCATTGGGCGGCCTCCCAACCGTGGTGCGATGGCCGGCTGGCCCACTACGGGGCTTCGTACGGCGGCTACATGACGCTCTGCGTCCTGACCGAGGAGCCATCGCTGTGGCGGGCCGGCGTCGACCTGTACGGCGACTCGGAGATCGCCGAGAGCTATCGCCACGGCGATCGGCCCGGTCGGATCGACCTGGAGCGGATGATGGGCAAGCCGGACGACCCGGAGGCTGCGCCGGCGTATCGCCGTGGCTCGCCGCTGTATCGAGCGGAGCGCATTGAGGCGCCCCTCCTCATCCTCCACGGCCGCAAAGACAAGCGCGTCGCGCCGATGATGACCGAGAAGATCGTCGAGGCGCTCGAGATCGAGGGCAAGCATTACCAGGTCCACTGGTATGACGACGAGCAGCATGGCTGGCAGCGGCGCGAGAACCGCC
>JAYUDR010000118.1:0-5247 GCA_043739665.1 Chloroflexota bacterium
TCGATGCCGGCATTCACGGCCTCGTTGCCTGCGGCACCACGGGCGAAACACCGACGTTGAGCCACGAAGAGGACGAGTGGGTGATCGCCACGACGCTCGAGATCGCCTCCGAGCGGCCGAGCCGGGCCCGCTTACGCGTCATCGCCGGAACCGGCTCGAACAGCACCGCGACCGCGATCAACTCGACGCGCCGAGCCGCGGCTCTCGGCGTGGACGCCGCGCTGGTCGTCGCGCCGTACTACAACAAGCCCGACCAACGAATGCTCGAGTCTCACTTCCGGGCGGTGGCGGACGAGGGCGGCCTGCCGATCATCGTCTACAACGTCCCGGGCCGCACGGGCGTGAACGTCGAGGCGGCGACACTGCTTCGTCTCGCCGAGCATCCCCGGATCGTGGCGGTGAAGGAAGCCTCGGCGAACATGGATCAGATCGCGACGATACTGCGCGATCGGCCCGCCGACTTCTCCGTCTTCGCGGGCGACGATACGTGGACGATGCCGATGCTCGCGCTCGGCGGCGACGGCGTGATCTGCACCTGCGCCAACGAGATCCCCGGCGAGATGGCGGCGATGTGCGACGCGGCGTTCGCCGGCGATTGGGAACAGGCACGCCGGATCCACGAGCGTTGGCTGCCCCTGATGAAGGCCAACTTCGTAGGCGGCCCGAATCCGGTCCCGGTGAAGGCCGCGATGTCGATGATGGGGCTGTGCGCCGACGTCCTGCGTATGCCGTTGCTGCCGCTGGAGGAGCCGCAGCGTGGCCGATTGCGGCTGGTCCTGGAGACTGTCGGCCTGCTCGGGTCGACCGACGGCGCCACCGGTGCCGGGCGTCGGGAGCACGTCCGGACTGCCGCGGCGGCCCGCGCATGAATCCGGTGGAAGAAGACCCGGGCATCCTGGCGGACCTCGACGCTGGACGCAGACGGGCGGCCCACCCCGACCCGGAGGCCCCCGGCGGCTGGCGCGTCGATTCGGCCGTCCAGGCGGCCATCCTGGGGCTCTTCGCCGATCGTGCGACCCGCACCTGGGACCTCGATGGCGCGATGCAGTTCCGCGATCGCGTCGGCCTGCCGGTTAAGGACCTCCTCCACTCGTCTGAGGCTCAGGCTGCGCTCGCGGCCGGTAGGCCGTGGCGCGTCGTCCCGGGCGGCTCCTCGGTTCGGGGCGGCGTCTACCTCGCGCCCGGCGTGACCATCATGCCGCCGTCGTTCATCAACATCGGGGCTTGGATCGGCGAAGGCACGATGGTCGACTCGCACGTGCTGGTCGGCTCAGGCGCTCAGATCGGTGCGCGCGTCCACCTCTCTGCTGGCGTTCAGATCGGCGGCGTCCTCGAGCCGCCCGGCCGACGCCCCGTCATCGTCGAGGACGAGGTTTTCGTCGGCGCGCAGGCCGCCCTGCTGGAGGGCGTCCTCGTACAGAAGCGCGCGGTCATCGCCGCGGGCGTCATCCTGACCGGCACGAGCCGTCTCTACGACCTGGCCCGCGAACGTGTCATCGTCGGAACGCTCGACGAGCCGCTCGTGGTTCCGGCCGGGGCGGTCGTCGCGCCCGGCGTCCGCGGGGTGAGCGGCGAGTTTGCGGCCACTCACGGTCTGGCCCTCTCCGCGGCCATCATCGTCAAGTACCGCGATGAACGCACCGATGCTCGCGTGGCCCTGGAAGAGGCGCTGCGGTGATGGCCTCAGGCGGCTCCCCGTCAGCCCCCGGTCGGCCCGGCATCGACGGCATGCTCGAGGGCGGCCAGCTGGCCGGCATTTCGGCCGCGTCCCTGGCCGAGGAATTCGGCACGCCGTTCTTCGTGTACGACCTTGATTTGATAGAGCGCCGCGTGGCCGCTCTACGCGCGGCCCTGCCAGGCGGCTTCCGGGTTGCGTTCGCCGTCAAGGCCAATCCGGCTCTCGCGGTCGTGGCCCATCTTCGCCGCTGTGGTGTCGGCGCCGATGTGGCCTCGGGCGGCGAACTGGAGACCGTGCTGCGAGCGGGCTTCGAGCCGTCGGTCATCGCCATGACCGGCCCGGGCAAGCGCAATGCCGAGTTGGTGGCCGCTGTTTCGGCAGGCATCGGAGTTGTCACCGTCGAGTCGCCCGGCGAGATGAAGCGCCTCGAGGCCGTCGCCGCGGCGGCCGGGGTGCGCCAGCGGATCCTGCTCCGACTTGCCGTGTCGGAGGATGCGCGCCTGGAGACGGTCCGACTCATCGGCGGCGTCGAAGGCAAGTTCGGTATGCCGCTCGCGACGCTTACCGAGACGGCGCGCGCGGCCGTCAACTCCCCTCACCTGGAACTGCTCGGCCTGCACGCCTTCGGCGCGTCCAATCTGCGGGACGCGGATCTGCTCGCCGACCACGTCGCGGAGCTCGTTGAGATCGCCCGCCGGGTTGCCGGCGACATCGGCTTTCCCTTGCGCCTGGTGGATGCGGGCGGCGGCCTGGGCATTCCATACGCCGATGGCGAGCGGCCGCTGGACCTCGACCGCCTCGGCCGGCGCCTCAGAAGGCTGCGCGCTCGATGGGATACCGACACCGAACTACGCGAGATGGAGGTGCTCCTTGAGCCGGGGCGCTTTCTGGTTGGGCCCGCGGGTGCGTACGTGGCACAGGTCGTGGATGTCAAGGGACCCGACGCTGCGCCGGTGGCGATCCTCGACGGCGGCATTAACCACGTCCTCCGCCCGGCTCTGGTCCGAAGCGAGCACCGCCTCGCCGTCCTGGCCACGAACGCCGTTCGAGCACTCGTACCCACCACCGTGGCCGGGCCTCTATGCACCGGCTTGGACCTTTTCGTGACCGGGGCGATGCTTCCCAGACCGCGGGTCGGCGATCTCGTGGCCGTGCTCGACGTGGGCGCCTACGGCTTCACCGAGTCGATCCCGTTCTTCCTATCGCATCCAACCGCCGCGGAAGTAGCCGTCAAAGGCGGGAAGGCCCAACTCATCCGTGAGCGCATAACGCCAACCGAATTGCTCGATCGTCAGATCAACCCCGACTGGTAACCCAGCTTTCACCGAAGAGGGGGCGGCGCCACTAGGGAGGTGCCGCCTCTCTCTTTATTCGCCGGCCGGCCGGCGAGCGGGCTAGTAACTCGCCTCGTCGAGGCGGACCTTGCCCTTGAACTTCCAGTAGACGAAGCCCGTGTACGCCAGCACGATCGGCATCCCGATGAGCGCGATGACGAGCATTACCAGCAGTGTTGTGTCGGACGAGTGGGCGTTGTCGATCGTCAGGCTACGGACCTTGTCCACCGCCGGAAGCAGGTTCGGGTAGAGGGCGATGCCGGCCGTTATGGCGAATGCGACGACGCTCAGGCTCGAGAGAAAGAACGCCCGGCCGTCGCGGTGGCTGCGCATCGCCACGATCATGTAGATCAGGATGTTGGCCGTCAGGAACGGCCCGACCCAGGCGAGCAGGCTGCCGAAGTTGTCGAACACACGCCGGGCGTCGGCCCAGGCCAGAGCGGTCGCAACGATCCACGCCGCGACGACGAGCACGACCGCCGCCGCACCCGTCTTGCGGGCCCGGGCCTGCAGCGCACCCTCCGTCTTGATCGTCAGCCAGGCCGAGCCTTGCAGGACGGCTAGACCCAGGGCGAGCACCCCAACCGCGATCGAGAACGGGTTGAGCAGCCCGACAAGACCGCCTCGGTAGGCGCCATCGGCATCAATAGGGAGGCCCCGCAACACGTTGCCGATGGCCACTCCAAAAAGGATCACGGCCAGTGTCGAGCTGACCGAGAAGCCCACGTCCCAGCTGCGGCGCCACCACGCTGCCGTCTCCTTGGACCGGAACTCGATCGACGTCGCGCGTAGGATCAGAGCTCCGAGCAGCAGCATCATGGCCAGGTAGAAGCCGGAGAAAACGGTCCCATAGACAGTCGGGAACGCAGCGAAAAGGGCCCCACCGCCGGTGATCAGCCAGACCTCGTTACCGTCCCAGACCGGGCCGATGGCGTTGAGAACCTGACGCCGCTCCGTGTCATTTCTGGCGACGATCAGATGGACCGCCCCGACCCCCAGGTCGAAGCCGTCCAGGATCGCGTAACCGACGAGCAAAAAGCCGATGAGCAGGAACCAAACAGCCGAGAGCGTCATGTCAGTGCCTTCCCGGCGAGTCAGCTTCGCTCGATGCGGCCGACTCGGTCGCGGCCGACTCGGCGACTACCGCGCCCGTTTCGGCCGGGCCCGGGCCGCCCGGCACAACAGCGCCCGTCTCCGGCCCGCGTCGTATCTCCTTCGTCAGGCTGTAGATCCACAGGGCGAAGAGCAGGCCGTAGAGCAGCAGGATCGCCACGAGTGAGACGGCCACGTCACCGGCCGTAACCGCGGGCGAGGTCCCTTGCGAGGTCTTGAGCAGCCCCTGGACGATCCACGGCTGGCGCCCAACTTCGGCCGTCATCCAGCCGAGTTCCACCGCCGCGATTGGCAGCGGGATTGCCAGGACTGCCAGCTTGAGCCACCAGCGGCGCTTCTCGAGCGTGCCGCGGAGCAGGAAGAAAAGGCCGATGAGCATCAGCAGCATCATCGTCATGCCCAGGCCGACCATGAGGTGGAAGCTCATGAAGGTGGCGGCCACGGGCGGCCAGAGCGACGTGTCCGGCTCCTGGTCAAGCCCCTTGATTTGGCCGTTCAAGTCGAAATCGGACATCGCGCTGAGGCCGTTGGGAACCCCGATCCCGCTCGCGTTAGAAGTGCAGCTCTGACTGGGCGGTAGGGCAATGATCGTCAGCGCGGCGCCCCGCTCGGTCTGGCAGATGCCCTCCATGGCGGCGAACTTGAGCGGCTGGTTGGCCTGCACACCGCGCGTCTGAATATCGCCGGTAGCGAACATCGCCCCTGAGCCGAGAAACGCGACCACGACGCTCAGGCGCAGCGCAAACCGGGTCACGTCCGAGTGTCGTCCGCGCAGGATGTACCACGCGGAAATGCCCATCAGGAAGAACGCGCCGACAACCCAGCAGGCCGCGACGGTGTGGGCGAAGCGAGCCAGCGTCGACGGGTTGAGCATGGCTTTGAAGAAGTCGACCAACTGGGCCTTCGGCACGCCGTTCGCGTCGGTGACGATCTTGAATCCGTCGGGCGTCTGCATCCAGGAGTTGGCGGCAAGGATCCAGAAGGCCGAAAGGGTGGTCCCGAAGAAGACGAGCAAGCCTGCGATCCAGCGTACGGTCGAGCTGACGCGGTCACGTCCGAAGAGAACGATGCCGACGAAGGCCGACTCCAAGAAGAAGGCGAAGATCCCCTCGGCCGCCAGTG
>JAYUDR010000119.1:0-1925 GCA_043739665.1 Chloroflexota bacterium
GGGCGGGCAGGGGACCAGGCTTCGCGAGGAAACGGTCTTCCGCCCGAAGCCAATGGTGGAGGTGGGCGGACGTCCGATCCTCTGGCACATCATGAAGACCTACGACCATTTCGGGTTTCGGCGTTTCATCTTGCCTGTTGGCTACAAGGGCAACGTTATCAAGGAATATTTCCTGTCCTACGCCGATCGCCACGCCGACTTCACGGTAGATACCCTCTCAGGAGAGCTACTCCGGCACGACAGCCCTCCGGAGTCGTGGAGCGTGACCGTCGTCGATACGGGGCTCGATACGATGACGGGTGGACGGGTCCGCCGGCTCAGCGGCTTTCTGCCTGGGCGATTCATGGTGACTTACGGGGACGGAGTCGCTGACGTTCCGATCGACCGCCTCCTGGCCTTCCACGAGTCCCACGGTCGTCTTGCGACCGTCACGGCCGTGCGGCCGCCTTCCCGTTTCGGGGCGCTGGCTCTTGAGGGCGACCGTGTCGTCGAGTTCTCGGAGAAGCCCCAGGCTGAAGCCGGATGGATCAATGGCGGCTTCTTCATCTTCGAGCATGCCGTGCTCGACTACCTCATGGATGACGCAACGGTCCTGGAGCGAGAGCCTCTGGAATGCCTCGCTCGGGACGGTCAGCTGATGGCCTATCGTCATGACGGATTCTGGGAACCGATGGACACGGAACGGGACCGAAACAACCTGATGAGTCTGTGGACCGGCGGAACCGCTCCGTGGAAGGTCTGGAATGACTGACGTGACCGCCTACGCTGGCCGGACGGTGTTTGTCACAGGCGCGAGTGGGATCGTCGGGTCGTGGCTCGTGCGAAGCCTTCTCTCCGCTGGTGCGGCCGTCGTTGCCCTGGTTCGTGACGAGGACCCGCGTTCCGAATTCGTTCGAAGCGGCGACGATCATCGGGTCGCTCGGGTGCATGGATCGCTTGAAGACCTCCCTCTGCTGGAGCGTCTGGTAGTCCAATACGAGGTGGATGCCGTCTTCCACCTGGGAGCCCAAACGCAGGTTCGCCACGCGCAGCGACAACCGTGGGCGACCCTGGAGGCCAACGTACGCGGCACGTACAACCTGCTCGAGGCTGTCCGTCGTAGCGCCGGGCCCGTGCAGGCGCTCGTCGTCGCGTCGAGCGACAAGGCATACGGCGCGAGCCTCACTCTTCCCTACACGGAAGAGCATCCGCTGGCGGGGCGAAACATCTACGACGCGTCCAAGAGCGCGGCAGACCTTCTGACGTCGGCCTACGGCAATAGCTATGGTCTTCCGCTAGGGATCGCCCGCTGTGCGAACATCTACGGCGGGGGCGACCTCAATTGGGATCGGATCGTCCCCGGCACCATCCGGTCCCTGCTGAACGGGGAGGCTCCGATCATCCGAAGTGACGGAACCCTCCAGCGCGATTACCTGCATGTGGATGACGCAGTCGCTGGGTATCTTGCGCTCGGGACCGCTCTGATGGCTGGGCGTGAGCGCTGCGAGGCCTTCAACTTCGGCAATGGTCAGCCGATCGCAGTCCTCGAGATCGTCGAGGAGATCGGCAAGGCGATCGGGCGAACCGACTTGGTGCCGATCGTCAGATCCGATGCACCAAACGAGATCCCCGCGCAGTGGCTTGACTCGGCGAAGGCCGCGAGCCGCCTCGGCTGGACGCCCGCATTGACGCTCCGTGAGGGTCTCGGTCGAACGGTCGAGTGGTATCGCGAGGCACTCGCGTGACGCCGGGGAAGGGTCGCCGGTGACCGCTGAGGCCGCCGCCGAACTCCGCGCCCAGATCCTGCGATTGGTTGGCGAGTATCACGCTGAGGCATTCCCCGAAGGCGCCTTTCGCCCCGGGGAGACGCCGGTTCCGGTGTCGGGCAAGGTCTTCGACGCCGACGAGATGCAGCACCTGGTCGAGGCATCGCTGGATTTCTGGCT
>JAYUDR010000120.1:0-1920 GCA_043739665.1 Chloroflexota bacterium
GATGGAGAAGGACATCGCGGAGCAGAACCTCGACGGCCTCGTCGTCGCCTCGTGCTCACCCAAACTCCATGTCGTGACCTTCCGCGGCGTGGCCAAGCGGGCCGGCCTCAACCCATACGAGTACAGCCAGGCCAACATCCGCGAGCAGTGTTCGTGGACGCACACCGACGATCACGAGGGCGCCACCCGCAAGGCCATCGCCCTCGTCCGGGGCGTCATAGCCCGAACCAGGCTGACGGAACCCTTGGAGCCGCTGATCGTCGAGACAACCCAGAACGGTCTCATCATCGGCGGAGGGATCACCGGCCTGCGAGCCGCCATCGGCATGGCCGACATCGGTCTGGGCGTCTTTCTCGTGGAGCGCGAGCCGGTGCTGGGCGGCTGGGTCGGCAAGTTCGGGCCGATGTTCCCCCACGAGCGCGACGGTCGCGAGCTGATCTCCCATCTCGTGGAGGAAGTCAAAAAGCGCCCGGCAATCAAGGTTTTCACCGGCGCGGAAGTGGTTACCAAGTCCGGCAGCTTCGGCAATTACAAGGTCGGGATCCGCGTCGCGGCCGATCCACCGGAGACCATCACCGCCGAGGTCGGCTCGATCATCGTGGCCACCGGCTTCGATGCTTACCAGCCCGCCGACGGCGAGTTGGGCACCGGCTTGGCCGGCGTGATCACGCTGCCCGAGTTCAAGGAGTTAGTGGACGGCTCGGAGGGCAAGCTGCGCTTCAACGGCCGGCCGGTTCGCAGCCTCGCCTACATCTACTGCGTCGGCAGCCGTCAGCCGGGCGGCAACGAGTATTGCTCGCGCTTCTGCTGCTCGGCCGCTTCGCACGTCTCGATCAAGGTTTCGGAACTAGACCCGAAGATCCGCCAATACCACCTCTATCGCGATATTCGAACCTACGGCAGCTTCGAGCTGCTGTACACCGAGGCGCGGAAGCAAGGCGCCGTGTACGTGAAGTATCCCGACGACGCACCGCCGGTCATTGCCATCGAGGCTGGCGGCGGCCTGGTCGTGACGGTTCGCGACCTGTTGTCGGGTGACGAGGAACTGGAAATCCCGGTCGATCTCGTCGTCCAGGTGACCGGTATGGTTCCGCGCCAAAACGAGGAGATGGTCGGGATGCTGAAGCTGCCGCTGGGCCGCGACGGCTTCTTCAACGAGATCCACCCCAAGCTACGGCCGGTCGAAACGATGGTCGACGGCGTCCTTATCGCCGGTACCTGTCAGGGGCCAAAGAGTTCGGCCGAAAGCGTCGCCTCTGGACTGGCCGCCGTGACCCAGAGCGCGTCCGTCCTCAAGAAGGGCGTGGCGGAGCTTGATCCGCTTGTGGCGACAGTGGATCCGGAGGCATGCACCTGGTGCGGCAAGTGCGAGACCGCGTGTCCGTACGGGGCAATAGAGCAACTCTCGCTCAACGGGAGGGAGATCGCGACGATCAGCGAGGCCGGCTGCAAGGGTTGCGGCGGCTGCGTCCCGATCTGCCCGGAGAACGCGATTGACCTGCGCGGCTACACAGATGCCCAGATCACGGCCATGATCGACGGCCTGCTCCAGGAGGCGATCGCGTGAACGCACCCACCAGCGCAACTAACATCGCTCCGAACCGGGAGCTGCGCGAAATCATCCGCGAGGAGCCGCTGATGCGCAGCCGCATCCTCGAGATCCTCGCCGACGGCGGCCACACCGTCCCGGAGATCGCCGACGCCCTCGGCTGTCCAACCCACGAAGCGATGTACTGGGTCATGGGCTTGCGCCGCTACGGCTGGGTCCGCGAGATCAAGGAAGCCACGCCGGAGGGCTACTTCCGTTACCAGGCCGTCCAGAAGGAGACGCGGTGATGACCGCGCGAGTCGATCGCAACCTCTATCCGGAGCTGCAGCGTTTCGGCGCCAACGACATCTCGGCCTGCTTCAACTGCGGCG
>JAYUDR010000121.1:0-5230 GCA_043739665.1 Chloroflexota bacterium
TGCATCGACCGCACGAGCAAGAACGATGCTCGCAACCGCGAGCTGGTGGGCCGCTGATCGGAGCTGGGCCTGAGCCTCTACTTCATCGCATCCTACGCCCAAAAGTCCAAGAGTCGGGATGAAGAGAGCCCGGCAACGTCGATCTGCCGGCAGGGCGAGCGCTGTGCGCGCAGACTCGAGATCGGCGATTAATGAGATGCCGGTGAGAGCGCCATCGGGTTCCAGTGCGGCCGCGGCGTAGACGAGTCGCTCCAGCGACGGATTGGCCGAGTATGCGGTGGCCGACTCCGAAAGGGCCAATAGGACCCGATGGGGAACCGAGACGAGGCCCCGCACCGTCGAGAGCAAACGTTCGAGATCGACTCTCTCATCCCTCCAACCCGTATTCGTAGCGGCGCGGCCACCGCGCTCGGACACCGACCCGAACGCGTTCGCGGAACTGGGCCGGGATGCGTCGAGGAAAGATTGGGCCAGCTCGTCCATCTTGTCTGCCTGCGCATCCAGACCGGGCCGCGAGCCGCCCCAGATAAACAGGCCCAGCTGAGCGATCATCAGCGGGCGCTCATCGGCGGCGGCCAGGCTCGCGATTTCCGCGGTAGTCGACGGCCGCGGCGACCACCGGACGTCGCCGCCAAAGGCAGACTCGATCTCGACGGCCGCATCGGGCATATCTGCCAGCGCGCAGAGCGCATCACTGTGTACGCCCAGAACAAACTTACCAGGAAGAAGCGCGTGTAGTAGCACTGCGCCAGGGTCAATCGCGCATTGCTCACCGATCCCAAGAGCCAACTGCGGGGTCTCACCGTGAGCCGCCATCCATTCCAGTTCGTCGAGGTCTAGCACGAAGGGCTGCCTCCCATCGACGGGCGGAAGGGAATCGATGGCAAGTTGCCGCGTCGTTCTACCGAGCCGATCGTGCTCGGTCCCCTTGGACGATGCGCTGCCAAAGTTCTGGCTCAAGATCAGCCTCCCTGTCCGGTGTCCGCCGGACGTAATAGGCCCTTCACCGGTGTGTTGGGCATTGGCCTCGACCGAGGCATGGCTTGCGTGCCTATTCTACCCTCGTTGTTGGTGAATGTGACTATACTAGCCCTAATGTTGTTGTTTTATCTGTGAATAAGTGGGAGGGTCGCGAAACGGCAAACACAACTCCCGTCAGGCCTCACTGCAAAGGCCTCGTGAATAGGCTCGGCGCTTGCGGAACTGTCGGGCGCCGAACTGGTCTTCGTCGACGATCGGACAACCGCGCGGCAGAAGTCGCGAAAGGGCTACGCTGTAGCCAGGCGTACTGTCGATTGGCGAAGGGATTCTAGGGGCGGTGGGCACAAGACCGGACCCAGCAAACCCCAAGCACCGACAAACCGGTTGCGGAGGACGTTGACAGTGTCGAAGAAGGTTATCAACGACCCATCGCAGGTCGTTCCGGAACTCCTGGAGGGGCTCCTGCGCGCCAACGGCGGCCGGATCGTCCAGGTCGGACCTATGGGATCAATCGCCAAGGCCTCCATTCCGGAGGGAAAGGTCGGTGTCCTAATCGGGGGAGGAAGCGGGCACGAACCTCTGTTCCACGGCTTCCTTGGCGACGGCATGGCCGACGGCGCGGCTTGCGGCAACATCTTCGCAGCACCGACTCCAGATGTGATCCTGGCTGTCGCTCGGGCGGTCAACCGAGGCGCGGGAGTTCTGTTCGTATACGCCAACTACGCGGGGGACGTCATGAACTTCGATCTTGCCGCGGAGATGGCCGCCGAGGAAGGCATCAAGGTCAGGACAGTCCTCATCCACGACGATGTGGCCTCCGCGCCCTCCGACCAGCAGGGGCTCCGCCGAGGAATCGCCGGGGACGTGTTCGTTGTGAAGATCGCGGGCGCTGCATCCACCATGCTGGGCGATCTCAACGATGTTGCTCGGGTTACCGAGAAAGCCAGCGATGCCATCCGGTCGATGGGAGTTGCGGTAGCCGCCGGCTCCATCCCGGAGACAGGCGAGCCCACGTTCGTGCTTGGCGACGATGAGATCGAAATTGGTATGGGAGTCCACGGTGAGCCCGGGGTACGCCGGCAGAAGATGGCCTCCGCAGACGAAATCGTCGATTTCATGGCGGAACAGATTCTTGCGGATCTGCCGTTTGTCGCCGGAGACGACGTTTGCCTCCTCGTCAACAATCTGGGCAGCACCACCATGATGGAGTTGCTGATCGCGACCCGGCGATTGTTCAAGGCCCTCGACGAGCGGGGGATGACGGTCCACGACACCACGGTCGGGACATTCGTAACCTGCCAGGAGATGGCAGGCTTCTCGATCACCCTCATGCGGCTGGACGATGAGCTTCGCCGCTATTACGACATGCCGGCACGCTCGCTCGGCTTCAACAAGGCCTCGATATGAACGCAATTGATGCACTCGATTTGCCGACCCTGACAACGGTACTGGTGGGAGTGTGTGACTCGATGGTCGCATCGATTGACGACTTCACCCACGCGGATCAGGCCCTCGGCGACGGCGACCACGGCCTCGCCATCAGCCGCGGCTTCCGGGCCGCCCGAGAGGCCATTACGAGCCAGCCGCGAACCGACGCAGGCGACCTCCTCGGTGCGATGGGCCTTGCCCTCCTCAACTCGATGGGCGGCGCATCAGGAGTCATCTACGGCACTTTCTTTCGGCAAGGAGGGCGTGCGGTCGTTGGGCACCAGGGGTTCGACTCCGGGATGCTGGCAACCTTTCTCGAAGAAGGGCTCGCGGGTGTTCGCGCCAGGGGCAAAGCGAAAGTCGGAGACAAAACGATCGTCGACGCGATGGAACCTGCGGCGCTGGCGGCGCGGGCATCAATTGCACTGGCCCTCCCAGCGGCACTTGTCGCAGTGGCCAACGCAGCATCCGCCGGCCTGGAAAGCACGCGCGACATGCGCGCCACCCTTGGCAGGGCACGAACGCTTGGAGACAGGTCGATCGGCCACGTCGATCCGGGTGCGTTGTCGTTCACGTTCATGCTCACTGAGTTTTCGCGTCTCGTTGAGGAAACACCACGTGCTTAGACCACCTGGTGTCCGTGACGTTTGAGGGGCGGACGCTGACAGCCGCTCCGCAACCAGGCCGCCCATCTGCGGAATCTCCCCATGGCTGAGGATTCGTGCGATCTCACTCTGGGCAGGTCGCGTCCCCGAACGTGGTGTAACGGCTGAATCGGCCGGGAATGGAAACGGCCATCGCATCATCCTCGAGTCGTTGGAACTGAGTAATAGACGACGAAGCACAACAACAATGGCGACGACAGGTTGGTCGTGCTCGAGATGCCGCGAAAGGCGTGTGCGAACGGCGACACCGACTTTCTACGTGAGGGCGTGCGAATGCTCGCGTCTCCGCCCGTGGAGGCCGAGGTGACCGAACCCACATGAGCGCCCGAAGGCGAATGGGCACCCGAGCGCCGCATCTTTACCCGAAACGGCTATCGTGACCGCCGGACCGAACTGGCCTGCGACCGCTCCCTCGACCGGCCCACACAGGGGACGGGGCGCCGCCGGGTTCACGGTCCGCGGTCATCAAGCGGCCGGTCAGCTTGTCGGCGCGTCTGGCGACTCAGGAGCGTAATCCAGCGCCTCACGGACCGCGGTGGCCAGATCCTGCACAGAGAACGGCTTCTGGATCAAGGGCACCCCCGCTTCGAGCTGACTTCCGGCCGTCGTTAGGTCGCCGGGATGACCCGACATAAGCGCACATTTGAGGCCCGGATATAGCGACAACAGTGTCCTCGCCAGGTCCCGGCCATTCATGCCAGGCATGACCAAGTCGGTCACCAGCAGATGGATATCACCGGCATTCTGGCTCGCGAGGTGGATGGCCTCGCCCGGGTTGGTCGCCGCCAGAACCTTGTACCCCTGAGCCTCCAGCATCCGAGCGGTGACTCGCAGGATCGCCGGCTCGTCTTCGACGAGGAGTATGGTCTCGGTTCCGCGCAACGCAGGCGCCGCCACGCCGGTCCCAACCACCGCCGCGACCTGCCCGACGTGGCGGGGCAGGTAGACCTCGAACGTCGAGCCGTGGCCCGGCTCGCTGGACACAGTGATGAAGCCGTCGTTCTGCCGAACACTTCCGTACACGGTGGCCAGGCCCAAGCCGGTGCCCTCGCCAACCGCCTTGGTCGTGAAGAAGGGCTCGAAGATATTGTCCAGCACGTCCTGGTCCATGCCTCGGCCCGTGTCGGTGACGGTGAGCCGCACGTAGTCACCGGGCACCGCGTCCACGTGATCGGCGCAGAACGCGGTGTCAGCGGACGCATTCGCGGTCGCGATCATGATGGCTCCGACGTCGGCAATGGCATCCCGGGCATTGAGGCACAGGTTGGTCACCACGTGATCCACCTGTGCTGCGTCGATACGGACCGGCCACAGGTCCGCGCCGGGCTGCCAGCCCAGTTCGATGCCCTCACCGATCAACCGTCCCAGCATCGGGAGCAGCGCCGGCAACTCCTCGTTGAGATCCAGGACTACCGGTTCGACGGTCGTCCTGCGGGCAAAGGCCAGCAGCTGTCGCGTGAGGTCGGCGGAGCGGCGAGCGGCCCTCTGGATCTCCAGGAGATCGGCGTGGACCGGGTGGGATGGATCGAGTGCTTCAAGGGCCAGTTCGGTGTTTCCGAGGATCGCGCTGAGCATGTTGTTGGAATCATGCGCCACGCCGCCCGCGAGGCGGCCCACCGACTCCATCTTCTGTGCCTGCTGGAGTCGAGTCTCGAGGGCGACCCTCGCTTCTTCCGCGCGTTTGCGCGCGGTGATGTCGCGCGCGACCCCGAACATCCCCGTCACCGAGCCGTCGGGGTCGCGCAGCGGTCCCTTCGTGCTAAGGAACGTTCGGGCGCTGCCCGTCGCGTCGGTCACCGTCTCTTCGAATGTGACGGGCGCGGGCGCGCGCATGGCCTCGCTATCGCCTTGCATCACGACCATTCCCTCGTCGGGTCCGAAGAGGAACGTATCGTCCTTCCCCAGCGTCTCCGCCTCGGACTTACCGACAATCTCGAGAGCGCTCCTGTTCATCAGCAAGTAGCGTCCCCGGAGATCCTTGGCGAAGATGGCATCCGGGGTGGCGTCGACTATCGACCCCAGCAGCGCGCGGCTGGTCTGAAGCTCGGTCGTGGCCGACAGCAGCGCGCCCTCCTGACGCTGGATCTCGAGGACCAGTGCTCTGCGACCGAGCTGAAACAGATCGCGCAGGACAGGAGGGTCGGCCTCGAACGCCG
>JAYUDR010000122.1:0-5206 GCA_043739665.1 Chloroflexota bacterium
GTCACCTTCCTGTGGGGCAGGTTCATGATCAACGGAGCGATTCAAAGAATGAACGCCGCTCCCGTAAACGCGGACGGCACCGCGACGGTCCAGCTCGAAGCCGAGACGGCCCGCGTCAAGCTTGTAGTAGTCCTCGAGCTGGTCGGGTTCATGGTGATCTTCACCTGCATGATCTTGATGGGCTTCAACCGATAACTCGGCGGGGCCCACGGCTGAACGACCTTGCGCGGGCCGAGGAACTCGCTGACGTGTTTGAGGCGGTGGTCGGTCTAGGCGGACTCTGCGGCGCCGATCGTGACTCGCAAGGAGCGTGGCCGGGTTGAGGCGCGTTACTCGGCCCGCCGTACCTCAAACGCGTGTGACGGTTCCTGACAGGCGGTACAGTGCGGAGCGGACGTTTGACAGCTGAGTCGCGCGGTTTACGCTAGGGCGACGGCATGAGGCGTAGTGAGAGGGCGATGCGAAAGCGGATCAGACTTGACGCATCGATCCTCGTGGGATCCGTGGCTGCCGTCTTGATCGTGGCCGAGCTGGCCTTCGGGTTCAGTCAACTCGGCTGGGGCCGCAATCTCGGCGTCGACTACCAGATCTACATGGACGCTACGACCCGTTGGCTCAGCGGCGGCTCGTATTTCCTGCCGCGCCAACTGGTCGGGCCATACCAGCTCCAGATGGGCGATGTCTTTTATCCGCCGGTCGCGCTGTGGCTCTTCGTGCCGTTCACTCTCCTGCCGGGCGTGCTCTGGTGGGCTGTTCCGATCGCCATCACGGCGGCCGCTCTGAAGCATCTGCGCCCCCCGTCCTGGACGATCGCCGTCTCACTAGTCGTGTTCCTCTGTCCGAAGTACTTGGAGTTCGTTTTCGACGGCAACCCGGGGATGTATCTCATCGCAGCATTGGCGGCTGCCGCAGCCTGGGGCACGCCAGCATCGCTCGTGCTGTTCAAGCCGTCGCTCTTCCCGCTCGCCCTTTTTGGCATGAGGAGCCGAGGATGGTGGTACGGCTTAGCCGCGCTTGCTGTGCTGACCCTGCCCTTTCTACCGCTGACCCTGACCTGGGTGCCGGTTGTGCTCGATGTGCAGCCTGGCGGCTTGACATACTCGCTCCTCGACCTGCCCGTCTCTGCACTTCCGCTGCTGTGGTGGGCTGGCTCAACGCGGGGGCCAATCGGTCGTCGCCAGTGTCGGCTCCGATCGAGCGGGAGTGACCTTCGAATACCCTCGGTGGCACAGTCCGTCGAGGACACCATCCGCGCATAGAGCCACCAAGGCCAGCATCCCGCACCGAACGCCGAGTTTGGCGGGTCCACCCAAGCTGGGACGAGCCCCGCGGCCGCAGGTCGCGGCTTCGTTGGGGTTCCGGATCAGTGGGCGGCTGTCACGGAGATCGGTTGGGCCTGGAGGTCGATCAAGGTCCGGCTGCCGAGCGGTTTGGAGAGGGTGACTTGAGCGGTCCGGAACGCGCCAACGGCCGAGCACGCGACGGGCAGGGTGTTCCGGTGCTCATACACGATCACCACGACCCCGGTGTCCGACTCGACGGCTTCGGCCGTGTAGTCGGACCCACAGGGCTTGTCGCCTGGGTCCGGAGCCCCAACGACGTTGACCGTGAGGGTCATACCGCTGGCGTCCACGGTTGCACTTTGGATCGGAGGACCGATCCACGGCTGAGCCGCCGGCGGGCCGGAGGCCTGGTCGTTGGGGGTGGGCACGGGCGGCGCTGTGGACTGGCCTGCCACGGCAATCTGATCCAGTTTGACGTCCGTGTCCTTCAGGCTGAACTCCCAGGCAGGTACTTGGGCCGGTCCTCGGCTGCTCCGGGACGTCGCGGTCGTCAGTCTCGCGCCGGTGATTTGCAGTGGAGTGCAATTCGGGCAGGGCGATACGCCGGCAGCCTTCATGTCGGAGAAGGCCTGCTGGGCTGAGATCACGGGAACGGAATGGGCCGTCCCGTCCGGCCACTGAATCATGCCGTCTGAAGGCGCTTCGGATGGAAGTGGATTTGCAGCCACGAAGAGGCCCGCGTACCACGCCATCTTGGCATTGTTGCCGTCGATGTTCGGGCCCCAGTCGCCGCCGACCATGAGAGTGGACTCGCCGACGAGGACGAAGCCCGACCCTCCGGCGCCTGCCGCGGCGGCGGCGTCCCAGCGGGCCAGCGCCGCCTCGGCCTGACGATGGAGGTCAGCCACCTGCGCGCTCGACGCGGGTGCTGAGGTGCACCCGGAGGCACCGATAACGAGGCCAACGACGGCGAGTAGTCCTACGCCTCTCAAGCGCGCCATTTCCATCCTCCCTCATGGCCCCTACATCCTTGAGTACGGATACGAGTCCCAAGCGGATCAAGAACGACTCCTGGCAGGCGTGCCGGACGGCGCCGATCTCATCGACTTGCCCGTCCGAGGCGCCCGAGCCGCCCGAGCCGCCCGAGCCGCCCGAGCCGCCCGATGTGTTGTCGATCAACCCAGGATTGCGCCGGAGGCAGCCCCCACGACGCCGGCGACGGTGTATAGCACCAACAGCGCAACCTTGGTCCGAGGCTGGCTGCGGAATGCGACCATGACCACCCCAATGGCCGCCACAAGGATGAGCTTTGCGACGATGCCACCGGGCACCGGGCCGAGCAAATGCGGCAGCGGACTCGTCTCGTCTGCAGCCACGGTTGCCGGGCTCGCCCGCAGGAACATCACGAGGTCCGCCAGATTGGCGAGGATCGCAGCCAGCAACAGCCCGGCCACTTCACCGGCTCCAGGCAGAGCGCACGAGGCACGTCGCAGCGCCACGATCTTCGGGCCGGATGGGCATTAATGCCCTTTCGTTTGGCGAGTGCAAACCCTAGACCGGGAATCTAGCTTGGGTCTGCCAGCAGAGTTCCGTGCCCAGTCGCCGTGGCGCACGGAGCGGCACACAGCCTGGCCGCCGGCGGCCTGCCGCGCGGCCGTGCCGGATTCGCCCGTCGCCTACTGCCGGCTAGGCCAGAAGTCGCCTGAGCGTGTACATCCGGGCGCCCCACGGCCCATCCCCGGGCATGCAAACCGAGACGAGCTGCCACCCCTCTTCGCTCAGGCGGTTCAGGTACTCGACCGTTTGTGGCCCTTTCGACCAATCCGGCACTTCCATGTCGTTGACGTAACGAATCCGCGCAACCGGGCCGGCCATGTTGGTGATTAGCTCCTGGTGTTCGTAGCGCTGCACGCCCTGACCCTCCGATGACGACTGGATGCGCGTCCGATGGTACGTCCTGGCAAGGGGCTGATAACGAGCCCACGACCATGGCTCGTTACGATCCGCGTATGGTCACGGGTGCCTGCGTTGGACGCCTTGCCCGTCCCAGCCGCCCGAGGTGTGTATCGGCGAACGCCGTCGGGTACTTGAGGCCGTAGCCCGCGGCGCGGTCCATCCCCGTGTGCGCGACGAGAATCGCCCCGACGAGCCCGATCGCTGGCGAACCAAGCCACCAAGCTAGCGCCAGTACGGCGACGCCGGCCGCCCAGTTGTGGACGAGGTTGTAGATCAGGGCGCCCGAGCGAGGCCCGCCAAGGTATCCGACCATCGAGACGTCGACGGCGAAGAGCAGAGGGACGAACGCGATGGGAGCCCCGCCGAGCTGAAGGTAGAGCCCCGCCCCTGCCGCCAGCGCGACCACGCCCTCGGCCCGAAGCAACATCTTCGGCATGCCGGTCACGGCGCCAAGGGCGTCCCCCGGGCTCGCTCCCTCCTGCCTGCCGGCCGTGCCTACCGCAATCGCCGCGGCCTCACCGGCTCGGAAGGAAGAGCCATGCCGGATTCTGGGCGAGGCTGTCGTCGTGGCCTGTGCTGTAGGCGCGTTCCTGATCTCGCCCTCGCGACCGGCGACACCCGGGATCACACCCCGGTTCACGGCAACCCTAAGCAGGAACGACACCCACATGCCGTAGGGGCGGTATTGGTCGGTGTAAAACGCGGCCGTCCGCCGATCCGGGTGATCGCCGAGTCCGTGCAGAGCACCCAGGGCCGCTAGGGAGAGGGGCTCATCGGGGAATTCGTCGGCGATACCGCATCCGCGCAAGTAGATGCCCGACGCCCAGAACGGGCCGATGCCGGGGATGACCCGCACGGACTCGGGACCTTTCACTGGCCCGAGCTCCCGCAGTCGCTCCGCGCCCAGCAGGCCTTCGAGAGCCGCGTTCGCGACTGCCCTAAGCCGTACGGCCTTGAGTTGGGCCAGCCCCGGTAGCTCGTCGAGCAGTGCGAGTCGTTCAGGTGAGGGAAATGCCCACGCCTCGCCCCCGTCAACTTCAAGTCTTGTGCCGAGTCGCTCGATGAGCCGACCCTGGGTCGTCGCAGCCTGGCGCATCGAAATCCGTTGACTCAGTATCGCCCACGCCGCACATTCGTAAGGGGACGTGAAGCAGACCGGGCGAAGCCCCGGAAAAGCTGAGATGAGCCGACCCAGAGCGGGATCACGCCGTCCGAGCTCGTCGAAACCGGTGCCGTCGATATCGAGCGAGAAGAGACGCGCGACCTGGGACGCCACGGCATCGATAGCCTGGCTGCCGGCTATCTTGCCGACCAACCGGGTTCCGTCCCAGCGGAGGGCCACCGCGACCGGCGCGAATGAGCCGTCGAGCGGGAAGGCGATGCGAAGTGGATTGCCCGAGCCTGACCAGTGCCTGCTGATCGGGCCGAAATGGGCGACCACGTCGCATGCCGCCTCCCAGCTGAACGGACCCGACGGCGTAAGTGCGAAAGTTGCCGTCTCCTTCTGTCTCATGTCCGTCTCCTCTGGCCGGTCTGTTGGCGGATGAACCAAGCATGAGTCGGGCCGGCTACTCAGCGGCTGTCGTCATATGGGTGTCTCACGCGGCGGCTCGCCTTCGAGCAGCTTGGGGAGGACGGCCGATGACGCGAGGGACAGAAGGCCAGGGGCCCGATCAGCGAGCGCGTCGCGGGCCTGATGTCGGGAGCTTTGTGGGCCTCGCCTTCGCGCCCTGGACCGCCGTCACGATCGATGGATCGTGTGGTCCGACAGATCTGCTTGCCTTGTTTGGACCGCCATAGCGGCAAGGATCAGGCGGCGGCTCGAGCTAGATTGAGCGCCAGCAGCCGGCCGAGGAGATAGTCGCGGTCGATGTCGGAAGGCCATTCGTAGGCGGCCAGGACGGCGGCGTCGAGGTGCTCGTGAGCTTGGGCGAGCCAGGTTGGGCGGGCGTTGTAGAGGTTGGTCA
>JAYUDR010000123.1:0-5190 GCA_043739665.1 Chloroflexota bacterium
AGGGCGGAGCCGGATCACAGCCTCAGACATGGCAAACGGCCCGGGGAGGGGGGCCCGAGCCGTTTGCGGAGGGGCGCGCCGTCACTCGCGCCCGATGGAGTCGACCAGATCGTAGGTCACGGACGAGGCCTCGTCGCTGCGGCGCGAGCCCGTTCCGTCACGCGAACCTACCCGGACCGGCAGCGCCCATCCTGCTAACAAACCGCGAGACATCCAACACTTGTATTCTCCCGCGTGTCAATGCGCAGTACGATGCTTATCTATCTGGCTCGGGCCTGGAAGCGTGCACCTGGAGCCTTGAATGCGCGACGACAAATACCGACGCGAGCGGACGTCTTGGCCTTCGACCGAGCAGCCGGACGGACTTGTGGTCGAGATAGATCCGCCAGAAGACGAGCTGGTACGAGTGAGCCGGAAGCCTCGTTCCGGCCTCCAGCGACGCCACCCGGAACAGCTCACCGGCGTCGCTGCCCCCGACGAGAGCATGTTTCAGCAAGTGGGTCGACATCGAAGGTTTCGGCCGGAGGTGGCTCTCATCCTCGTCGCGGTGGCCTTTGTGGCAGGCGCCCTGATCAAGCCATGGCCGGCCCAACCGCCAAGGGGTTTACCCTCGCCGATCTCCGCGGATGCGCCGCTATCGTCGTTCCGGGGCGGGCCGTCTGCGACAATCGCGGCAGCGCAGCCGGGCGTGTCGTATCCGAACATCCCGCCCTACAACTACCGATTGCCCTTCGTCGGACCGTTGTCATCGGCGGCTGCGTCGGGGCCAGGCACCCAGCTCGGGCCCTCGGCCGCCGCCAGTCCTCAGTGGTCGGCGGTGGATTGGAGCATCTTGGGAGCGAGCGATCCGCACGCAGGCTGGGGGTTCACCGCTGCCTTGCTGCCCAGTCCAGATGCGAACGCGGCGTCGCCGATGACCGACTGGTTTGGCGCCGGTTCGCCACCGGTGTACGCCGCGGTTCCTCTGGTGCACGGACGCTATGCGTACGCTATCGCGGTGACCTGGCCGAGCGACGTCAACGTTACCGGCCTCAAGTTCGTGTACCTGGGCCCACCCCAGTCTCCACCATATCTTCCGCCGGCCGGCTTCTTGCCCAACGTCCAGGTGACTCCTCTACCGGCCGACCGGGTGTCCTCGTCTTCCCTCGGCCCGGCCGCCGTTCCAACCATTCCCCCGTGGGTAAGCGGGGCAGGTGGAGCAATTCGGTCGGGCGCGTTCTGGATACCGCCATCTGAAGCGTCGCCCACCGCCCTATCGAGCTCGATCGACGCCGCCTGGAAGGCGGACCCATGGCCATGGCCGTATGGCGCTTACCAGGTCACGGTCACGTCCGACAGTGGGCCGATGAATATCGTCCTGGACCTTCTGCTGACTTGACGGGGCAACACTTGGTTCGGTCGTCGCCTCGCGTCCGGTTTCGGCGTGCCCGCTCTACACGCAACCTCCACGCAGCCTACTGGCACTCCACCGCCGATGCATCCCTCGCCGAGCGTAGGCCGGGGCGCCGCCACCTGGTATGCCGACCCGCAGCAGGCGCGAGGCCGTCATCCACGAAGATTATTGGACGATGGCAGCGGGCCTAACGCCCTGAATCGAGGCTCGCGATCTGGTCGCGGCCTCTTCCTCGGAAACGAAACAGAAGGCCCGACGGAAATCCGCCGGGCGTTCTGAGTTGCGACCGAAGAAAGGCTACTTGTCGCGCTCCGCGGCGCCGAGGAGGGCGGCCTGGGCGGCCGCGAGGCGCGCCACGGGCACTCGGAAGGGCGAGCAGGACACGTAGTTGAGGCCGATGTCGTGGCAGAAGCCGATGGACATCGGGTCGCCGCCGTGCTCTCCGCAGATGCCGACCTTGAGGTCGGGGCGTGTCTTGCGGCCAAGTTCCACGGCCATCTTCATTTCCTGGACGATGACCGGGTCAAGCGACTGGAAGGGGTTGTACGGGAGGATCTTGTCCTCGACGTACTTGAGGAGGAACCCGCCCTCAGCGTCGTCGCGGCTGTAGCCGAACGTCATCTGGGTCAGGTCGTTGGTTCCGAAGCTGAAGAACTGGGCGTACTTGGCGATCTCGTCCGCGACCCAGCAGGCCCGCGGGATCTCGATCATGGTGCCGAACTTGTAGTCGATCTTGACGCCGGCAGCCTTGACGACCGCTTCGGCCTCTGCCTCGAGAAGCGTTTGAGTGGCAATGAGCTCGTTCACGTGACCGACGAGCGGGATCATGATCTCCGGTCGCGGATCCTTCTTGGCCTTCTTCACGGCAACGGCCGCGTTGAGGATGGCCCGGGTCTGGATCTTGACGAAGTCCGGGATCATGAGGCCGAGGCGGCAGCCACGGAGGCCGAGCATCGGGTTCTGCTCGTGCATCGACTTGATAGTCGCGAGCAGCGCCTTGTCCTTGGCCGTGGCCTTGTCACCGGCCTTGGTGACCTTGACGAGCTGATCCTCGAGGTTCGGGAGGAACTCGTGGAGCGGCGGGTCGATCAGCCGAATGACGACCGGCAGGCCGGACATCGCGGCGAGGATGCCCTCGAAGTCGCCCTGCTGGAGAACTTCGAGCTTGGCCATCGCGGCGTCGAACTGCTTGACGGCGGCCTTCTCCTCGGTAGTCAGGGCCTGAGCTGCGGCGGTCTTCGCCTTGGCACGGGTGGCGACGTTGGCCACGAGGATCGCACTGCGTACGATCTCGAGGCGCGGACCCTCTCGGAACATGTGCTCGGTGCGGCACAGGCCGATGCCCTGGGCGCCGTAGGAGCGGGCCTGAGCGGCCTCTTCCGGCTTGTCGGCATTGGTCCAGATCATCAGCTTGCGGACCTTGTCGGCCCAGCCGAGAACGGTCTGCAGGTCCTTCTGATCCTCGAACCGGGCGCTGACCGTCGGCAGAGCGCCGGCGAAGACGTCGCCGGTCGAGCCGTCGAGGCTGACCCAGTCGCCTTCCTTGACCGTGATGCCGTTGGCGGTTGCGGTCTTGGTGGCGTAGTCGACGTGCAACTCGGCGCAGCCGGCGACGCAGGGCTTGCCGATCTGGCGGGCGACGACCGCAGCGTGTGAGGTCGCGCCGCCCTTGGCGGTCAGGATGCCCTGGGCAACGGCCATACCGTGGAAGTCGTCCGGCGACGTCTCCTCGCGGATAAGAACGACCTTCTCGCCCTTGGCCGCCCAGGCGGCAGCCACATCGGCGTGGAAGACGGCCTTACCAACGGCCGCACCCGGGGAGGCGTTGAGGCCCTTGGCCATCCGCTTGGCAGTGGCGCGGGCCTTCGGGTCGAACTGGTCGCGCATGAGTTGGTCGACCTGAGCCGGCTCGATTCGCCCCAGGGCCTCTTCCTGGGTGATCAGCTTTTCCTTGACCATGTCGATGGCGATCTTCACGGCGGCGGCTGCGGTCCGCTTGGCGCTGCGGGTCTGGAGCATGTACAGGCGGCCGCGCTCGATCGTGAACTCGAGGTCCTGGACGTCCTTGTAATGCTTCTCGAGCTTCTCGGCGATCTTCTTGAACTCGGAGTAGACCTTGGGCATGTCGGTCGCCAGCTGGGCGATCTTCGGTGCCGTTCGGACGCCGGCGACGACGTCTTCGCCCTGGGCGTTGGTCAGGTACTCGCCGTACAGGACCTTCTCGCCGGTGTTGGGGTCACGAGTGAACGCGACGCCGGTGCCGGAGTCGTCGCCCATGTTGCCGAAGACCATCGTCACGATGTTCACGGCGGTGCCGAGGTCGTGAGCGATCTTCTGGCTGTTGCGGTAGTCGTTGGCGCGCTTGCCGAACCACGAAGCGAAGACGGCCTTGATGGCCAGGTCGAGCTGCTCGTTCGCGTCTTCGGGGAACTGGCGGCCGACGGTGTCCTTGACGATCTTCTTATAGGCGGCGACGAGACTCTTGAGGTCGTCGACGTTGAGATCGGTGTCCTTGGCGCCCTTGCCGTGCTTTTCCTTGGCCGCGTCAAGCGCCAGGTCGAAGCGGTTGTAGGCGACTTCCGAGCCGTCTTTGCTCTTAACGACCTGCGGCGGGACGTCCATGACGATCCGGCCGAACATCGATATGAAGCGGCGGTAGGCGTCCCAGCCGAAGCGCTCATTGCCACTGATGGCAATGAGGCCCTGCAGGGTGGTCTCGTTGAGGCCAAGGTTGAGGACCGTGTCCATCATGCCCGGCATCGAGAACTTGGCGCCGGAGCGGACCGAGACGAGGAGCGGGTTCTTGGCGTCGCCGAAGCCCTTGCCCGACTGCTGCTCGACGACCTTGACGGCCGCCAGGACGTCGTCCCAAAGGCCGGCGGGAAGCTTCTTACCGGAGTTGAAGTAGTCGTTGCAGGCTTCGGTGGTAATAGTGAAGCCCGGAGGAATCGGCAGACCGGCGTTGGTCATCTCCGCGAGGCCGGCGCCCTTGCCGCCCAGGAGGTCCTTCATCCCGCCGTTGCCCTCGCCCGTGCCGCCGCCCCAGGCGTAGATGTAGCGCTTGGCGGCCTTGTGGGTCTTGCCAGATTCGGCCATAGAGGTGTCTCTCTCCTTGGATGCGAGAGCAGTCGCGCCGCGGCCGCGAGGAAGCGCCCGAGCGACGGGATCGCACTATTGTCCTGAGGATTGTACAGGCGTCCGGCAACTCGCTTCGCTGCCGAGAGGCATTGCCGCTCGGGAATTGAGTCCCGACGAGCCCGGCCATTCGGCCCGAATACGCGGGACTCTGGGCCTCGCCGAGCGCGTGGAGGAGCCCTTAAGCGGCGGCGCAGGGCGTCGGGTGGGCCGCTTCCGTCAGATACGCCCACCGGGCTTGGTGGACTCGGCCGGAGCGGCATTCAGTACGCGGAACGACCTGCCAGGCGGATCTCTGAGCGTGGACTGCCCGTTCCCCAGCCCCGAGACTTCGCGGCTCGCCTCCTACGACTCCGCGGCGGCCGACCCGCGATACAGCCACTCGAGCCACGCGTCCAGCCCAGCTCCTGTGGTGGACGAGACGTCGAGGATCGGCACCGTCGGGTTGAGTAGGCGCACGTCCGCGTCGAAGACGGAGCGATCGAAGGGGACGTAGGGCAGGAGGTCGATCTTGTTAAGCAGGATGACGTCGGCGGCCTGGACGAGGTAGGGGTGCTTGGCCGCCTTGTCGTCGCCGTCGGTGATCGCGAAGACGCCAACTTTGGCGGCCTGGCCGAGATCGAAGCCGACCGGGCAGATCATGTTGCCGACGTTTTCGATGA
>JAYUDR010000124.1:0-5174 GCA_043739665.1 Chloroflexota bacterium
TTCGGCTGGCGCCTTGCCGGCCAATCGCTCGAGCATCAGTTCGGCGGCCTGCCTGCCGATCTCGTATGCGGGCTGAGAAACCACAGTCAGGAACGGGTCGAAAACCCAACCTGGCGGCAGGTCGTCGAAGACGGCTATCGACATGTCCTCCGGGGTCCGCAGCCCAGCTTCTCGAAGCGCCCGGATCGCCCCGAAGGCCACGAAGTTGTTGGCCGCGAATATCGCGGTAGGCCGCCGTTGCGAGCCCAGGATGCGCCGCATCATCTCGAATCCACTGGCCTCGTTGTACCCGCCGAAGAAGACCATCTCGTCGTTAGGATCGAGGCCTTCCTCGGCCATGGCGCGCCGGTAACCGGCGACCCGGTCTGCGGAGGTTGAAACCGTCTCAGGGCCGGTGAGAACGGCTATGCGGCGGTGGCCGAGGTCTAGCAGGTGGCTGACGGCGACGTGAGCTCCGGCCTCCGAGTCGGTGCGCACCTCATCCACGCCCCCGGAGCGTAGCCGCCTGTCCAGAATCACGACGGGCAAGCCGTACTTGTGCAGCAACTGAAGGGCCGCGCTCGAGTCGGTCGCCGGCACCAGCAGGACTCCATCGACCTGGCGTCCGATGAGCACGCGGATGTACTCGATCTCTTCGGTCTCCGACTCATCGGTGTTGCAGAACATGACGGCGTAGCCCTGCGCTCTGGCCGCGTCCTCGACGCCGCGGGCGATAGTGGTGAAGAAGGGGTTGGCGATGTCAGTCAGGACCAAGGCGATGGTCTTCGTCCTCTTGGATCGCAGCTGTCGAGCGAGGATGTTGGGCATGTAGCCCAGCTCGGCGATCGCGCGAGTCACACGTGCCCGGGCCTCGGGGCTGACGTAGCCCGAGTCGTTGATGACTCGCGAAACGGTCATTGTCGAGAGACCGGCCAACCGGGCGACATCGGTAAGAGTGCTCACGTCCTCAGTATCTTCATTGCCGGGCTGCCAGGTTTGACGGACTCGTCAATAGGAGGTAGCGGTGCTGTCCTGTTAACGATACCATACCGTCCTGTTAGCGTTAACATCACGCCGCACGCCGGTCACTTTTTTGAGGCGAGAAGGGAGCGATACATGGCGCAGACGATGCTCGGAGCCGTCCTTCCTGGTAATAGCACCGTGGAGCTCCGCGAGTTCCCTGTCCCGACGCCCGGTCACGGGCAGGTTCTCGTCAAGATGCAAGCCTCCACGATTTGCGGCAGCGACATCCGAGCGATCTACCGCCAGCACCTGGGCAAGGGCCCGGAAGGCTACACGCCGGGCATGATCTGCGGCCACGAGCCGGCCGGCAAGATCGTCGCCACCGGCCCCGGCATGCGCCGCTTCCGCGAAGGTGACCGCGTCCTTCTGTATCACATTAGTGGCTGCGGCCGCTGCCACGAGTGCCGGACCGGCTACCAAATCAGCTGCACGAGTCCGCTGCGGGCGGCCTATGGGTGGCAACGCAACGGCGGAAACGCGGAGTTCTGCCTGGCCGAGGAAGCCGACTGCGTGCTCATGCCTGATTCGATGAGCTACGTCGACGGGGCCTGCGTCGCCTGCGGGTTCGGGACTTGCTACGAGGCAATTCGGCGCATCGGCATCTCCGGTGACGACACGGCGCTGATCGTGGGCCTCGGGCCCATGGGGCTCGCCTCGCTCATGTTGGCTCGCGCGCGTGGCGCGACGAAGGTCATCGGCGCCGACGTCGTGCCCGAGCGGCTCGCGCTGGCCGAGAAGCTCGGTCTTGCCGATGTGGTCGTGAAGGCCGATGAGAACGCCATCGAGCGCATCCGCGAAGCGACCGAGGGCCTCGGCTGCGAGGTTGCGATCGACTGCTCTGGTGTCTCGGCAGGCCGCCAACTGGCCGTTCGCGCGACGCGTCGGTGGGGCCGGATCGCCTTTGTCGGTGAGGGCGGCAGCGTCGAGTTGAATCCGAGTCCGGACATGATCCACGACCAAAAGACCGTCTACGGCTCGTGGGTGACCAACCTGGGCAACGTCGAGGACCTCGTCGAACGAATGCCCCGTTGGAACATGCATCCGGACGTCACGTGCACGCACCGCTTCCCACTCGAGAAGGCGGGCGAGGCCTACCAAACCATGGACGAAGGCAAGTCCGGCAAGGTGGCGATCGTCTTCCCGGAGTGATTACTCAACCTGGGGTGATCGTGGATCGGAATTCAGAACGCACGGTTATTGATGACATCGAGCCGGAGAGCTCTGCGGCAATCGTCCGTCCAAGGAGAGTAGAAGCGTGAAGAGGCAACTCAAGGAAATCGGCAGGCCGCTCGTTGGCCTCGTGGCGATCGTCGCAGTCATCTCGCTGCTTGCTCCAACATTCCGGCAGATTGAGGCCTACCAGGACGTTCTCGAGACGTCCGTTCCGTTGTTCATCATGGCAACAGGGATGACGATCGCCCTGATCGGTAACTGCCTCGACCTGTCCGTTGGATCCATCTATGCCCTGGCATCTGTGGTCGTCGGCCAGCTCCTGATCGCCGGTGTGCCGATCCCGCTCGCCATTATCGGCGGGTTGGCTTCCGGCGCAGCTTGCGGCTTCATCAACGGCGGGATCGTCGTGTGGATGGGTGTTCCAACGCTCATCGCGACCCTCGGTACCCAGATGGCCTTCCGCGGTTTCGCCAACATGATCGGCACTGGCAAGGACATGTCCCATTTTGGTCCCACGTTTGCCTGGCTCGGCCAAGGACTAGTGGGTCCGATGGTGGTCTCCGCGATCGCCTTCCTGGTGATCTGGTTCATCCTCTCCAAGACCAAGCTTGGCTTCCAGACTTACGCTCAGGGCGGCAATGAGGAAGTCGCGCGCTTGGCCGGGATTCCGGTCAAACGCAACATCTTCGTCATCTACATGATCTGCGGAATTATGGCCGCGCTGGCCTCGATCGTTTACACCGCCCGTGTCGACTTCGCCTACGTGAACCGCGGCCAAGGCATTGAGTTGTGGGCGATTGCGGCAGTCGTAATCGGTGGAACGAGCATGTTTGGCGGGGTTGGCGGAGTTGGCAAAACCGTCATAGGTGTTCTCATTTTCTACGTGGTTCAGGCTGGTCTGATCCATTTGCGGCTCGAAGCTTTCTGGCAGCAGGTTGTGACGGGGGCCGTTCTCGTTGTCGCAGTCTGGCTTGATTTCCTCCAGCGACGCGCTGAAGCGTCCCGCAAACCAATCCTCGAAAGTTCAACCAAGAGGAGCCGATGGAGTAGATTTGGAATCTGAAGTGATAAGAGCAAGCTCAATTAGTAGTGTTCAACAGGGAGAATGGAACAAATGAAGCGCGCTCTGCTACTTCTTTCGGCCGTGGTCCTGGCAGGTTGCTCAAGCGCCGCCGTCACGACTGCCCCGACCACTGCCGCGGCCGTCGTGACTCAGGCCCCGGCCGGCACGCCTGCTGTCGCGGCCACAAAGGACCCGGCCACGATTACGATCGCGTACTCGGGCTTCTCCACCAGCAACGACTTCTGGAACACCCTCGGCAAGTCCGCCAAGGCGGAAGCTGCCGCACTGGGCGTCAAGTTCGTCGACGTCACGACCGAGACCAACGACGCATCGCAGCAGAAGGCTGCTGTTGACACCGTCATTACGACCAAGCCCTCGGCCATCATCATCGGGTCGGTGGACGCCCGCGTGTGGGTCGACACCATTGCCAAGGCTAAGGCCGCTGGCATCCCGATCCTCGCCGTCGACACCGCCATTGCCGATCCGTACGTTTCCACCCTCATCGCAACCGCCAACAAGGATGCTGCGGGTCTGGAAGGCATTTACATCTGCAAGAAGACCGGCGGCAAGGGCACCATCGTCGTCATCGGCGGCACGGTTGGCCACCCGAACGGCGACGCCCGCAAGGACGGCATCTCTGAGAAGACCAAGGCCTGTGGCATGACGGTCATCGGCGCCTGGGGCGACTGGGACCAGGCCAAGGACGTCCAGATTGCTCAGGACAACATCACCGCCAACAAGGACGTCGTTGCTGTCTTCGTGGCTCACGATGACGGCGCCGCCGCTGTCGCAGCCATGATCAAGGGCAAGGGCAAGACCGCCACGATCGGCACGTACGGCTTCGACGCCCTCCCGATCATGCTCAAGGCGATCAAGGCCGGCGACGGTGTTGCCAGTGTCAAGCAGGACAACCTGACCATGGGCAAGCAGGCAGTCGACCTGGCCGTTAAGCTCGTCAACGGCGGGACCATCGAGAAGTCCATTGCCATCCCCGGCTTCATCATCGACTCGACCAACGTCGATAAGTACCTCGTTCCGTAACTAACGCAGTCTAGTTCTGAGATCTGGCCTGCGGGGCGTTCGGCTCACGAAACCTCGCAGGCCGTCTTCTACCTAAGGAGAACCACAATGCCGGGCACGCCGGACTCAAACGGCCTTGTCGTAGAAATGCGGGACATCGTTAAGCTGTTCCCAGGCGTTGTGGCCCTGGATCATGTCAATTTCCAGCTCAAGCCGGGCGAAGTCCACGTCCTCCTCGGCGAGAATGGGGCCGGAAAGAGCACCCTCATAAAGGTGATGAGCGGGGCGTACGTCGCGGATGACGGCGAAATCCTGATCGATGGTAAAGAGGCATCGATCAACTCTCCACAGGATGCCCTCGACCACGGACTTCGCTTCATCTACCAAGAACTCAGCTTGGTGCGAGACCTCGATATTGCTCGTAACATGTTTCTGGGCATGGAGCCCATGCTCGTTCCTGCGCTCGGGCTCATAGATGAGAAGAAGCTCTATCAGCAGGCGAAAACATTGCTTGAAGAGTTCCACATCAATCTTGACCCACGGGAGACGATCCGCAGGCTCAGCGTCACCGAGCAGAAGATGGTGGAAATCGCTCGAGCCCTGACGACGAAGGCCAAGGTCCTCGTTCTGGACGAGCCCACCGACGTCCTCGAGGAGCAAGCTCGCAAGGATCTCTTCACTGTCATTCGCCGCCTAAAGCAGCAGCAGGGAGTCGCATTCGTATACATTTCTCACAGGTATGCCGAGGTCGCCGAGATCGGAGATCGCGTCACCATCTTGAGAGATGGCAAGACCGTCGGGACATATGAGATCAAGGAACTGGCGTTCGATAAGATGATCGAACTGATGATCGGAGGCGCGATCAAGAAGCAGTATCCGGACCTACTGGCGCCCGCCGAAGAGGACGCCCTGCGCG
>JAYUDR010000125.1:0-5173 GCA_043739665.1 Chloroflexota bacterium
GCGTCGGTCGTCATCCAAGCCTGGCCGTTCAAACCACCAGCCGCCGGCACCCTCGAGCACGGCCTGCACGTCATAACGAGCGTCATCCGCCGCGACCCCGACTCGCCCGTCGCGGGCATCAAGTCGACCTCTCGCGCGGAGTTGGTGTACGCCCGGCTCGAGGCAGAAAGGGCCGGCGCCGACGACGCGATCTTCTTGACGACGGACGGCAGGGTCACCGAGGCCACCACCTCCAACATCCTCGTCATCCGCGGCAACACCTGCGTTACTCCCCGGCTTGGGACGGGCCTCCTCGCCGGCACCACCAGGGCCTGGCTGGTGGGGCACGGCGACAGCGTCGGGCTGACGATGGCCCAGCAGGACATCAGGCTTGAGGACGTCTTCGAGGCCGACGAGTTAGCGGTCTGCGCCAGCGTCGGAGGCATCATTCCCGTCGTCTCGGTAGACGGCCGCCAGATCGGCAACGGCAAGCCAGGGGCGCGAACAATTGCCATGCGTCATGCTCGCGAGGAGTGGATCGACGCCGTCTCGCTTTCGGGCGGGACAAGCCGGCCCGGACTCGGGCGATCGGCAGACCATCCGGCTAGACTTTGAGCCGTGACGAAGAGCAGCGTTTCCAGCTTTACGCCCCCCTTGGCCGCCATCCCGAAGGCGGACGTCGGGCTCAAACTCCGCCCAGCCCATAGACACCCCAATCTGGGGCTGGCGCCGGTCAGCATGACCGCGGGTTTCACCGAAGCCGCCGAGAGGCTCCGCCGCGACTTGCCCAATACTGCCGGCCGTGCCCTCATCGCGGCGACCGAAGCGGATGCCACGATCAAAGAGCGCTACAGCGAGGTTGAGCTGCGGCGCTTGCTGCGCGATAGCGAGGTCCTCACTGAGCGTCTGGCCATGTGCCTGGCCAGCGACGACCCGCGCTGGCTCGGGGAATTCGCCGCGTGGTGCGCGCCAATCTACCGCCGCCGGGGCGTCACCCTACTGGACCTCACGGCCTTGTGCGCGGGGATCCGCAGGGTCATCGAGCCGGACCTCAGCGCCGACGAGCTGGACAGCGCGGGGCGGGCGCTGGACGCGGCCACAGCCGTATTCCGGCGCGACAGCCGGCTCGGCGGCGACCGCCACAAGCGGAACGCGCTCTGGAAGTGGATGTATCGCGGCGTCTGACTTCGCCGCTCCCCGACTCGCCGCTCTCGACTCGCCACGACGACCAATGGACTGGAGGCTGCCATGACGATCAAATGGGTGAAGGTCGATCCACTCGTCATGCGTGGTGAGCCGTTCCTGTACGGCACGCGCCTGACGGTGCGCCAACTGCTCGAATTGCGCCGCGACGGCCACGGTTTGGCCCAGCTGCTGACCGAGCAGCCCGAGTTGCGCGTCGTTGGGGTCGCGCAGGCGTACCGGTACGCCGCCGATCATCGTGAGCAATACCGCGAGTTCTTCGGCCGCGATGGCGCTTTGGTTGGCCCCGGGCTGACCGACGAGGAGGCGGCGGTCCTGCCGGAGGAGATGCGCGTACCGGGGATCGTCGTCCGCGGCCCCGGCGCGAGGGCCGCCGCGAGGGCCGCCGGCGCGGCGAAAGCCGCCGGCGCGGCGAGGCCCGCCGCCAGGGACTGACCAATCAGGCTCGCTGCACGCCAGGCCGTCGTACTCGCTGTCGCGGCAACCAGGGCGGATTCGACTATTCCGACGAGAATGGTAGGATATCGACGCCATGAGCGATACCATGCAGGCCGCTGAGGCCGCCCCCACCAACCCCACCAACCCCACCGATTCCGCCGCTTCGACCGGGACGTCCGCAGCCGTCGCCGCCTTCGACCCAGGACGCCGGGCGACCGAGTTGGCCGTGCTCGATGCACTCCGGAGCGTCGTCGACCCCGAGCTCGGGATGGACGTGGTGGAGCTTGCCCTCATCAGGCAGATAATCATCGGCGCAGAGGCGTCGGAGATCAAAATGGTCCTGACGACCCCATTCTGCCCGTACGCCGGCTCGATGGTTCAGCAGATCAAAGATGCGGCCGAGGCTGTCCTGGAGCATTCGGTCAAGGTGACCTTACTGGCCGAGCGCTGGGATCCGCGCGACGCCGGCTTGATGTGGTGACGCGCTAGTTTCGATCGAGGGGAAGCTATGGATCAGGAGCCCGAGCGGAAGTCGGCCGTGGCCACAAAGCGCGGCGACGACGGCACCACCGGCCTGCTATTCGGGGGCGAGCGAGTCTTCAAGGACGATCCCCAGACCGAAGCCTTTGGCGCCATCGATGAGGCGGTTGCGGCCCTTGGGCTGGCCCGAGCCGAGGCCGGATGGATGGCCCAGTCCGGTACGCTGCCGCCACCAATCACCGACCTGCCGGATCTGATCCTGCGCCTCCAGCGCGATCTATTCGTCGCCGGAGCCGAACTGGCGACCGCCCCAGGATCGGAGGGCCGGCAAAAGCCTGGCCAGACGCGCGTCTCGGTTGCCATGGTCGACGCCCTGGACGAACTGCTCGCCGAGGCGGAGGCGGCCATCGAGATGCCCCTGGAGTTCGTGGTGCCGGGCGAGACTCGGCTTTCTGCGGCCCTGGAACTGGCCCGGACCATCGTGCGACGTGCCGAGCGACGGGCAGTCGGCCTGCGCCGAGCCGAACCGCGGCCGGGGGATCAGCTGCTGCCCTACCTGAACCGGCTCGCGGATCTGTTGTGGGTTCTGGCCCGAGCCGCCGAGCAGGGCGAGTCTCGAGCGGCCACTCCTTCACGTGCCGGCGGGCGTGAGCCAGGCACCGGACGCGCCACGACCACGCCGTGAGGCGTAGAATCTGAGCCGCGCAGGGGCCGAACAAGTGCCCGACCTTGAACATCGTTCGGAGGACACTATGAGCAACAACTACCAATACCCACCCGGCGGCTATGCCTCGCCCGAACAACTCGGTGTCCGGCCCGTGGCTCAGCTGTCCACGAGATTCCTGACCGATGCCTTCACGTGGATGTTCCTGGCCCTGCTGCTGAGCGCGGGCGTGGCCTGGTTCGTCCAGAGCGACACGAACCTGGTCGACAGCGCTATGGGCCTGCGGATGCCCCTCTTCATCGGCCAGATAGGGCTTGGGCTTGGGGTTCAGCTGGGGATCAGGCGCCTGCCTGCCACTCTGGCCCTGGGGCTGTTCTTCGTCTACGCGGCCCTGATGGGCGTCACCATAGGCGTCTGGGTTTGGTACTACGCCGGCTACAGCGATAATCCAACCGCAGTTGTCCAGGCCTTTGTTGCCGCGGCCGCTGCCTTCGGGGGCGCCGCCATCTACGGCGTGGTCACCAAGCGATCACTGGCCAGCATCGGCAGCCTTCTCTTCATGGCCGCGTGGGGCCTTTTCTTCGCCTTCATCGTCAATGGCTTGCTGCTCAAGAGTTCGACGATGGACCTGGTCCTGTCGGCGGCGGGAGTGCTGATCTTCACGGCTCTGGCGGCCTGGACAACCCAGCGCATCACCAACGGCGAGTTCGCCGCAATGACTGGCTCGCGGGAGAAGGCCTCCGTCTACGGAGCGATGCTGCTCTACATCGAGTTCATCAACATCTTCCTAATGCTGCTCCGAATCTTCGGCGGCGGCGGCGGTCGCCGCTAGTAGACCAGGAGGACGGCCTGGGTCCGAACGCGCCGGCCGAAACCACTACGGCAAGCGGCCCCGCCTCGAAAGAGCCAGGGCCGCTGCTTTCTCCGATACCATTGAGGGCGTGATTCGCATCCGACCGCGCCAGGAGAAGAGGTTCGGGCCGGTCAGGGCGGCAGCAGCCCTGATCGTCGCCGTGATCGTCGCCGCCTGCGGCACGACGGCACCCACAGCACCCACGGCATCGCCGAATGGGTCGCCAGCGGCAACGTCCGCGACCTCGCCCATCGCCTCGGCCACGGCCACGCCCGCGCCGAGCTCGGCCGCGCCGCTCCTCAGTATCGAGCCAGTACCCACATCTCAACTCGTGGCACCGGCCTCGCCCAAGGCCCACCTCGACGACATTACGGCGGCGGCCCTGCAGACCGCCCTCGCCTCGATCCGCAGCAGCGGCGGCTACCCGGGCATTTCGGCCGCGGTCGTCTTCCCAGACGGCTTGCTCTGGGCCGGGCAGTCGGGCTCCGCCATCCTGTCGCCGAAGACGCCCGCGACGGCGGACACGCTTTACTCCATCGGCAGCATCAGCAAGACGTTTGTGGCCGCGCTCACCGGCCGGCTGGCCGCCCGCGGCACCATCTCGTTGGACGATCCACTGGCCAAGTACCTGCCGAGCTTCTACGAAGCAAACGCCATTACGTTGCGACAGCTCCTGAACCACACCAGTGGCGTCATGGAGCTATTCGACGTCATTGGCTCCGCGGTCCTTGCCAACCGGACCAGGGCCTGGACCACCGGCGAAGTCCTGGCGAAGGTTGGCCGCGGGCGATACGCGTTCGCGCCGGGCAAGGGCTACCGCTACTCCAACACGGACTACGTTCTGCTGGGGGCAGTGATCGAAAAGGCGACCGGCCAACCGATCGCTGCGCTGATACGCGCGGAGTTTCTCGAGCCGCTCGGCTTGACTCACACATTCCTCCAGACCGAAGAAGATGCGCCCGGCGTCAAGGCTCACGGCTACAAGGGCACGGCCGCCACGGCCACCGCACCCGTAGACCAGACGGCCGGGACGATGCTGCCGTTCACGGCTGAGGCGACCGCGGTGGGGCCGGCCGGCGCATACGTGTCCACCGCGACGGATGTCGCTCGCTGGGGTGATGCCCTTTACAACGGCAACGTCCTGGACCAAGCCACGCTTGCCGCGATGACAGACATCTCTCAGACCCAGTCGTACAAGCCGCGCTGGGTCTACGGCCTGGGCATGGAAGAGACCACGATCGCCGGGCAAACCGCCTGGGGCCATCGCGGCTATCTCGATGGCTTCTGGTCCGCGATGTGGTACCTGCCGGCCGGCCACGTCACGATTGTTGTGACCGCGAATGCTGAATGGGCCGACCCAGTTGCGGCTGCCG
This sequence comes from Chloroflexota bacterium, assembly GCA_043739665.1. Taxonomy (GTDB): domain Bacteria; phylum Chloroflexota; class Limnocylindria; order Limnocylindrales; family CSP1-4; genus Fen-1039. The sequence continues at coordinate 4,991 of JAYUDR010000125.1, forward strand.
CGGCCCTGGCCAAGGTAATCCTCGCCTGAGCCAGGAGTCGCTCTGGGGCAGCGCAGGGGCGCGCCCGTCGCTAGTGCCACGTCGAGACTGGTATCTCACCGCGAGCCGTTCCCACATCCGAGATACGCACCCTGTGACTACTATCGAAGAAGACAGCTGTACGTGAGTGCGAACGGCGGGCAC
>JAYUDR010000126.1:0-12552 GCA_043739665.1 Chloroflexota bacterium
GTCGCCGAGGTTCACGCCGCGTCCGCGGTAGCGGCCGTTGAAAGTGGCTACGCCCGCGGCGAGAATGACGAATTCATCACGCCGACGGTCATCGATGGCGTGGATCACGGCACAATCGCCGATGGCGACGCGGTTCTCCACTGCAACTTCCGCGCCGACCGCGCTCGCCAACTTTCACACGCCCTCGCCGACCTGGACTTCCGCGGCTTCGACCGGGACGCCGGCGGTGCCGCCAAAGCCGCCGCTGCCGGCGCCGGCAGCGGCGCAATGCCCAAGGGCATCCTGTTCTCAACGATGACCGCGTACGAGGCCAACCTGCCCGTCCAGGTCGTCTTCGGCCCGGAGGTTGTGCCGTCGCTGGCGGGAGCCGTCAGCAAGGCCGGCTGGACGCAGTTCCACCTCGCCGAGACCGAGAAGTACGCCCACGTGACCTACTTCTTCAACGGCCGTCGCGAGGAGCCGTGGCCGGGCGAGGAGCGGAAACTGATTCCGAGCCTCAAGATCGCCACCTACGACCTGCAGCCCAGCATGGCCGCCGAAGGCGTCTGTGATGCCCTTGTGGCTGCGATCTCGGGCCGCAAGTACGACCTGATCGTCGCCAACTTCGCCAACCCGGACATGGTCGGTCATACGGGCGTCTGGGACGCCACCGTCAGTGCCTGCGAGACCGTGGATGCCGCCATCGGCCGTGTCGCCGACGCGATCCTGGCCGTGGACGCAGACGATCCGGCTGGCCCGGGCGCGGTCCTCCTTATCACTGCCGATCACGGCAACGCCGACGAGATGAAGGACGCGGCCGGTAATCCCATCACCAAGCACTCGCTCAACCCGGTGCCGCTCCTGGGTATCGGCCGGTACCTGGATGGCAAGCGTCTCATGGATGGCCGTTTGGCCGACGTGACGCCCACGATTCTCGAGATCGGCGGCCTGGAGCCCTGGCCGGGCGTGACCGGCCACTCACTCCTGGCAAAGAGTTGAGCCACTAACCACAACGATTAGCACGGCCCCCGGTGGTCGAGTGGCGCTGGCTTTCAGCTCCTGCATCCGGGAGGCCGCGGCCTTGTGCTAACATGCGCCGGTCCGCTGACGGGCGGACCTACAACGAGGTCATTTCTAGCTGTGAATCCCGCTCTCGCCATCGGCCAGGACATCATCGGCGTCTTCCTGATGGTTTCGATCCTTATGCAGTCGCGTGGGTCGGGCATCTCCGCCACGTTCGGCGGCGACTCGTCCGTGTATCGCAGCCGTCGTGGGATCGAGCGTCGCCTGTGGCAGTTCACGATCCTTCTGGCGGTCCTGTTCTGCATCTTCTCCGAGGCGAGCTTCCTCAAGTTTTGACCTTGAGCCTGGCTCCGTGTGAGGGGATTCTCTGGATCGCTGACGAGGCTGGATTCGAGTTGTCCCGTGTTGACGCGGACGCCGGATGCGGTGCGGTGGCACGCGCTGGTCATTTGATGCCATGAGACGACGCGATCGTTTCGCCCTCGGGGCGCTCCTCCTCATCCTTGTGGTTGTCGGAGCCGCGCTTGTCATCCCCCTACCCACTTCCACGCCGTCTGCTTCGGCTCGCCCCAGCGTCTTGTCAGTGCCGTACCGTGAGGGCGTCATCGGTCGTCCAAGCTCGATCAACCCGCTGACGGCTCGTTCCCAGGTGGACCAGGACCTCGTGGCGCTGCTCTTCCGCGGGCTGGTGAAGAACGGGCCGAACGGGTCGGTCGTGCCGGACCTGGCGACGGGCTGGACGAGCTCCGACGAAGACCACACATACACCTTCCAGATGCGCAGCGATGCCTTCTGGGAGGACGGTCAGCCCGTGACCTCGGCCGACGTGGTCTTCACCATCGGCCTGTTGCAGGATGCCAAGTACGACGGCCCGGTCGGCGCCGCCTGGCAGGGCATCCACGCCTCTGCCGACGGCCCATCGACTGTGCGCTTCACCATGACCCTGGCCAGCGCAGGTTTCCTCCGCCAGGCAACGTTGCCGATCCTGCCTTCGCATCTGCTGAAAGGCACGCCGGTCGTCAAGCTAGCCGACTCGGCCTACAGCGCCCGCCCGATCGGGGACGGACCGTATCGGATCGTCGAGATCGATTACTCGCACGTCCGCCTTGCGCGCGTCCAGTCGGTGAAGGCCGTTCCGCTGCCGACTCCCAGCCCTGCGCCGAGCGTCAGCCCGAGCCCCAGCGCTCGCCCCCTCGCAAGCCCGAGCCGGACGTCGATCCCAACCCCGACCAAGGCGGCCACAGGTAGCGCCCTGCCGAGTCCCGGTCTGGCCACGACTTCGGTTCCTGCGCCATCAGCAACGCCCGCCCCCACGCCGACGCCCGCCCCGACCGCGACGCCGACTCCGATGCCGCTCCCCAGCGGCGCGACGCTGGGCGAGATGGCCGACATCGAAATGGTCTTCTTTGATGACTCTAAATCGGCCGTGGAGGCATTCGGAGCCGGCAAGCTCGATGGGCTGGGGGGCCTGCCGCCCGAGCAAACGAACGCCGCGGCGGCGACGGCCGGCGCTCGGATCATCCCGTACCGCTGGGCTAGCCTGCTCAGCGTTGTCGTCAATCAGCGCTCGGATCATCCCGAATTGCGTGACGTCAACGTCCGCACTGGGCTTTTGGAGGCGATAGACCGCAGCACGCTGCTCACGAAGGTCCTCGGCGGCAATGGCAGCAACGCAGATCTGCCGATTCCAAACTGGTCGCCGGCCTTCGACCCGTATGCCGTCACTGCGGCACCGTATGACGTCATAGATGCCCAGACCTACCTCACCACCGCGGGCTGGGTTCGAACCGCGGCCGGATGGACGGCGCCAAAGGCGAAGACGACATACACGCTGGAGTTGCTCACACCTGACGAAGCCAGTCAACCGGTTCTGTATCAAACAGCAGAGCGGGTGGCCGCCGACTGGCAGGCGATCGGACTCGACGTCATCCTCGATCCGGTCCCGCTGAAGAACTACCTCGACCGACTGGGCAGCGGCCAGTACTCTGCGGCCGTCGCGATCTTCGAGATCGGTCTCGACTCTGATCTTGGACCGATGCTTCTCTCCTCGCAGGTGGGTTCGGGCGGTTCCAACGTCTCAGGTCTGGTCGACAAGACTCTCGACCAGTTGCTGGTGACCGCGCGCAAGACCACCGACTCCACCGCTCATCAGGCGGCTGTTTCGGCCGTGGAGAAGTACATTTCGACCACCGTCCCAATCCTGCCGTTGAGCTTCCGCGACTACGATTTGGTGGTCTCCAGCCGTGTCCGCGGCCTCGTGTCGAATGACATTGCGGACCCATCGGGCCGTTTCTGGGATGTGATAGACTGGCGCCTCGCCAGCGCCCGCTAGCCGGTCGCTGTGTGCGCCGAGGTGGCGGAATGGCAGACGCGCCGGCTTCAGGAGCCGGTGCCCGCAAGGGTGTAGGGGTTCAAATCCCCTCCTCGGTACCATTACTCGCTGCGCAGCGACGTGGAGCCGTCGCAACAGTGCTCGTGCCCAGGTGGCGGAATTGGTATACGCGTACGTTTGAGGGGCGTATGGAGCAATCCATCCGGGTTCAAGTCCCGGCCTGGGCACCACCTTCTTCGCCGAAGTTGTTCGGCGCCTGACCCAAAGCCCGGCCGCATGGTCGGCGGGCCGGTAAGTCGGCCTTGGGCCGACGCGCGGCCTCTGGGGCGCCCACTGCGGCTCTTGGGGCGGTTAGCTCAGTGGTTAGAGCGCCTCGTTTACACCGAGGATGTCGCAGGTTCGAATCCTGCACCGCCCACCATCCATTCCTGCCGAACCTTCAGCCTCCCGGTCGAGTCAAACTGATGGCGGCTTGGCTTCATGGTCGGCTGCTAGACTGAACATCCCGCACCCAAGTTGGTGCGGCCCAACTCTGATTGGAGACAGGGACATGGAAGCCCCGCTCATCATTCTCGGTGTCGTCGTAGTCCTCGTGGTCGTCCTGGTCATGATCTACAACGGTCTCGTCACGAAGCGCAATCGCGTCGACGAGGCAAATGCGCAGATCCAGGTCCAGCTCAAGCGACGCCATGACCTGATCCCGAACCTGGTCAATGCCGTCAAGGGCTACATGGACTTCGAGAAGGGCGTCCTGACGGCCGTCACCGAGGCGCGCGCCAATGCCGTCGCCGCGGGTTCTCAGGGCACTGCGGCTCAGGCCCAAGCCGAGAACGCTCTCACAGGCAGCCTGCGATCCCTGTTCGCAGTTGTGGAGAACTACCCGCAGCTCAAGGCTAACGAGAACGTCCTCTCGCTCCAGGAGCAGCTGACCACGACAGAGAACCAGATCTCGTTCTCGCGCCAGCACCTTAACGCGACCGTCCTCGAGTTCAACAACTCGCTCCAGACGTTCCCGAACGTGCTCATCGCGGGGCCATTGGGCTTCACCAAGCGCGACTTCTTCGCAGCCGAGCCCGAGGCAGCCGAGGTTCCTGTCGTCAACCTGGGATAGGCGTAGCGTTGTCTGCGCCGGTACCAACTGGCGCAGCAAGGCGCCCTGAGGCTGCACATCTGTGACCACCGCATCTTTCTATTCGGAACAGTCGGCTAACCGCCGCAACTCCTTCTTGCTCGCCCTCGTAGTCGTCGCCGTCCTGGCCGCTTTCGGCTTCGTCATCGGTTACTCCATTGGGTATGGGAGTGGTGCGAGCCCGATTGCGTACGCCATCGGGGCCCTCGTCATCGCCGTTGTCTTCGGCACGCTCAGCGCGCTCGGGTCGTTCTACGGCGGCGACCAACTCGTCCTTGCCAGCTCACACGCCCGAGAAGTCACAGCCCAGCAGGCCCCTCAGCTGTACAACGTGGTGGGCGAGATGGCAACGGCCGCCGGCCTACCGATGCCTCGCGTCTACATAATCGACGACCCCTCGCCCAACGCCTTCGCCACCGGTCGCGACCCGAAGCACTCATCCGTGGCCATCACTACGGGTCTGCTGGATAAGCTCAATCGTGAGGAACTGCAGGGCGTTCTCGGCCACGAGATGTCGCACATCCGCAACTACGACATTCGCTTCACCTTGATCGTGGGCGTGATGGTCGGCAGTATTGCCTTGCTGGCCCAGCTCTTCTTGCGCTACACATTTTGGTTCGGAGGCGGCCGGAGCCGAAATGACAACAACAACGGCGGAGGAGGTGGGTTGGCGGTCGTCTTCATGATCGTCGGCGTCATCATGGCCATTCTTGCGCCGATTTTCACGGCCATGGTCCAGATGGCCGTAAGTCGCCAGCGGGAGTATCTGGCCGACGCTTCGTCGGTGGAACTGACTCGGAACCCGCACGGTCTGGAGACGGCCCTGGCCAAGCTGGCCGCCGACAAGGAGTCGCTCCATTCGGCGAATGGCGCGACGCAGCACCTCTACATCGTCAATCCACTCAAGAAGCTCGGCGGCGGCGGGGCTCTCTTCTCGACGCACCCACCCATCACCGATCGCATCAACCGTCTTCGGCAGCTTACCGGTGAGGCCCCCATGGACGCCACAGAAGTGCAGCAACTCACCGGCCTGGAGTAGGCTTGACCTCTCGGTGCGTGACGGCGGCGGGGTCGCCTTGCGGCGTTTCGGTCGGTCGTGGTACCTTTCGTCGCGCCGACGGGCAGCCAGTCGACAGTTCAAGCCGAGATAGCTCAGTCGGTAGAGCACGCGACTGAAAATCGCGGTGTCGCCAGTTCGATCCTGGCTCTCGGCACCATAAATGGGCTGACATGGTTTATCGAGCGGAAGTGGCTCAGTTGGTAGAGCATCACCTTGCCAAGGTGAGGGTCGCGGGTTCGAGTCCCGTCTTCCGCTCCACTCCCTTAAAGCCGAGGTTTCGGCAACAGGCCGAATACGTCGGCTCGTTGCCGACCGGGCCGGCCGCCTGCCAGAGATCGAGTCTCTGCCCCTTCGTCTAGTGGTAGGACAGCGGACTTTGAATCCGTATGGCGAGGTTCGAATCCTCGAGGGGCAGCCAGTCTGACGTACCAGCTCGCCGGTTTCCCCGACCGGTGAAGCCGTCCAAGGGGCGGCAACTTTCCGAGGCGACGTACCCAAGTGGTTAAGGGGGGGGTCTGCAAAACCCCTATTCAGCGGTTCGATCCCGCTCGTCGCCTCCAATGTCCCTCGTGAAATGGCCCGTCAGGCGGGAGTCTGTCCAGTCTCGGTAGCAACACGGTAGCAACAGGGCGTAGAATCGCAAGTGAACGCGACGGCCCCGGGCGAACCTGAGGCCGTCTGGAGCGCTCCTGCAAGGAGCACCGCTACCATGAGCGAGCGGACTGCTGCGAAAAAGGACGGCATCGGTCGCCAGGCGAGGGGTCGGTCTACGAGGTCGACGCTGGTGGCCATCGCTGGCGCGGCGCGATGACCTGGACGGACCCGGACGGCACCCGGCATCGGACTTCAGCACCCGAAGTCGAGCGAGCCACAGGCGACCTGCATGGTGTCGGCGAGTATGTCCCCCATATGGGTTCCGACGTACAACTACATCTCGACCACCGAGAAGAACCAGATAAGCTTGTACTATGGAAATGGGGTGGTGTCGATATGAGAAACCACGGTCTCGGTCTTGCGGGTACCCTCCTGGCCGTCCTCCTGACGACGGGAGCGTGCGTTGCCTCGCCCGACACTGGGGCGAAGCCTACGCCGCCGGTGCACGCCACGCCGCCGGGGTCCCCGGTTGCCGCGGCGAGCCCCACGCAACTCCCGCTGCTCTCGCCTGATGAGTTCTGGACAGGACTGTTCTCGGGCGACCCCGACTTCACCGCGTTCCAGTCGATCGGCGCGCTCCTCAAGGATTCAGACGCCGTTGTCCTCGCGTCGCTCGAGTCCGTATCGGCAGGCAAGAGCTACGACGCCGGAAGCGACCTCACCGAGTACAACGCGACCGTCACCATCCACGTCGAGCGCGTGCTCCACGGCTCACTGTCGGCGACGACGGTGCCCATCAACGTCGTGCTTGGGCTCTCGAAACGAGATGAATACCAGCCGCTTCTCGCGCAGCTCAAGGCGTCGATGCCGCATGAGCGGGGGATCTTGTTCCTCCAGAACCTCGCCTCCTGGGAAAAGCAGATGACCGGCTCCTCGACAAGCAAGTACGACCCGTCGCTCTACTGCGTGATCAGCGCGCAGGGCATCATTCGAGAGGCGAACGGAGTGGCCAAGCCGGCACTCAACGCGCCGGGAGCCTGGCCGCAAGCATTCAAGGGACAGGGATTCGGCGCGATCGTCTCGCAGGTCGCGAGCGCGAAGCCGGACAAGTAGGCTGGGGCAGTATCCACGAGGCGCCATAGCCTTCGACACGGTGCGTGTCGAAGGCTGCTTCAGCGGGCGCTGAAGAACGGTCGGCATGTGTTCGCCCTGACCCATGCAGGTTAGGGCGAACGATCTCGTATCTCAGTTGGAAACCGTGGGCTTCACTCCAGTTGGCCCTCCGATCACATCCGCCACGGCACTTGATGGCCAGGCTTCACGGTAGCAACGTACGGTAGCAACAGAGCCGAACGTAGCCGGTCAGGTGCTATGAACGGCCGTTCGGTTCGTGCTCAATTCCGACGTTAGCGAACGCCGCCGGACGTTTCTGGGCGAACTGCACAACCCCTATTCAGCGGTTCGATCCCGCTCGTCGCCTCCAAAATCCCTCGTGACTCTGCGCCGCATGTCTGCGCACCGGCTCCATGCGGCCATGGGCGCGCTAATCTTCTGGGCATGCCGGAGTGGCGGAATGGCAGACGCAGCGGACTTAAAATCCGCGGCCCGCAAGGGCGTCAGGGTTCGAGTCCCTGCTCCGGTACCAGGCCTCAGATGGATGCCCGACGGCCACTCGGGCGGGGCGACCGGCACGCGGGCGGTTCAGGTTTCGGGATCCGGGCCACCGGTTTGGGGGCGGCGTCAAAGTGCTCAGAGTCAACGGCAGGCGGAGTCTCGGAAAAAGAAAACGGACCGCATATGCGGTCCGTTTTCCCAGACTAGCCGAGACTTTCTTAGAGACCTTGGCCGATCATGCTTAGGAGGCTCAAGAGGTTCCCGCTTAAGAACATCAGAGCGAGAACTGCGACAACGGCGATAAGAGAACCGATAAGTCCGTATTCCGCGAGACCCTGTCCTTCCTCACGGCGAAGGAACGAGAACACGATGCCTCCTTTCTCAAACGACGGTTGGCGTTCGTCGCGACGCGGGTAAGTTTGGCGTCAGAGTCAGCCGAACCTGGTACCCAACCGTCGCCCCAGCATAGGCTCAACGAAGGCACCGCCGGACAGCCCTTTCGTACTGCCACGAACGTCCGGTCACGCCCATCAGGCCGGAGAGGCGCGCCCGAGACTGAAATGCGGTCCTGCGCAGCCGTCCCTGTTATGATTCGCAGGTCCTTTCGGCTCCGACCGGTCGGCGTTGCCGTGCGTGCATCGGAGCATCCCCATGGGAAGGAGTCGTTGGCGTATGCGCCGTTACGAACTTATGCTCGTGTTGCGTCCCGATTTGGCGGACGACAAGGTTCAGGGAACCCTGGAGCGAGCCGCCCGAGCCATCGCCGCCGGAGGCGGTCAGATCGTCAAGCAGGCCCCGTGGGGCCGCCGGCGGCTGGCCTATCCGATCGATCACCATCGCGAGGGCTCCTACTACGTGGTCCTCTTCGAGGCACCGGCCACTGCCATCAGCGAGCTGGAACGCGGTCTCATGATCAGTGAGGAAGTTCTCCGCCACCTCGTCACTCGCGTGGAGCGTCCTGTGCGCGCCACGCGCGGCCAGGAGGCGGATGCCGACCTCGACGTTGTGCCGCCGCCGGCTGACGACGAGGAGCCGGAGGATGAAGTCGAGCTGATCGACGAGTCCGAGACCGAAGAGGCACCGGCCGCCATCGACTGAGGCTCGCTGACACGCGGAGCTGGAGGAACGCTCGATGTCGCTAAACAAGGCGATGATCATCGGCAATCTCGGCCGCGATCCTGAGATGCGGTATACGCCCAATGGCCAGGCAGTGACCCAATTCACGGTCGCCGTCAACCGCAACTACAAGGATGCCAGTGGCGAGTGGAAAGAAGAGACCGAATGGTTCCGGGTCGTTGCCTGGGCCGCGCTCGCCGAGCGAACCGCGGAATACCTTCGGAAAGGCCGGAAGGTTTATGTCGAGGGCCGTCTCCAGACGCGGTCCTGGGATGATAAGGACGGCCAGAAGCGATATACAACCGAACTGGTCGCCAACACCGTAACGGCACTGGACCCGCGTCCGCGCGAGGAAGGTGCCGCCGAGCCGGGCGGGGCCAGACCTGAACGCGGCGCCCCGGCCGCTCCAGGAGACGACTTCGGCTCGAGCGATCTCGACGAGCTGCCCTTCTAGGGAACGACGCTCGTCGGGCCGCATCCCGATGACCCCACTGCCGCGCGATGGTTGCGGCCACTTACAGAGGATCGAGAACCATGCCACCTGCGAACCCACGAGAGAAGACTCGGGCTAAGCGAGACGATTACTACCGCGACCGCCGCCGCCGCAAGGTGTGCGCGTTCTGCGCGGATAAGACCGTCTCGATCGACTATAAGGAAGTCAATCGGCTGCGCCGCTATCTCTCGGAGCGCGCCAAGATCGAGCCACGCCGCAAGACCGGCACGTGCGCAGGCCACCAGCGACAGTTGGCCGTCGCCCTCAAGCGCGCCCGCATCGTGGCCCTCCTGCCGTACGCGCCTCAGCACGCTCGTCCGTAGCTTCAGAAACGTGTGTACTGGTCGGTCTGCTGATGGCTCAGCGGGCCGATCTACCGTGACGAATACAACGAACGCCGGAGCCTGAGTTGGACATCCTGCTGCTGGTCGTCTCGTTCGCGGTGATCCTTTTCGGTGCCGAGTTGTTCACCAACGGCATCGAGTGGTTCGGACGCAAGCTCAATCTGAGTGAAGGCGCGATCGGTTCCGTGCTGGCTGCGGTGGGCACGGCTCTGCCGGAGACGATGATCCCGTTCATCGCCATCGTCCTGTCTGGGGGTGCGGCGGGCAGGGAGGTTGGCGTCGGGGCCATTCTCGGGGCCCCGTTCATGCTCTCCACGCTGACGATGTTCGTGACCGGCGCAGCCGTGTGGCTGATGCGACGGAGACGGACCGCCGGCCAGATGCTGGCCGTGGATCGGGCCGTCGTGAGCCACGATATGGCGTATTTCGGCCTGGCCTATTCGATCGCGATCGGGGCGGCCTTTCTGCCCGTCGGTTTCGAATGGCCTCGCCGGCTCGTCGCCGTTGTGCTCATCGGCATCTATGCGTTCCACGTCCTGGGTCACCTCAAGGCCGAAGCGGCAGTGCACCACGAGTTGGAGCCGCTTCGTTTCCACAAGCTCGACCGGCGCGCACTCCAACACCCCCATCCGCCACGGATGTTCATCGTCTCGGTCCAGGTCGTCTTCGCCCTGGTTTGCATCATCGGCGGCGCCTGGGGCTTCGTTCGTGCCGTCGAGGACCTCTCGGCCTCCTTGGGGCTTAACCCAACGCTGATGGCCCTGGTCATCGCGCCCGTTGCTACGGAGCTTCCGGAGAAGCTCAATAGCGTGTTGTGGGTCCGGCGCGGCAAGGACACGCTGGCCATGGGCAACATCACCGGCGCCATGGTCTTCCAAAGCGCGATCCCCGTATCGATCGCCTTGGTCTTTGCTCCGGCCCTTTGGTCGGTGGCTGGTGCGGGCATCGCCTTCCTCTCCGCCGGCATCGCCTTCGCTTCGGCGGCTCTGATCTTCGTACCGATGGTGATTCGCAAGCGTCTCAGCGCTCGGGGGCTTCTGATGGGAGGCGTTTTCTACCTCGCCTATCTGGGCGTCGTGATCTTCACGCTAGCCCGAGGCTGAACGGCGCCGTCGCCCACGCCGGCCCGGGTGGGGCCTCCGTGCTCGGCCGCTATAATTGGATTTCGCCGGCCAGTCGCCGGTGTGTAGCACCAGGGAGCGCCGAAGAATGGTCACCGAGAACGCTGCGGTTCCCGCTGCAAGTGCGGCGAAGCCCGACCAGAACAGCCGTGTCTGCTACTTCCAGGGCGGCTATGTAGCGCTGGGCGACGCGCGCGTCTCGATCATGACCCACGCCTTCTTGTATGGGACCGCTGTCTTCGAAGGCATTCGTGCCTACTGGAACCCGGAAGACAGGCAGCTCTACGCCCTCCGAGTCCAGGAGCACATCGTCCGCCTGCGCAACTCGAGCAAGATCATGCTCATGGCGGATGTGCCGTCGGTCGAGGAGTTCTCCGAAATCATTCTTGAGGTTCTCCGACGCAACAACTTCCATGAAGACGCCTACTGCCGGCCGTCGGTCTACAAAAGCACCGAAGCTATTGGCGTCAGGCTTCATGGGCTGACCCACGACTTTTACGTCCTGTCGATCCCGATGGGCGACTACATCGACACGACCAAGGGCATTGCTACCGGCACCGTCTCCTGGCGGCGCATCAGCGATACGGCCATCCCAGCGCGCAGCAAAATCACGGGCAGCTACGTCAACCCTGCCTTCTCGAAGTCCGAGGCGATGCTCAATGGCTTCGATGAGGCGATCGTGCTGACGCAGGACGGCCACGTCGCCGAGGGATCGGCCGAGAACCTCTTCATGGTTCGCGATGGCGTCCTGATCACGCCTCCCGTCAGCGACGACATCCTCGAGGGGATCACGCGGGCCGGCATCTTCGAGATCGCCGAGCACCTGGGAATCCCGGTCAAGGAGCGGTCGATCGACCGAACCGAGCTGTATATTGCCGACGAGGTCTTCCTGTGCGGTACGGGCGCCCAGATCTCGCCGGTTGCCTCAGTTGACCATCGGGCTGTTGGGGACGGTCAAATCGGCCCTATCTCGCGCCAAATCAGCAAGACTTACTTCGACGCGGTGCGCGGTCGCCTGGCGGAGTTCCGCCACTGGGTGACGCCCGTCTTGAAGAGTGAGTGATCAAGGTGCGCCAGACTCGTCGGCTCGTCGGTCGGTAACCCAACCACAAGTTCCGGCCCAGAAGACGAGACGGAAACTCTCGAATCGAGTCCTGGAGATCATTCCCGGCCTGGTGACGTGGTTTCTGATCCTGGCCATGATCCCGCTCTCGCTCTTCTATCCAGTGGTTCTGGGCGTCTTCGTTCTGTGCTTCGACTTTTACTGGCTGTACCGTGCCGTCGTCCTGGCCATCAGCGTTGCCGTCTCGTTCCGGCGGATTCGGCGCGTGCTGGCCGTTGACTGGCGGCAGCGTGCCTTCACGTTGTCCGACCCCCAGAGCCGCTGCGACGAATTAGGCGAACTGATTGCCCGGGTCGAGATCCGAACGGCTGAACTACAGGCTGCCGGCAATAAGCTGGCCGCCGAGGGCGGTCGTCGCGAGATGCTGCGCTTGGTCAGGGAGCAGCGCAGCCTGGATCGGTTGCTCGCCCTCGAGGAGCCGATCCCGGACCCGCGTCAGCTCTGGCACGTGGCCCTCATCCCAACATATACGGAGCCCTACGAGAAGCTCTATGAGACCGTCAAGGCGCTGGCGGATACCGACTACCCGCGGGACCTGCGGATGGTCGCGATCATCACCCGTGAGACGGATCTTCAGGGTCGCGAGAACGTCGCCAGGCTGCGCGAGGCGTTTGGCTCGTCGTT
>JAYUDR010000127.1:0-5151 GCA_043739665.1 Chloroflexota bacterium
CTGGCCCTGCCATCCGACGCCGCCGTCTACGGCCGCTCGGCCTAATCCGTGTTGTCCACCCATTTCCATCCGCCCTGGACGCCCTCGCGGCCGCCGCCATTGCCCTGATTGCGGGCGCGGGCGTCGGCCTGGCGCTGCATCTAGCGCTGGGGATGCTCTGCCTCCAGTTCGCGATTGGGGCGGCCAACGATCTTGCTGATGCGACCACCGATGGCTTGGTCAAACCGCAGAAGCCGATTCCGGCGGGACTGATATCCCGAGACGCCGCCATGGCGGTCTTTGCCATCACTGCCTCGCTTGGCCTTGCCTTGACCGCGTCGGCGAGTACCGCGGCACTGGCTGTCGGGGCTGTGGGTTTGGCTGACGGCCTGCTTTACGACCTCCGTCTCAAGGGGACTCCCTTTGGCTGGGCGCCATTCGCGCTAGGGGTTGGCCTACTGCCCGTCTATGCGTGGGTGGGAGCGACGGGAATTCTGCCCGCCGCTGTGCCGTGGGTCGTGGCTCTGGCTGTGGCTGCTGGCGGCGCGCTGGCCCTTGCCAATGCCCTATCTGATCTGGAGAGGGATCGTAGGAGCGGTGTGATCTCGATCGCCACCGTGCTGGGCCCGGGCAGGACCGTTGCGCTCAACGCGGCCATCCTCGTCGCGGTGGATATAGTTGCCGGCGCAACGAGTCTGGCTGTTGGGACGGCGCCGGCGCCGGCAGCTGCTGAGCTTGCAGGCATGGTGCTGGCGTGGTTGGGCTTGGGGCTCGCCGCTGTCGCGTCGGAGCGGTGGCGGCACCTCGTCTGGGAGGTTCAAGCACTCGGCATCCTCGCCCTAGGTGCCGGTTGGCTGGCGTCGATGGGCTCGGCGGGGCTTCTTCGCCCTTAGTCGACCGCGGCGCCACACCGCCCGGCGGACCATCTAGCCGCCGGCTGACCGCGCGGCGAATTATTGGGGCGGAATAGCTGCATCCATACCAAGCGAACCAACGCGACCAAAAGCGGCGCACGTGATTGCACCACCACGAGCTCGGCGCTATGGGAACGCGCCGTTATCTCTCTGGGCCTCGCCGGACCAAGGCGATGGCGTTCTCCACGCGAACTCGGACGATCATCAAGAACTTGGCAAGGTTCTGGCGATCCGTGTCGTCGATGTTCCTGATCACATCCGACTGAAGGACGGCGTTGAGGTCAGACATCGCGGCCGTCAACTCGGCTCGAACGGCTATTAGGGAGTCGTCCGTAAGCGGCTTCTTGGAGACGCTGGTGATCCAGTAGGCCTCGGCCTCGGCTTCGATAGAGTCCTCGATCGTGCCGCTGGTGGGCATTCCTTTGGGTCTGGAACCTGCGCCGGCGCGCCGGGCCCGGGGGGCGCCATCGATCTTCTCGCGGAGCTTGACCAGCGAGAGTTCGCCGCGAGCCACCATCTCAGCAAGGTGTTTCCGCTTCTTCGGATCGGTGACTTTGAGCAGCTCGTAGGCGTGAGATAGGGTGTCTTTGCGCACAGACACCAACTCCCGAATCTCGGGCGGGGCATCGGCTAGCCGGAGGCGGTTCTCCAAGTAACCCTTGTCTTTGCCGAGCTTCTGAGCCAGCTTGCGGATGCTGTAGCCGCGCTCGCGGATCATCTTGTCGTAGATGAGGGCCTCATCCATGGGCGAGAGGTCCTCGCGCTGGAGGTTCTCGATGACCGAGATCTCAAGCGCGGTTTCGTCGTCAATATCCTCGATCAGGGCCGGGATTGATTGCAGGCCGGCACCGCTGGCGGCCCGCCAACGACGCTCGCCGGCGATCAGCTGGTACCGCCCGTCGGCCAGCGGACGGACCAGGATGGGCTGGAGGACGCCGTGCTCCTTGACCGACGCGGTCAGGTCGAGAAGGCCGGCCTTGTCCATGGCCAAACGTGGCTGGTTGGGATTGGGCTCGACCTTCGTAACGGAAATATTGCGGATCGCAGAAGGACGCACGATGGTCGACGAGTCTGCGGCCAGCAGGCTGAGAACGTTCTGAGAGAGGCCCTGGCCCCGCTCCTCGTTCAAGCGAGCGTTGGCCGCCGCGCGGAAATCTGGCCTAGCCAAGCGCGATTACCTCCTTTGCGAGCTCGCGATAGTTCTGGGCGGCTTCCGACGTGCTGGCGTACTCGGTGATTGGCCGTCCGGCCAGGGGAGCCTCACCGAGTTTCACAGCATGCCGAATGATCGTGTTGAAGACATGATTCTCGCCGTTCTCACGCATCTCGGCGAGCATGTCGCGACCTAGAACGGTGCGCGCGTCGTAAAAGGTGGGGAGGAGCCCCAGAACCCTCAGATTTCGGTTCAGCTTGGACCGGATGGTGGTGATGACCTTGACCAGGGCGGTGAGACCTTTGAGGGCGTAGTACTGCGTCTGGACTGGGATGATCACCCCGTTGGCCGCCACGAGGCCGTTGATAGTGAGGAGCCCCAACGTGGGCGGGCAGTCGATTAGAACGTAGTCATAGTGGCCTTGAGCCCACTCGTCAACGGCCTCGGAGAGCGTGTATTCGCGACCGATGGCGCTCAGGAGATCCACTTCAGTTGAGGCCAGGTCCAGGGTGGCTGGGGCAACGTCGATGTTGGCCGTCCCGGTGGGGATGATCACGTCCTTCAGACGTTCCTTGGGTTCGCCCAGAACGTTTGCCATTGAATGCTCGAGAGTGGCGAGGTTGATGCCGAGGCCGACCGTGAGGTTGGCTTGGGCATCCATGTCAATGCACAGGACACGCAAGCCATGTTCGGCCAGGGCCCCCGCCAGGTTGATTGCGGTGGTCGTCTTACCGACGCCACCCTTCTGGTTTGCGATCGCGATGACGTTGGCCATCGTGTTCAACCTCGCTCGGAGTGCGGTTGCATGGATGTCGGCAGGGCTGTGGTGTCGCTTCTCGACGAAGTTCGCGGCGACAGCGACAAGTCTCGAGTCCGCCACGATGACTTGGTGATGCTACCGCACAACACTCGCCCACCGGCCCGGGCTTTATCCACAGAATTGCGCAGTTGTTCACCGATTCTGTGGATAAGTCAGCGACTTCTCCAATACTTCCAGCCGGGTTACTGTGACCCGCCCATCCGAACGGGGACAACAACCGCGATGCTGGGCCTAGGCTGTCTTTGCGCAAAGACGCCCCGGCCTTGGGATCTCGTTAACGTCTCAGCCGCCTGCTGCCCGGAAACACAAGGCGACCCATCAAACAAGCGCCCGTGCTCGGGCTGGCGGGCAAACCCAGGTCCGTGCCATCATTCTGTAGCAAGCTTGGAAGACAGCGGCAGGGCACAGCGAGAGGACGCGGTACGTGGCGGATGACCAGGGAGCGACTCGAGGCGAAATCAAGGGCACCGGAGCAGCCGATCCGGGCCGGGAGCGCTGGCGCGCCACGACGCGGGCCAAGTCGGTTTCGCGCTCGCCCGAACGTCAGGAACGGTTCGTGACCACCTCGGGCGCCGAGATCCAGGATCTCTATACCGCGGCGGATACGGCCTCTCTGGACGAAGACCGCGACCTTGGTCGGCCCGGTGAGTACCCCTATACGCGCGGCGTCCAACCCACGATGTACCGAGGTCGTCTGTGGACGATGCGCCAGTACGCAGGCTTCTCCACAGCCGAGGACACCAACCGCCGCTTCCGGTACCTCCTTGAGCAAGGCCAGACGGGTCTGTCAGTGGCCTTCGACCTACCGACCCAGATGGGCTACGACTCCGACGCGCCGGAATCCGAGGGTGAGGTCGGCCGGGTGGGCGTTCCTATCAGCTCGCTGGCCGACATGGAGGTCCTGCTCGACGGTCTGCCGCTCGGTACCGTCAGCACCTCAATGACGATCAATTCCTCCGCGGCTGTTCTGCTTGCCATGTACGTGGCCGCGGCTGAGAAACAAGGTGTGTCCCGTTCTCAGGTCAGCGGCACAACGCAGAATGACATCCTCAAGGAGTACATCGCCCGGGGCACATACATCTTCCCGCCGCGACCGTCGATGCGGCTGGTCACCGACATCTTCGAGTTCTGTTCGAAGGAGCTACCGCGCTGGAACACCATCAGCATCAGCGGCTACCACATGCGCGAGGCCGGAGCCACGGCCGCCCAAGAGCTGGCCTTCACCCTGGCTGACGGCATCGCCTACGTCGACGCGGCGCTCTCCCGCGGCCTGGATATCGACGACTTCGCCGACAGGCTCAGCTTCTTCTTCGCATCCTGGAGCGAACTGTTTGAGGAAGTAGCCAAGTTCCGCGCGGCCCGTCGGATGTGGGCCCGAATCGTCAAAGAGCGCTTCGGGGCAACCAGCACGAGATCGATGGCCTGTCGCTTCCACGTCCAGACGGCGGGTTCATCCCTGACCGCGCAGTCGATCGATAACAACGTTGTGAGGACCACAGTTCAGGCCCTGGCCGCGGTCCTTGGTGGGGCCCAAAGCCTGCACACAAACTCTCGAGACGAGGCCCTGGCTCTGCCCACCGCGGAAGCAGCACGTCTTGCCCTGCGCACTCAGCAGATCCTGGCCTATGAGTCGGGCGTGACGGAGACACCCGACCCACTGGCGGGCAGCTACTACGTCGAGACACTGACCAACCGCCTGGAAGAGGCCGCGAACGAGTACCTGCGTGAAATCGAAGCGCTCGGTGGCACTCTTGCGGCCATCGAATCCGGGTACCAGCAGCGCCAGATCCAGGAGTCCTCCTACCAGGTCCAACGGGCCATCGAAAGCGGAGCCAAGGTCGTGGTGGGCGTGAATAAGTTCCGAGACGAGGAGACCACGACCCCGCCCCTCCAGCGCATCGACCCGGACGGCGAGCGGCTTCAGGTCGCGCGAGTTCAGAAAGTCCGGGCTGGGCGTGACCCGGCGCTTTGGGCGGCGACCCTGGCGCGCGTTGAGGACGCCGCCCGGGGCGAGGAGAATCTCATGCTTCCGATCATCGACGCAGTCAAGGCCTATGCCACAGTGGGCGAGATCTGCGATCGACTGCGTGAAGTCTGGGGCGAGCATCGCGAGCTGATCACGGTCTGACCGAAGATCGGCGGCTAGAGTGGGGGAGGGCAGGGGAGATCCGGCTCAGGTTGGTAGCTGCTAGCAGCTACCATGCGAATCGGTGGCAGATGCTGGAAGCCGTCATGCGCGACCTGTCACGGGTCTAGGACACGGCGGCCACGCCGGTTTCGTACCA
>JAYUDR010000128.1:0-12535 GCA_043739665.1 Chloroflexota bacterium
CTCGGGCTCAAACCACTTCTACTACATCTTCGACGCCCTGGGCTCGGTCATAGCTCTGACCGACGGCTCAGGTGCGATCGCGGCCTCCTACACCTACGACCCATACGGCACGACCCTCACCTCGTCTGGTGCCCAGGCGAGCGTCAATCCGTTCCGCTTCGCCTCGGGCTACTTCGACTCGGCCACCGGGCTCACGAAGTTCGGAGACCGCTACTACGACTCATCTCTCGGCCGCTGGACCCAGCGTGACCCGATCGCTGGTTCCATCGCGAGTCCGGGTGCGATGGATCGCTACGTCTATGCCGGCGACAGCCCGGTGAACCTCACGGATCCGAGCGGCCGCGAGACTCTCAACCAGTGCGGGCGCGACATCTTCACGATAACGCTCGCCGGGACATTTGGCGGATTCGTCAGCGGATTCCTTGGTGGCCCATTCGCTCCGATAACGGTTCCAGCTGGTACGGCCGGGGGCTTCGTCATAGGCTTCGCAACTGGTGCCGCCACGTGCGTCACCGGGGCCGTGTGGGACTTTCTGTTCGGTGCCTAGCAGTCGAAGAACTGCAGAAGAAAGGGAGTGAGACGCCATGTTCAGCGAGGTGCTTGCGATGGCGGTACTGGGTGTCATCGGCATGTCGTTGTTGCCTCTAGTGGTGCTCATTCGGGGTGGACCTCTCATGAGAGATCCGCTCGAGCGATCTAGCACTTGGTGGCGATGGAGGGCGATCGGGCTCTGGCTCGGGTGCCTGACTCTTCCCGCCTTTTCGCTCATACAGATAAGCGTTCCAATCGCCGTGCTGCTCGTGGTGGCGCTCGGCCTGGCATCTGCGTTCGTCCTCACAAGACGAGCACCATTCGCCGGGAAGTGAAGCGAGGTGTGTGTCTTGTGAGACCAATACCGTTCTATTTCGTGGCCTCGCCGAGCGGATCTGCGACATCGACGTGGCGTCGTGTGGCGACGCCGGCGAGCATCCTCTCAAGCGCGACCTGGTCGAGCAGGTCCCCCGAGCTGAAGGCTTCCCAGGTATCGAGGCTGACTTCGGTGCCTTGGGTCGTCCTTGCCCGCGGTCGCTCCAAGTGCACCTTGCGGCCTCCGAGAGCGAGCGAACCTGCGGTGACTCCGTGACGGCTCGCGGTCCGACCTGGCTGCTTGGCGTTCTTGGGGCCGACGAGCCTTGTGATCTCGGCCTCCAGGAGCTCGCAGACTACCACGAGCCCTGTAGCCACCGAAAAGGCAAGCAAGCCGTCCTTGACTCTGCCCGCGACCTCCTCCATGGCGACGGTCACCTCCACCGGCAGACTCGCTACACGGGCTGCGGCGACCGGTTCGGGCACGGCCAAGCTCGGGTCGACCGTCCTCGTCTCGCAGTCCTACACCTACGTGAACGGGACCAACAACGTTGGCCTCCGCCAGACAGTGGCCGATCAGGCCGGTAACAACACCGCCTACACGTACGACCTGCTCAACCGGCTCAAGACCGCGGTAACGAGCGGTCCAGCGGCCTCGAGCTACAGCTACGGCTACGACAACTCGGGCAACCGGACCTCGGTCACGGCCAACGGCGTCAACACGACGTACACGTACAACGCCGCCGACGAGATCACGAACACGGGCTTCACCTACGACGCCAACGGCAACCTCACCGCCAAGCCGGGCCAGACCTACGCCTACAACAGCCTCAACCAGACGACATCCATCACGACGGCTGGCTCTCCGATCACGATGGCCTACGCCGACATCGGCCAGAGCGAACGGACGAGTTCAGGCTCGACGGCATTCCTAACGGGTCTCCTCGGCATGACCCGCCAGAGCGGCGCCAGCACCCTCGCCTTCACGCGGACCCCTGGTGGCTCGCTCGTCTCCATGCGCTCGGGCACGGGCCACTTCTACTACATCTTCGACGCCCTGGGCTCGGTCATCGCCCTGACCGACGGCTCAGGTGCGATCGCCGCCTCCTATACCTACGACCCGTATGGCACGACGCTCACCGCAACAGGCGCCCAGGCGACTGTCAATCCGTTCCGCTTCGCCTCGGGCTATTTCGACTCGGCAACCGGGCTCACAAAGTTCGGTGCCCGCTACTACGACCCATCACTGGGCCGCTGGACCCAGCGCGACCCGATCGCGGGCTCCATCGCCAATCCGGGCGCAATGGATCGCTACGTCTATGCCGGCGACAATCCGGTGAACCTGACGGATCCGAGCGGTCAAGCAGCGTTCTGGCCGTGCCTTGAGTTGCTTGTGGGAGCTGACGTTTCGTTCTTGGGGGCTGCTGCGAGCTTTCTCTCAGTGGCTGCGCCTGCGGCTGCCGCTCCACCGTTCACGGGCATCTTTGTGGCGGCCGGCGTTGGGGCGGCGGTCTTTGGCTTGATGCTCCAGATCGACTTCATCTCAAGCTGTGTCCTGTCGTAGTGGCGGTCATGGAGCATTCGTTGATCGCGGACAAGTAGATGGTGCTGGCTACGGCGGTCGGACCGGCCGCAGCCTGGTCGGTCTGGAGAAATGAAATGTTGTCGTTGTCTATCGCAGCCATGTCGATCAGCCTAATTGTTTACGGAGTGTCATTGTTCTACCTGTACGTCCGGTCAGGCACGCCGCGACGCCGTGCGGCGATCAACCTCAGCGTCAGTGTTGGTGGGACGGTCATGCTGGCCTTTCTCCTATTCGTCCCTAACCTGCCGAGCGGCCCCACCGATTTCGCGGCGTTGATTCTCGGTCTAGCGTCGTTGGTCCTGTCCAGCGCACTCCTGATCGGCGTGGCCAGGCGCGGACGCGGCAGCAAGTGATCCTCAACGGTCTCCTCGGCATGACCCGCCAGAGCGGAGGCAGCACCCTCGCGTTTACTCGGACCCCGGGTGGCTCGCGTCGCCAACCGCTTCCGCACGCCAGGCAGGTAGATGCCAAGTCGAAGCGCCTCCTTCTACCGCCTTCGTTGAGGTTGGAATGAATACGCTTGTGTACGCGGTCTCGGTGTCGCGTTTATCCTCCTGGCGGTCGAATTCTGGCTTGTCCCGCCCGGTCTGCTTGCCGGAAATCGGCGAATCTCAATGGGCCTAGCTCTGGTCGAGTTCGTCGTGGGAGCCTTCTGGGTGGGATCATCCATTACGCGACCAGCGGATCTGCCGGTCAGCGGTCTATGGCGCCGGCAAGGTCTGGCACGCCCTCGCTCGCAAGGGCGAGAGTGTCGGCCGACATCGCGTCGCACGCCTCATGGGCACGCTAGGCCTCGTGGGCGCTATCCGTGAGCGCAGCATCCCGACCACCAAACCTGTCTCATGTCGGGCGCGGCGGGTCGCAGCCACCACAATCCGTCGCGGTCCCATAGCTCGAGGATCCAAATGCCACCGCTCGTCTATTCACCCCCGGACGCTGCTCCCTTTCATGGGACACGCCTTGTGGCTAGCGCCCAATCGCAGGACACTTCGGGCATGAACGTGCCCTTCGTGATTGCTTCTGTTGGCATTCCTGTTGGGATGGTCGTTGTGGCGATCGTTGCCGGGCGCTACGTCCTGGTTCGCCACTACTCCGCCAGTCCCGGCGGGGTACCGCGGACGCTAATCGTGTGGTCGATGTTCTTGCTGACGCTGAGCACCGGCGTCTTTGCGCTGTTGGCCGGGATCCAGATGTTGGCGACTGCGCCTCTCGTAGCGGCGGCCATGTGGATCGCCGGCGGTATCTACCTCGCCGTCCTCTTCCGGTACCTGACTCGACTGTATCGTGCCATGGCCTCGGCCCCGATCACCGAGCCTGTCGTCCTCTCGATGAGTCCGATGTTTGGCCTATGGCTGATTTGGCTCGCCTTTTCCGTGATCTTCGTTTGGGCAGCGAACCTAGCCGCTCGATGAGAGACAGACACCGATCGCGATGGTCTATGCCGATATCGGCCAGGGCGCGTGCACGACCGCAGGCTCGATGGCATTCCTCACGGTTCTCCTCGGCATGACCCGCCAGAGCGGAGGCAGCACCCTCGCGTTTACTCGGACCATGCTCGGGCTCGGGGTTGTCGCTGCCATCGGGGCCGTCCCGTCCGCCGCTTGGCTCGTGCGAGAAATCCTGCGGCAACGTCGAAAAGGCAACTCGCGTCCCTCGTGAACTTCACGCGGACGCCGGACGGCTCGCTCGTCTCGACTCGATCTGGCACCGGCCAATCATGTTCTGGGTTCTGGTCGTACTGACTCTGTGGCTCTTCGATTCGATGCTCATCACAGGAGTCCAGGGACCAAGCTCCTAGGCTCCTCGAGAAGGAGGCCGCTCGTATGCCGCTTGGGTGGTTGGTCGTGCACTGCGCCCTGTTCGCGCTCGCGTACGGGATTTTGGTTTTCGGATATCGAAGCAAGAAGCTTTCTCTGAGGCGATTTGCCATACTGCTGGCCGTGCGGAACATGGACCGCCCTGAGGTTGGTCGATCCGCCGGACAAAGACGGCCCGGCCACCTTGAACTGACCGAGATGATCACTCCGTGATGGCACTGTGAGCGCGACCGAGACACTTCCCGAGACAATCGAGAGAGCCCCAAGTCGACGGGTCAAGGCCGCGAACCAGCCCCGGTGGGCCGATTGGATCGCCAGCTTTGCGGTAGCCGGGGTCGCCCTGTCGCTGCTTGCCTATGGCGTCGCACTGGCTACGTCTTCGCGCCTGCCGCCCATCCCCCCCAATATCGGCGTGCTCCCGTTCGTGCCCGTGTTGGCGCTGTGGTTCTGGCTCAACCGGGTCGAGCTTGAGTTGTCGCCGGAGCGGATCGCTATCCGGTCGCGCTGGCGACATTTTGTGCGCGCCCAGCCGCGCGAGCTCGTCCTACCGCCTGATGCAGCGATTGTCGTCGAGGGCGGCATGGTCCGGATCGGGGGGTGGTCGGCCGGGTTCTGGAAGCTCACGCGCATCGCCGCCGTTGCCAAAGAGGCCGGGGTAGCGCTCGACGTCAGGCAACGACCGATGGTCAGGCGGACCCGGGCGCGCGGACTCGCCCAGTTCGTGGGCTTGGCCATGCTCATGGCAGTGATCTTTGTCGCGCCCGGCATCGCCGCGCACGTTTGGGAACCGAACCTGTCGCCCTTCGACCTTCTGCAGATTGCGTGGAGCGTCTGGCTATGCATCGCGTCGCTCGGATTGCTAGTCCTGCTCCGGCTGCGCTTCCGAATGGAGCGGACGGTGCCAGGAGACGCGTCCGTTTCGCGCTAGTCGCCAGCCGCCTCCTGACGGCGATAGGCTTCAGGAACGGTAAGGTGAGCGAGGAGATCCGACTCGGCATCGAGGAGACCTGGCGATCGTTCAGTGGCGGTTGTCAGGTGCGAGGCACCAGGAGGCGACCGTCGACCCAGCCGACCCAGCCGTTCTCCGCCCCGACTCGTGCCCATTCTCCGGCCCGCGCCATGACGATGAGTTCTGTGCGTTCCGGGAGCAATGTCTCGGGTCCGTGTGCCGCCTCGGGCGTGCTCCAGGCCGCGATGCCGCCGCGAGGTACCAGGTGGGTCGGCACCCAGACGGCGGCGGGCGCGGGCGTGGTCACGGCCGTAGGCGCGGGCCAGGTCCCGGTCGCGGGCGCGGTCCCGGTCGCGGGCGCGGTCACGGCCGCCAGTTCGGACCTGATCGCCCGGATGTTGTGGCGCTGCGCCACGAGCGCCGGGTCCGCAGGAGTGTCGGTTCGGCTGTGGATCATGGCGTATTCGATCTGGGCGGCCTGCAGCCTCCCGAGGGCGCGCGAGGCGGCCGGACCTCGGCTCCGACCAGCCTCAATTCGAGCCGCTCTTCGTGACCGGAGGCTCCGCAGCGACGCGATCTCGGGTTCCGTGATCACCCAGGGATCGGACTCGCCGGCCACGATCGCCCGGAATGTCCCTTCCTCACTGCGGGTTGCGAGTCGCACCAACAGGCCGAGAAGAATCAGGAAGGGCAGGCCCTTGACGGCGCCGTATTCGAGCCATTGCAACGTGCTGGGGGCCGCGCCGCCGCTCGTGGCCAGGATGTCTTCCATCCAGGGTGAGTTCCAGATCGCGTGAGCGGCAACTCCGGCGGCGATGCACAGCCCACCGAGCCACAGCCGCCGGGACAAGGCCGCGGATCGGCGAGTGGCCATGTACGCAAAACCGAGTCCCGTCAGGCCGGTGAAGAGAACGTGGCCGTACAGGCCGCCGCCCACGACCCGGACGAGGAACGTGTCGAGGACGGGGCCTGATTGGTCGAACGTGCCGGGCACAGCGGCGACAGCGGTGATGAAGTACGAGACGTCTTCAACGACCGTGAAACCGAGCCCGACCATGGCGCCATAGACGAACCCGTCCATGAGGCCGTCGAATTCGGCGGGCACGATCAGGAAGAGGGTGACGACGCCGGCCAGTTTGAGCGTCTCCTCAACGCCGGGGCCGACGATCGCGGCGCCCCACTGGCTTGCCAGATCGGGCGAGGCGACCTTGCCCAGGATCGACAGCCAGGCGTCGTTGGCCTGGGCGGCCATGCTCGTGGCGATGATGCCGCCCCAGATAAGTGCCGCCGCCAGCACCATCTTGGGTTCGCGCTCGAACAGGTCGAGACGGTAGACGATCACGGCCACCGGCACGGCGTACGCCAGGACGAGCGCCCACGACAGCAACCAGGCCGTCATAAGGCTGCTCATTTGCGACTGCTCGCGGACGAACAGGGATCCGCCGACGGCCAGCAGCGTCAGGTACAGCCAGAAGGCCGGCTGACGCGGCTGGATCAGCGAAGCCTGCACTCCCCAGGCCGGCCGGCCGGCGGCCGGAGCGGGGGCGGCCGGCGCGGGGGCGGTCGCCGCAGGTTCCATCGGAACGCTCATCGGCCCACCCTCACACTTTCGAGCATCGTCGAGACGTCATCGACCGCCGAGCCCAATCGACCTTGCGGCGCGGCCAACTCGAGCAAGATCGCGTCGCCACCGAGGACCATCGCGATCACCTCACCGTCGACCACGCCGGAACGTCCCGAGGTCGTTGCCGTGGCCGTGGCCTGGAACGAGAAGTAGGACGTGTCGTGGCCGTTGGTCAGGCTGTGGTGAGGATCGCCGAAGCTGATCTGGACCGCCTCGTCGTTCAACTCCTTCTGGGCTCGGGAGATCAGCGCTCCGGAGTCTCCCGTGTAGGCCTGGTCGACTACCTGGGCGGTGAGGATCGCATCGGCCTTCCTCAGCTGGATCACGGATGTGATGCCGGCCGCGGATGGCGTGAGGACCCAGCCGGGCGCCGCGGTGATGGTCACCGAGCCGCCAATGTCGACGGTTCCGGCGCTCGGTGCCGCTAGAGCCCGATCCAGGCCCATGCCGCCCAGCACCACGGCGGCGATCACGGCCGCAACGGCGACCGTGGGCAGGAGCCGCGCTCGATCGAAACGCGCAGACGTGCCGGGAAGGCGATCGATCATGCGGTGACGGTGCTCCTACTCCTGGCGGTTGCGTCGGGGTGGCATTGGCACATCGTACGGTGCCGAGCGGCTGCCGGTCGCCCTAGCGCACAATGGCCTGAGTCATCGAGGCAAGCGGAGGGGCACCATGACCGGATCGACGATCGATAACTCGGCCCGTGATCCCAGGCAGGTGAGGGCCGGGCGTGCGGGACTCCTGGTGCCGGTGCTTTGGGCCGCCGTCGTGGCCGTGGAATTGGCCCATGCCAACATCGGCCACTCGCTGATATCGCGCCCGGAGCGGTTCTTCAGCGACTCGGCATGGCACTGGCCGCTGGTTCTGATCGTGGCGGCGATGGTGGCCGCGCAGCTGGCCGGGGGCGTGGCGCTTGTACTCAAGGCGGGCGCACCACGACGCGTCGCCGGCGGAGTTGGCCTGCTCCTCGGCCTGGCCGTCGTCGGCCGGCTGGCGCTGGCGCTCCTGCTGCCGAGCGACCCGCACGGCTACACCGTCGGCATCTATGCGGCTCTCGCGGCCAACATCGGGCTCGTTGCCCTGCCCATCGGCCTGCTGTTCGCGGGGGCTCTGGTTCGACGGCGCAGCGCCGGCATGGCCTGGCTGTCGGTGGGCATCGCGCTAGCTATGGTGTCGATTGCGCTTTGGGCGGCAACTTGGGCCGCTCGATCCGGCGCCAGTCAGCCGCAACTCCTGGCCATCGAGCCGGTCGAGGGGCTAGCCGCGCTGTGGTCGGGAGCCGTGGGAGCCTGGCTGCTCGGCTGGCCGGCAAGCCTCGCTTCGGGCCTCCGATCATCGGCAATCCCGTCGCCGGGCCGCAAGTCGGCCGTCGCGCTGGGCCTCGCGCTGGTCGTCGGGGTAGCGGGCGCCTCGGGCTCGTTCGTCAAATCGTTCGGGCCGACAGTCGTCGCCCAACTGACCGGCTCAACGCGAGTCGAGACGATCCATGCCGACACGGTCGATCGGACCTACCGCGTCCATCGACCGGCGACGCCGGCCGCCCACCCAGGCCTCGTAATCGTCCTCCACGGCTCGTTCGGCGGCGCCTTCCAGGCCGAAACGACCACCGGCTTCGACCTCGAGGCGGACCGGCTTGGCTGGATCGCCGTGTACCCCGACGGCGTGGCTGACGGCTGGGACGCATTCGGCAGCGGACCCACGTGGGGCCAGCACCCCGGCGCCGACGACATCCTCTTCATGCGCGGGCTGATCGACCGCTTCAAGTCGACCGACAACGTCGATCCCGACCGCGTCTACGTCACCGGCCACTCGCGCGGCGGAATGATGTCCTACCGCATCGGCTGCGAGCTGGCGGACGTCGTTGCGGCGATCGCCCCGGTCTCCGGCAACATGGCCACGGCAAGCGGCAGCGCCGAAGTGCCGTGCGCGCCGACCAATCCGTTCTCCGTCCTGGCGATCCACGGCACCGCCGACGGCACCATTCCGATGGCGGGCGGCAAGGTGGACATCATCTTTTCGCCCATGGCCGACGTCATCGCCCGCTGGCGCTCGCTCAACAGCTGCGCCGAGGCATCGACCGTGGCCGTCGATGGCGCCACGACGACAACCACCTGGGCCTGCGCCGGCGGCAGCACGGTTGCGACGCGCATCCAGGCCGGCGGCTGCCACTGCTGGACGAGCGACGACTCCCGCGCCATCGCGGACTTCTTCGTGGCCCACCCGCGCGTCCGAGGCGGCTGAGACGCGTGGACTCTGAGATGACCGCCTACGTCGCCTTTCTGCGTGGCATCAACCTGGGCAACCGGCGGGTGAAGATGGCCACGCTAGGGGCCATCTTCGAGGCCATGGGGTTCGGCGCCGTCTCGACGTTCATCGCCAGCGGCAACGTCCTTTTCGAGAGTCCTGTCGCCGACACGGGCCGACTCGAAGAGCAGATCCAGCATCGCCTGGCGGACTCACTCGGGTACTCGGTGGACACCTTCGTCCGCACGCGCTCCGAAATCGCGGCCGTCGCGGCTTGCCGCCCATTCCCCGATGCAGACATGGACGATCCAACGAACACGATTCACGCCGGCTTCCTGAAAGCGGCGCTTGGCGCGGAGGCGGCCGGGCGGCTCGAGGCCTGTCGCACCGACGTCGACGAGTTCCGCGTGGAGGGCAGCGAGTTCTACTGGCTCTGCCGAATCCGGACCAGCGACTCGAAGGTCTGGAGTTCTCCGGCAATGAAGGCCGTCGGGATTCGAACCTCGACCATGCGCAACATCACGATGGTGCGAAAGCTAGCGGCGCAATACCCGGCCTCCTAGAGCGTCGGACGGTAGTTACACTCGAACAGGCATGTTCGGCGACGCAATGTCGCGTGTCACGGGAGGGAGACAAACATGGCCTGCGGTTCTCGGTTTCCCCTGGCGGGATTGCTCGTTGCACTCGCGCTCGTTGGCTGCACGGGCGGCTCGACGACGGCGCCGCCGACCGGGGGCGTCGGCCCGGCGAAATCGCCCAGCACGAATGGCGGCAGCCAGAGTCCCGCAAACATTGGCCAGGGAACTGCGGTGACGTGGCAGACGGGCGACCTCTCGCTGCCGACTCCATTTTCATTCGAGCAACTCGTCCCAATCGGCGACAAGCTCTATCTGATCGCCTCGGACAACGGCTCGGCTGCCGGCCCGACAGCGAAGCCCTCCGGCGGCCTCTGGTCGACTGCTGACGGCCTCGCCTGGACCAAACAGAGCGATATCGACGCGATCAAGTCATCGGGGACAGATCGTCCGACCCTCATGGCCGCGTCGGCTAACGGTCGTGGGGGTGCGGTCGTCGTGGGCAGCGCGCAGACGCTCGACGGCGGAGGACGGACGGCTGCATGGTGGACGGCCGATGGCAAGACGTGGGCAAGCGCGACGGTCGAAGGGCCGGCCGGCGCGATGTACAGCGTGGTGGGGCGGCCCGACGGTCTCGTCGCGGTCGGGATCACTTTGGCCGGCGAAAACCCCGTGCCGGCCGCGTGGCGGTCTACCGACGGTGGGTCGAGCTGGACGAACGTCTCGTTGCCGGGCGGCGGCATGGAGGCACGCGACGTCGTCGTCTGGGGCGATAAGTTCGTGGCAATCGGTCGCTCCGCCGACGCCAACCTGTCGCTTTGGGCCTCGTCCGATGGCGCAACCTGGAGCGTGGTGGAGTCTCCATCGGACGCTTCCTTCTGGCCCAATCGCCTGATCCCGTTTGGCAGCACCTTCGTTGTGCTTGGACATGGCGTTCCGGGGAGCGCGATCAAGACCTGCGGCACCGACATGAAGTGCGCCCGAGCCTCAATGCCAGACCTGGGATACCTGGCTTCGTTCACGAACGTCAGCGCCGGCGCCGAAGTCTCAGGGACGATCGTCGCGAGTACCCAATCTGGAGTCGCCGGAACTGGGGACGTTCCGGTAGCCAGTCCAGGGCCGAGCGCCGATCCTGCCAGGGCCTTGGGGTTCCTGGCCTCCACAGACGGGCGGGCTTGGACGAAGCTCAAGAGCAGCCCGGCGCTGGTCGTCGTGACCTCTAACCTGGTTGTCTTCCACGGCCGGCTCGTTGCGATGGCGTACCTCGGCGCGGATGTGACCACCTTGACCGTGAAGGCGGTCGTCGGCGATCTGCGGTAGGGACGCCAGGGCGCATTTGGGATGATTGGGCCGCTCGCAGCGGCTCATCACATGGCGGCGGCGAGCGCATTTCAGCCATGTTCGCAGGCTAGGATTAGCCGGACGCGTTCTCTTGGGGGGACGGTCGTCGCTTATTCCGGGTTGAAGGAGGGCTCCCGTTGACGAACGTGACGGTGTGTGGGAGGTGCGGCGCGGTGTCGCTGGCCGGTGTGCGCTTCTGTTTCGCCTGCGGCGGGAGCCTGACGTCGAACGTTGCGGCCGCCATGCCGCCTGTCCCGGCGCCGGCACAATTTGCGTCGCCGCAGTCGCCCGGACCAGCGGCCGCTCAGCTCGGGTACGGCGCCGCCGGCCCCTTCAGCACGCCGCCAACGGGCTACAACGCCGCAGGCCCCGTCCCAAATGCCGCCGCACGGCCGACTGGGATCACCATCCTTGCCGTCGCCGAGGTTGTCACCGCGGTCATCGCCGGGCTCGTCGCCATCGATCTGCTTCGCTGGGCCTATAACGACTTGTACTACGACGACTTCAAGTGGGTCGTCATCGACGGCGGGTTGGGATTGGTCTACGGCGCGGTGTCGCTGACCGCGTTCTCAGTCGCCCGGGGAATATGGTTCGTTCAGCCGTGGGCGTGGAAGAAGGCCGGCATCGTCAGCTTGTCTCTTCTGGGTATCGTCGTCGCATCGATGTTCGCGTGGCGCCCATCGGGCCTGGACCTGTTCGGTGTGGTCGGGCAGCTGTCGATACTCGCGTACCTGAGTCTGAGCTCCGTCCGGGTGCTCTTCGGCCGTTCTGCGACGACACTTTTCGAGGGTCCGCACTAGAACGATCATCCGGCCGCCGGGGCCGGGCTCCGACCTCAGGGCAGCGGGCGCCAGGCCTTGCCGAGCAGGATCGCCAGGCCGGCCAGGAGGCCGCCGAGGCCGACGAAGCCAAAGCTGACTTCGGTCACCTCGTGCTTGAGGATCAGGTTCGTGGGCAGGTTCTGGAAGACGCCGTCCAGTTCGCTCGCGGTCGAGGCGGGGTGGTAGGTGCCGCCGGTCATGTCCGCGATCTGCTTGAGCGTCGCCTCGTCGATGCCGCGCGGGAAGTTGCCGCCGCCACCGCCGAACCCGCCGCCACCGCCGAACCCGCCGCCGCCAAAGCCGCCGCCGCCGCCACCGGCCCCGGGCTCACGACCCTGGAACTGCGGTGCGCAGGTGGCGCTCAAGGCTCCACCGTTGGCCGTGCCAAACCCGATCGTGTAGATCCTGACTCCCCTGTCGGCTGCCTGCTGAGCGGCATCGAGGGGCGGCGTTCCGGTATTACTGGCCCCGTCGGTCAGCAGGACGACGATGTCTGGGGCGTAGGCGCCCTTCACGACCGGCGCGGGGGCGGTTCCGGTCGACGAGTCCGTCACGCTCTTGGCGACAGATGGATCGATCTCCGAAATGGCGTCGATCGAGGCCAGAATGCCGTCGCCGATGGCCGTCCTTCGTCCGGTCGCGAGGCTTTGAAGGGCGTTCAGCAGCGCCGCCTGATCGTTCGTGGGCGCCGCAACTACTTCGGCGAAGCCGCTGAAGGCCACGATCCCGA
>JAYUDR010000129.1:0-1880 GCA_043739665.1 Chloroflexota bacterium
GAGCGTGAACTCGCCATGGCCCTGGAATGGGAGATACGCACGGGGGGAGCGGACGCGCTGGCCTTTGGTGTGGCCTGCCTGGCCGGTTCCAACGCGGCCTTGCCTCATGGCTCACCATCGACCAGTGAGGCCCATGTGGGCCGGGTTCTTCTATTCGACTTTGGGGCAATGGTGGCTGGCTACCGCAGTGATATGACACGGACCCTCTTCGTGGGCGAGCCCAACCCTCGGGACGTAGCCATCTACGAGATCGTCGCAGCCGCTCAGGATGCCTCCATCGCCCGGCTCGACGCCGCACTTCGCGGCGAGCAGACCGTGCCCAGCGGGCGCGAGGCCGATGCCGTAGCGCGGGCGGTCATAGAGGCCGCGGGCCATGGCGAGCACTTCGGGCACGGTACCGGACACGGCATCGGCCTTGCCACGCACGAGCTGCCTTCTCTGAGTCGGGCCGGAGGGGATGACCCGTTGCCCAGCCCGACGGTGTTCAGCGTGGAGCCGGGCATCTACCTGGATGGGGTGACGGGCGTACGAATCGAGGACCTGGTGCTCTTCGATCGAGGTCGTGAGGCCGTCGAGAGGCTAACCAACTTCCCCAGGCACATTCTGACCGTCGGCGTCTGAGGCTTCATGTTTCCATTTTGTGACCGTTCGGTCGCGTAATACACTGCGCGAGGCGGGTGTCCCGCCTCCCGCCCTCAGGAGCCAAAGACGGACCAGCAGTCGGCCGCACAGTCAGGCGTGACTCTCCTTCGAACCCGAGAGTCAGATCTAGGCGCCCTGCTGGACCGATCGCCGATCTCCGCTCTGGTTATCGATGCCGATACGCTCGACATCATCCACGCCAATGCGGCTGCGCAAGCCCTGGTTGGGCCTCTCCTGGACGGCCCGGGCGTCACGCTTCCAAACCTCTTTCCGAGCACGCCACTGGGCCACTCCCATGCCTACCTCAGGCCGCTGCGCGATGGGCTGGTCAAAGACGCCGTCGTCGAGACGCGCATGCACGGTCCGGACGGGAACTCGCGGGCCGTGGAGATACATCTGAGCTACTCACCCGACCCAAGCCCGAGGTACATGGGTCTGATCCTCAACGTTTCCGGGCGATCCGCAATCGACGACCTGACGATCAGGCGCGAACGTCTGCGCGACGCCCTGGCGGAGATCCTGCGAGCGATCACGCGGATCGAGAATCGCGACGACCTGTACCACGAGGCCTGCCGCATCGCCGTGGAGCGGGGCGGCTTCCACATGGCCTGGATCGGGCTCATCGACAGCGAGAGCGGGGATATCGTCCCGGTGGCTTCGGCCGGTCACGTCGCCGGGTACCTCGATGTCGTCCGTGTGTCGGTGCGTGATGTACCCACCGGCCGAGGCATGGCAGGCAGGGCGTTACGGAGCGGCCAGCCGGTGGTCATAGCCGACGCCCGCACCGACCCACGCTTCCAGCCGTGGCTGGCTGAGGGCCAGGCGCGCAATTACCAGTCTGCGGTGGCGCTGCCACTTACCGTCGAGGGCCGCGTCGTGGGCGGGCTGATGGTGTATGCGTCAGTGATCAACGCGTTCGAAGCGATCGAAGTGGAGCTTCTGCGTCATTTGGCCAATGACATCTCGTTCAAGGTCGAGGTTATCGGTCGTGAGGAGTTGAGGCGGACTGCAGAAGCCGAGCGAGACCGGCTGGCGGCAGTGGTGGAGCAGGCCACAGAGTCCGTCGTCATGACCGATCGGGCCGGCCGGATCACCTACGCCAATGCCGCCTTCTCTCAGATCACGGGCTACGAGCAGCGCGAAGTGTTGGGCCGGCTGCCCGATTTCCTGTTGAGTAACTCGCTGCCCGGCGAAACGGCGTCGGCGATTGGCAAGGCAATCCTGGATGGCGGCACCTG
>JAYUDR010000130.1:0-5126 GCA_043739665.1 Chloroflexota bacterium
CCGGTCCGGGTCGTACACCTTGAACGACAGCAGATCGGAGGAGCCGGGGCCGGCGAAAGGGATCCGCCCTGGGACCTCGGAGAAGAACTGGCTACTCATTCGTTGCTCCTTGAATTTCCAACGCCGTTGCTGAGTTCGTGGATCCCGGGTGAGCCGCAGGCCGCAGCGGGTCGGTCCTTCTCTACTGGCCGCGCTTCCCGCGCGCACCTGGGTACCAGTCCTCGAGAGTGTTCTCGGTGACCGCGATGAACACATCGTCCGGCCGCACGCCTTCGGCCTCCAGCCGGCGCGCGACGGCCTCGTACATTCTGTTCTTGGTGGCCGTGTCGTACATGCGAACCATCAGGATCCGGATGTAGACGACGTCACGACGCTCGCCGCCGAGGTAGTGCGGGTCCGCAACTAGGTGGCTGGTGGGCAACGGGTGGATGACCTGGAATCGATCCTCGGCGTCCATTCCGAGACCCTCGGCGAGGCCGGCGTTGACGGCATCGGCGTAGGCCAGACGCTTCGCGACCGGAACCGTATCGGCAACTTCGATCGTAACGAGCGGCATCAGGCCCAGACCTCACTCTCAACTCTTACGTCAGCCCCAGTCCGCACGGACTGCTCGATCGCCAAGCCCAGTGCGTGGTCCTGGCAGCCCTGTGCGAGAGGATAGGGCGCCGGCCCGTCATTGCGCGCCCAAAGGCCGATGGCTGCAAGGTGGCTGGCGACGGCGATATCGTCTTCCGACAGGTTCGTTCCCACCCATTGGTTCCTGAAGACGACGCGCCCGTCGAAGGACGCGTGGACGACCTCGTTGCCCTCGAGGTTCATGTCCACGCCGGTTCGGCGGTACACGATCGGCGATGTCACGGGCCCCTCCGACGTGAGCCGGGTAACGGAATCGTCGACGATCTCCCCAAGCGAGCCGCGGATGACGATCCGGCGTGCACGCAGCGGGTTCCACCACTGGTTGTCGACGAAGTCGTACAGCCCCATGCGGCCACCGCCAAAGTCGAGAGTGGCGATCGTCGTGGTCCTTGAGCCCGGCTTCGGATCGCTCGCCCATCCGTTGAAGCTCAACGGGTCGACAAGCAGCGCCGCAAACGCCCTGGCGTTGACCACAACGGCGTCCATGTCGACGCCGAGGTAGGCTCGGACGAGCGCCACTGCGTGGTACAAGTGGGTAGAGGCGATCTCCACCGACGTCACCGTTCCGATGGTCCCGGCTTGCATCACCGCCAGCCGCGAGGCGTGCCCCGGCATGCGTGTGTACTGCTCGCCAACCTGGACGAGGCCGGAGGCACCGACGTCGTGCCACAGCGACCGCAAACCGTCAAGCTCCGGGGCGGGCGGCGTCTCCGCCAGCACCTTGGCGCCCGCAGCGACGAGCTCGCGGACGATCCCGGGCATGGCCGGCCAGGACACGGCTGAAATGACAAACTCCGGCTTGAAGGCCAGGGCCTCGCCGATGGTCCGGACGGTTGCCACGCCCCAACGGGCGGCGATGCGCTGGGCCTCGGCATCGGTCTCGGTGACCACTGCGACCACCTGGAGCCGGTCCGGCGCGGCCTTGGCCATGCGAATGTGGAACTCGGAGCGCCAACCGCTCCCGACGATGGCGAACCTGACTGGATCCGACACTTGATCTGCTTCCTTCCGTATGGCGATGCGTCTCTGGCAGGGCGACTCAGCACCCCGGCGGGGATTGTTCAGACCTGACTCATGCCGCCGTCAACGACCAGTTCGGCACCGGCGACAAAGGACGATTCGTCGGACGCGAGGAACACCACCGCGGCCGCGATCTCCTCCGGTCGCCCCACCCTGCCTACGGGGATCAGGGCAACGACCTGGCGCTCGACCTCGTCCGACCCGCCCGTGAACCGGGCGAACCCCGCGGTGTTCGTGGGGCCGGGGCTCACGGCGTTGGCGCGGATGTGGCGATCCCGAAGCTCGGAGGTAAGAGTGCGCGCGAGAGACCTAACGGCGGCCTTCGTCGCGTTGTACACCGCGTGTCCCGGGCCGCCGTTGTGGCCCGCGATTGACGAAGTGAGCACGATCGTCCCGCCGTCGCGCATCAGCGGAACGAGGACATTCACCGTGAAGAACGTCCCCCGAAGGTTGAGGTCGGCCACGCGGTCGAACTGCTCCGGTGTGGTATCGACGATCTTGGTCGTCGCCACGTCGCGGCCTGCGTTGGCAACGATGACGTCGATCGGCCGGCCGGCCGCCTTCAGGGTTTCGGCCAGCCGTTCGAGGTCGGCGACGTCACTTGCGTCCCCTTTGATCCCGGTCACGCTCGGGCCGAGCGCGGCGACCGTGGCGGCGATCTCGTCCTCGAATGGCGAGATCACAACAACGTCGGCGCCTTCGGCGACAAACCGCGCCGCAACGGCAAGACCGATGCCGGCGGTGCCTGCGGTGACGACCGCGAGGCGGCCCTCCAAGAGTCCCATTAGTTCTCCTCGTCGGCTTGGTACCGCACACCTAGCTGTCGTCGTGCCTCATCGAGCACCTCGAGCACCGCGACGCTGTCCGCGAGGGGCATAAGGCGGCTATCGATCTCGCCGGCCGCAAGGCAGCGCTCGACCTCGGCAACCTCGTGGGCGTAGCCATTGCCCTGGGGTAGGCGCCGCGTCTCCGTCGTGCTGCCACATGCCGTGGAGATGGTGAACGCCTCGGTCCGGAACAGCTGACCGGCCACCTCGATCCACCCCTTGGTGCCAATGATCGTCGCCGCGGAGCCGCCCTCGGTGATCGAGCTGCACGTCAGCATCGCGACCTGGCCGGTCGTGGAGGTCCACGTCAAGGCGACCGAGGCGTCCACGCCTGTCGGGGCCAGAGACCCGGCAGCGCGAAGATTGCTGGGCCGTCCGACCAGGGGCAGCACGAAGGCCGCCGCGTACACACCGAGATCGAGGAGCGCGCCGCCGCCCAGCGCCGGGTCGAACAGCCGGTGTCCGGGGTCGTAGTCGAAGCGGTGCGACATGTCAGCGCGCACGGCCACGATGTCCCCGATCTCGCCGCTGGCGACCGCCGCCCAGACTGCCAGGGCCGTCGGGTTGAGCCGCAGCCACATGCCCTCGAGGCATAGCAGGCCGCTCGCCGTGGCCTCGGCCTGGATATCGCGCGCCTCCCGGGCGTTGACGCCAAGAGGCTTCTCGACCAGCACCGGCTTGCCTGCCCGGAGGGCCAGCAGGGCGGCGTCGCGGTGCTGGGCGTGCGTGGTCGCCACGTAGACGACATCCACGTCCGGGTCCGCAACGAGAGCCTCGTAGCTGCCGTAGGCTCGGTCGGCGCCCAGCGCCGCAGCGAGGTTGGTCGCGCGTGCCGCATCCCGAGAGGCGACCGCCCCGACCACGCTGGAGGGCGACGCTGCGATGTCTGCCCCGACCGTGCGGGCGATGCCGCCTGCTCCCAGGATCCCCCATCTCACCTTGGGGCCCAGGCTCACTTGAGCGCACCGGCGGAAAGGCCGCGCTCGAAGGACCTCTGGAACAAGAGGTAGACGAGGACCTCAGGCACGGCGGTGATCACAGCCGCTGCGAGCACTCCCGTCTGGTCATTCGTGTACTGGCTGGTAAAGAACGACGGCAGCAGGGTGACGACCTGCTTGCTCTGTTCGGTCAGCATCAGCATCGGCAGCAGGTAGGAGTTCCATGAACTGATCAGCGTGAAGACAATGATGGCGGCCGTAATCGGCCCTGTCAGCGGGACGACGATGCTCCAAAAGACCTGGGCAACGTTGGCGCCGTCGACGCGTGCGGCCTCCATGATCTCGTTGGGGATGCCGTCGAAGAAATTGCGCGCAATGAGGATCGAGAACGGAACCTGCAATGCCGCCAGCGGCAAGATGACCGCGATAAGCTCGCCGTAGAGGTCGAAGGTCGAGGCC
Organism: Chloroflexota bacterium; assembly: GCA_043739665.1. Lineage (GTDB taxonomy): Bacteria > Chloroflexota > Limnocylindria > Limnocylindrales > CSP1-4 > Fen-1039. The sequence continues at coordinate 3,881 of JAYUDR010000130.1, forward strand.
ACCACGAACAGCGGGGTGAGGAGCACCGCCTCCGGCACGGTGAGGGCCGCGAGAATGACCCAGAACCAGACCTCCCTGCCCAGGATCTGGAGCTTAGAGAAACCAAATGCCGCCAGCATCGCGCAGGCGTAGACAATGGTGATCGTGCAGACCGAGATGATGGCGCTGTTCATGAATACCGTGGGCACGATGCCGGTATTCCAGACCTTGGCGTAGTTGCCGAGCCCGAGCCCGCCGAGCGATCCTTGGACCGCAAAAACCAGCGGCGCCAAGAAAGGCAGGATCATGAGAGTGGCCAGGAGTTGGAGGCCGATGCGCGAGGCCCGGCTGTGTATGTCGAACACTCCTACTCCTTTTCCGACCGCGTGCTCAGCCTAAGCAGCACGCCGCCCGCAACTGCAAGCACCAGCAGTGCGATCGCGAGGGTGGCTGCATAGCCGAAGTGTTTCCCCTGGGCCATGACGTAGTAGATGTAGGTGCCCAGGAACTCGGTGCCGTGGTTCGGACCGCCGTGGGTGACGAGGTACGGGATGTCGAACGTCTTCAGGGCGCCGATCAGGCCCAGCACGGCCAGCGCGGCCGTCGTGCCCTTACACAGCGGCCAGACAATCGACCGAAGCACGCGGAGGCTGCTGGCGCCGTCCACTCTAGCCGCCTCGAGGATCTCCGGATTGAGCTGTGACATCGCAGCGTAGTAGAGGATGAACGTCAGGCCCGTCCACTCCCACACGGTGATGAACATGACGACCGGCATCGCGGTCGCCGCGTCCGCCAGCCATGGGCGCCTTAGCGAGCCGAGGCCGATGGTGTTCAACAGCCAGTTGAACTGCCCGAACTGGTCGAATATCTGCCGGAATACGGGCGCCATGGTGGCCGGGGCGAGCACGGTCGGGATGAACACGATCGTCTTGTATAGGTTCCCGAAGCGGATCCGCGAGTGCATGACCGCCGCGAACGTGAACCCGATGAACGTCTGCACGGAGAACGTGATGACGTAGAAGAAGACCGTATGCCAGAGCGCGTTCCAGAACACGGGGTCGCCGAACATCTTTGCGTAGTTGGCGTCGCCGACGTTCTTTGGAGTGGACAGGATGAAGCCATTCCAGTCGAGCGTGGAGGCGTAGCCCAAGTACCCGACCGAGAAGTAGATCAGGCCTATGACCAGGACGATCGCCGGCAGGATCCACGGCACACCGCTGAGTCGCGACCCAAGCGGTCTTGAGCGACCCCTGGGCCGGCCGGTCGC
>JAYUDR010000131.1:0-5117 GCA_043739665.1 Chloroflexota bacterium
CATCGGCAACACCCCAAGCTTGCGCATCAACAAGCTCTTCGACCCGCGCGTCGAGGTCTGGGTCAAGCTGGAGCGGCAGAACCCGGGTGGCTCGATCAAAGACCGCATCGCCCTGGCAATGATCGAAGACGCCGAGAAGCGTGGCGTCCTGAAGCCCGGCAGCATCATCGTCGAGCCGACTTCCGGCAACACCGGCGTCGGCCTGGCGCTCGTGGCTGCGGTCAAGGGCTACAAGCTGATTCTGGTGATGCCCGAGTCGTTCTCGGTTGAGCGGCGCAAGCTGATGGCTGCATATGGCGCCACCTTCGAGCTGACACCCCGCGAACTCGGCATGAAGGGTGCCATCGCCAAGGCCCGTGAGATCGTCGCCGAGACACCCGGCGCCTGGCTGCCGTACCAGTTCGACAACCCCGCCAACGTCGAGATCCACAAGAAGACCACGGCCGAAGAGATCGCCCGCGACTTCCCCGAGGGCCTCGATTACATCTTTGCGGGCGTCGGCACCGGCGGCCACGCCACGGCAGTCGGCGAAGTCTTGCGGCCGCGCTGGCCCAAGCTCAAGGTCCTGGCCGTTGAGCCCGAGCTTTCGCCCGTCCTGAGCGGCGGCGCCCCCGGCCCACACCCGATCCAGGGCATCGGCGCCGGCTTCATTCCCGGCAACTACCACCCCGACGCGGTCGACGGCGTCGTCCAGGTGTCGGCCCCCGATGCTTTCAAGTACGCCCAGCGCGCTGCCCGTGAGGAAGGCCTGCTGATCGGCATCTCGTCCGGTGCGGTCCTCGCGGCCGTCGCCAACAAGCTGCCTGAAATCGCGGACGGGGCCCGCGTTCTGGCCTTCACATATGACTCCGGCGAGCGGTATTTGTCGGTGCCCGGCCTGTTCGACGTCCCCGAGGCCGCAGTGGTCGGCTGACGGCGAGCCAAAACGCAAGAGCGAGAGCGGCTTCCCTCCAGGGCGGCCGCTCTTTCTTTGCCACCTGGGTTGCTAAACGTTTAGGAAACCGGGCAACGATGAGCGTCTAACTCAGATGCATGAGGCCCGCGGATCGTGGACCTGGCAGCCCTGGTAGGTGGGTACCGCTCAGGCGGAAGCTTGCCTTCAGGCCGATAAGGTCGGCCGACGCAGGCGTCCCACTGGAACTTTCATGCGCGAATCGATCGGCCGCCATTTCGATGTAGTGGTGGTCGTGTGGTTTCTGGCGCTCGCCCTCGGATGGTCCGTGGTGTCGATAGCCAGAACCCCAACCCAGGCGGATTGGTCCACAGCTCCGCAGAGCGGCCCGGTCTGGAACTACACGGGCGTCATTACGAACTGACAGGCGCCGCGGCAGGTTCGTGTACTCCGCGCAGGATCATCTCGGCCGCCGTCGCGTAGCTGAGACGGCCGGTATTGATCACGATGTCGTATTCGTCCGGATCGCACCAGTCACGGCCGTACAGTTGTCTGATGTAGGCCGCCCGATTCGAGTCAGTCTCGTGCAGCTTGCGCCGCGTTGCGGGGTCCGTCAGGCCCAGCCGCTCCATCAGCCTCTGAGTTCGCACATCCTCCGGCGCTCGCAGGAAGGCCCGAAACACGCCCGGATGATCGCGCAGCACGAAGCCCGCCCCGCGCCCGACGATGACCACGTTGCCGCCCGCCGAAACCTCACGAATGATCTGCTCGGTGAGGTTAATGATCTCCTTGCGGGGATCGAAGAGCGGATCGGCGTAGGGCGGCGTCCAACCGATCCCCAAGCCCGGCTCCAGGGTCGAGAAAGACCTTGTCAGGCGCTCGATGAGGCTTCGGGGTCGCTCGGTTTCGGCCTCGACGTCGCTCGGTCGGATGGAGAGCCGGTTGGCCACGTCGTCGATGAGCTTCTTGTCGACGACCTCGGCGCCAAGATCAGCGGCGACTAACGCGGCCACGCTAGAGCCACCGGCGCCGTACTGGCGGGAGATAGTGACGATGGGCATCTGGGGCTCCTTCGTCCGCTCGCGTCGCATGGCCCGCCGACCGTTTGGCCGGGGCTGATTCGACGCTCGCTTACTGTAGGCCGCAAGCTCGGTACGGCCAAGGGCCGAGGCGCCCGGTTTTCGAGGCCGACTCCCGGTCGCTAGCGGAGGACGGAGGCCGGCCGCCGAGTTCCGAGGCCGCCGAGTTCGGCCTCCCCTCGCCCGGCCTAGTCGTCCGCCGGCAGGGCGCCGTGCAGTTCCAGGGAGTGGTCACGCAACCAACGCCGCCAGAGGCGATGGTCCGGCCTGCGGCCGGCCACGACTTCCCAGAATCCAGCCCCGTGTCCAAAGACGCGGAGATGCGCCAGCTCGTGGATGACCACCGTCTCGAGGGCCTCGGGCGGCGCGAGGATCAGGCGCCACGAGAATGAGAGTCGCCGCGCCCGCGAACAGCTGCCCCAGCGTGTCCTGGCATCGCGGATCGTGACGGCGGCCGGCTCCACCGACATGGCAGTCGCGTGGCGCTCGATCTCGCGCTCGATCGCGCCGCGGGCCTTGTCGCGCAGCCACGCCTCGAGAATCGCGTTCAGGCCCCGACGCTCGGCTGCGCTAACACGAACGACCAACTCGTCGCCGTCCTCGCCGCCCTCCCGGGCCACGGTTGTGCGGCGCCGAGCGGCAGCCGCCACGACCCGCACGCGGTGGGACTCGCCACGGTATCGAAAGAGGCCGCCGTCGCGGAGCGGACCCGTCGCGGCGAGCTGCTCGCGTTGGCGGGCCTGACGGTCCAGGTGCTTGCGCAGCCACGCTTCGCGCTCGGCCACGAACTTCTCCGCCAGGCGCTCCGCCTCGCCATGGTTCCGTGCCGCCCTGGCGGGCACGGTCACGACGGCCACGTAGCGCGGATCCACCGTCAATCGCAGCAGCCGCGCCCGAACCGATCGCCGGATGGTGCATTCGACCGGTCCGCCGGGAAGACGCAGAGTTGCCCGCCATTCGGTCGTTGTCGTCGCCACGTTCGAAGCGTAGCGCCCAAAGGCGCCGGAGTGCGCCGCGGGTCGTGGGCTGGGCCCGGCCAGGCCGATGCTTGGTGCCGGCTAGGCCGATCGCTGGTGCCGACCAACATAGGTCGCACGCAAGACCGTCGGCTTCGTGTAACGTTCGCGTCCGCCTGGGGCTATAGCTCAGCTGGAAGCGCCTGCATTGCATGCAGCCACCGCTGAGCGGTCAACTTACGGGCGTGGGCTGAGGGTTTCTGGCGAGCGATTCGACCTCAGTTTTAGGCTCTCATCGAGCGTGAAGCGCCGTTCAATGACGCGGCCTGGGATGTGCCGCTCCCCTTCTGGAATACACCGGGGTAGAGATTGCATCCTGGCATACCCAGAGTCTCCTGGCGGCAGGCCCTCCCGCGCAAGGTCATCCACCGCCTGACGGAACGAGACGCCACAGGCTACAGGATCGCAGCAGCCCACGGCGTGGGATTCAATGACAACCGGGAGGCGGCCAGCCCCTGTCGACGTCCGACGCCCGGCGGCAATTCCGAGCCTTCGCGACGCTACTCCCAAGTCCCGGCGCGGGTCCCCCACCCTTGTGGCCTCCTCGATCCGAAATCACAGGAGTCGTGATCCCTGTGATTTCCGCCCGACGCCGTAGACACGAGCGAAATTTCGCGACTCTCGTTGAGACCCTTCGCGGGGCAGGCCAATAGTCGTCGGCTATCGACCTCGAGTGGTCGCGGAGGAGGTCGGTACGGGTAGCTTCGAGCCTGCCCCAGGTGCGAAGCCATCACCGAATCTTTGTGCGACGAGTTCCTCGAACATGCCAGCGCACCGAACGAGCGAGCATGCTCCTCCATTCTTTCTACGCTTCTGCCATACAAAGTGTGGTCACATTCGGGCGCTCACTTGACGTCGTTGTCGAAGCCGAGGTGATCCCGATGACCGTGTTGGTCGAGCATCGTCAGGTTCGGTGCTCGTTCGCTCGGCGGGCCGCAAGCACCTGATGCGGCATTCCCTTGAACGCGATATAGAACGTCTCCGCCGCGGCAAGGTACTGCTTGAGCTGGCCCTCGCCAGGTGGAGTTCGGTCGTACTTCATCGCATTTCGAGTGGCCCGGAGCGCCTGGAAGCGGCGAGCGTAGATGCCCAGGCCGGGCTGGTACGCCTCGGTGTAGATCACGAGACACTCGATTGCCCGGGCGTGAAAACCGGCCTCGGGTCCCTGAAGCTTGTAGCCGTGGGCCAACGCAATCGCCTCTCCGCAAATCATCATCGCCTCTTCGAGGTTGTTCAAGGCTGACGATGTGTGGTTCACGCTGACGGCATGCCGGGCATCATCGATGTCTTCCGAGGCGATGACAAGGTTGGCGGCGATCCTGCTGTGCGTGTCCTCATCAGAGTCAGGATCGAGGCGTGTGGCGTCTCGGTTGAGGAACGCCAGAAAGTCAGCCTGGGTCGTTATGCGCGGCATGATCGCCCCCCTTCAGCCAGATAACTGGTCCGTTGAGAACCTTGCTGAGGAATTCGTTGCCATCGGCGGCAGCCTCGGATTCGGTGTAGGTGGTTGCGTTCACCTGTCGACCGGCATGGCCGGCGATTGTCTCGATCTTCCCGAGCAGATCAAAGAGCGACAACGCCCCAGGATCCCGTGCCACCAACGCTAGGTCGAGATCGGAGTCGGCGCGCTGTGAACCTTTGGCGAATGATCCATATATCGCCGCTGTCACGATATTCTGATCCTGGCCGATCTCTTCGACGAGTTCTTCGTATCCACCAAGCGTCTTGACAGCGATCGACGCCAGCTCGTCGAACACGAAGCATCGAGTGTTGGCCCGGTAGCGCGGGGTTTCACCCTTGCTGATCTTCTCCACGAAGCCGTCGGCAATCAGCTGGTTCAGAGTGTTGATGGCGGCCCGGCGGTTCACGGAGTCGCGCAGAGCTGCCACGATCTCGATCAGGCGAAACGAGCTCTCAGGGTTGATGTAGAAGAAGCCGATCAGCCGCATTGCGGCCGCCGTGCCGAAGAGTCCCGACTGGCGCACGTGTGGGTCCCTGTCTGGTGGTGCATCTATAGTGCACTCTTAGTGCAGTATGAGTGCACGACGACTAAGCGTCAACCGGTTCGGCGCTCAATGGTCATCCGGATCCACGAGCGTGCGAGTCTCCGGAGGGCGGATGAGCTGACAC
>JAYUDR010000132.1:0-1863 GCA_043739665.1 Chloroflexota bacterium
TGGAGCCAACTTCGGCTACGACCTGCTGTGGGTCCTGCTGGCCAGCCAGATCGTGCTGTTCTTCACCCAGGAGGTCGGGGCACGGCTTGGGCTGGCCACCGGTCAGGGCCTGGCCGGCCTGGTCCGCGAGAAATACGGCGTGCGCTGGGCGACCTTCATGACCAGCACGATGCTCGTCGCCAACGTCGGTTCGATCATCGCCGAGTTCGCCGGCTGCAGCGCCGCACTGAGCCTGTTCGGCGTGGAGAATTGGCAGAGCGCCCTGCTGGCGGCCACGGTCGTGGTCCTGCTCTTGACCCGTGGCAACTACAGCAAGGTCCAGTACCTGTTCGTGGCGGTCGGGATCGGAGTGTCGATCGCCTATTTCGTGTCAGCGCTGTTGGCGCATCCGGATTGGGGCCGCGCGGCCTCGTCGCTCGTCATACCACGACTTACTTCCAGGCCGGAATACTGGCTCACCGTCGTCGCCACGGTCGGGACGACGATCACGCCCTGGGGTCAGGCGTTTATCCAATCGTATGTCGCCGACAAGCGGCTCGGCCCGGAGGACTTGACCGGCTCGCGGTTGGACGTGGGCCTCGGCGCCTTCCTCACCAACCTCATCGGCGCCTTCATCGTCATCGCCACCGCCGCAGCCGTGTGGTCGGTCGGCACTCATGTAGACACCAGCTCACCCGATGCGATTAAGCAAATTGCCTTCGCCTTGAAGCCGCTGGCCGGCGACGGCGCCTACATCCTGTTCGCGGTCGGACTGCTGGCCGCGTCCTTCCTCGGCCTCGGCGTGGTTCCCCTGACGAGCGCCTATGCGGCCTGCGAGGCGTTCGGCTGGGAAACGGGCGTGGACTGGCGCGTCCGGGAGGCGCCGGCGTTCTACGGACTGATGATCTTCTTCGTCGCGAGTGCAGCCCTGGTCGTTCTGATCGTGCCCGCCGGTGGGCTCGTCCAGGTGATGTTTATGGCCCAGGTGGTGAACGCCCTGCTTCTGCCATTCGTGCTGGTCTTCGTGATGCGACTCTCCGCCGACAAAGAGATCATGGGCCCGCTCGTCAGCGGCCGGTTCTTGCTCGCAGTCGGTTGGCTCGGGACGGCGCTTCTGGTGCTCCTATCCTTGACGCTCGTCGTAACGGCGCTCACAGGCCTCTGACGTCGAGCCGAACTTCCTTCGGCTTTAAGCCCAGACGCCCAACTCCAACCAAACCTGGGCCATTTCGGCCGCCGCCGCGCGGATATCGTGGCGGGCAACTGAGGCCGGCGCGGCCGAGGCCAGGCGTGCCCGTAGGGCGTCATCCTTCAGTCGAATAAGGGCACTCGCCAGGGCGGCCGGGTCCTCAGGCGCGACGAGCAGGCCCGTTTCGCCGTCACGAACGACTTCCTGGAGGCCACCGACGGCCGAGGCCACGACAGGCGTCCCGCAGGCGAGCGCCTCCACCGCCGCGAGGCCGAGTGGCTCCCGCCGCGACGGCACAACAACAACGTCGGCGGCCCGCATCCAATCGGCCACATCCGCTTGCGACATCGGTGCCAATCGGTCCACAGACGGGTGTTTGGTCGCAATGGCGTCGGCCAGCGGCCCCGTGCCGATCATCACGCCCGACCAGCCGGCGGCCTTGGCAATCTCCGCGCCCGCGGCGAAAATGTCGGCGCCCTTGCGCTCGGAAAACGTGCCGAGATACAAAGCCACGAGGCCGTCCCCCAGCCCGACCCGGGCCCGTACCGCCGCCCGCTCAGCCACCCACGCAGGGCCGCCGCCGGCCAGATCCGCCAACGGCCGAAAGACGCTCATGTCCACGCCCGGGGAAATGACCCGCGCCGTCGCCCCTAACCTCTCAACGTGCCCCGCGGTATCGGCCGAGTTGGCCACGA
>JAYUDR010000133.1:0-12408 GCA_043739665.1 Chloroflexota bacterium
ACACCTGTGCTTAGCCGGTCTTCCCCGGACCCCGGCCATCGGCCGGGGTCTCGTTGTTGGTTGCGCCAGTAGCCCTTGCCAGGTTCGATGAGATGGGCCGAGAGGATCTCGCCAGTGGCGAGATCGACAACGGTGACCTGCCGCTCGACGACGATGGCGAGGACACGGCGGCGGGCGTGGACCGCTCCGACCTTGAGGTGATAGAGGCGGCCGCCGCGCCGCAGGGTCATGACGCCCTTGGCGTCGGTGACGTCGTAGCGCAGGCGGAAGTGGCCGCGACCGGAGGCTTCCGACGGGCGTGCCTTCGGTATCGCCCGGTATGCCTCGCCGGGTGTGGCTCGACCAACCGCCCGGTGCGGCCGTTGCTCGTTGTAGGCGAGGCTGAAGGCGTCGAGCTGGGCCCCGAGCCCGGAGAGGCCGATCTCTGCCGGCCGCTGCCCGGCCTCTCGCCCCGACCAGTCGAGTAGGTTCGGCCACTACCCGTATACCGCCAGTGGGCGGTCAAGATGAATCCCGGTGGTCAGCAACGGCGCCGCGGCGATCTACCACCCTGGCAGCCCAGAGTCTCCATCAAAGCCAGGGCGAACCAGTCTCCGAACCTGCCAGCAAGGGTCCTACGGGCCAAAGTACGGCCACTGAATAAGTTCACTCCAGGTAGATCCGCCGTCTGTCGTAGTGATTATGCCGGTGGAACGTCCGGTGTCGCGAACGACAAAGTAGCCGATGTCTGCCGGGGTGAAGGACCCGCCCTGCACGCGGGCTCCTGCCCAACGAGACTGCGTCCAGGTCAATGCGTTGTCCGTTGTCCGGTAGATTTCGTCCCCGAAAAGAAGACCCTGTCCCGCGGGCCGCATTGAAAACCCGAAGACATTCGCGTCCGGACCTACTGCGCCAGATCCTGGACGGGCCAGGAGGACCGGAACTGCACCTTGCTTGTATTGGATCAGTTCCCATCTCGGTTGGTCGTTTCCAGTCACGCAGAGGATGTCCGCGACGGTTGGCTCTACTGCTACCGCCTGCGCGATCCAGGGGGCGTTTGAACTGCAAGGCGAGGCAGTCGGTTCCCAAGTGCGGCCCCCGTCACTGGTGGCATAGAGACGCGATGGGCTCCCGGTGACGGTGTCGAGCGGGGAGTGTGCGAAGCCATGTGATGCATCGACGAAAGACGGGTCCACGATGGCACTTTGATGGAGGTCGTGCCAAGTCAAGCCTTCGTCGTCGCTCTCGTAAAGACATGATGTCGGGTGCGTCAAACCTTTCGAGGGCCCCGCTCCAGCGTACTGTGCCGCGCAGTCGGTGGCCGCCAGAAGGCTTCCACCCGCGGCGCTAATCGTTGTTAGAGCTGGGACTCCAGGATGAGTGATCGCCCAACTACGCCCGGCGTCCGTACTCCTGGCTACCATTCCGATCGATGAGTCTCCGGTCTCCCCGACGGCCACCAGAACGGTATCGCTGATCGCTGCTATAGCCCAAACCCGGACCGTGCCACCGCCCGCCGGGGAAGGGGCTCCTATTCCGCGAGTGATGATCACGAGGCCCGCCAGCGCCACGGTGAGGGCAAGCGCCACAGATGCGAAGGCACGGCGAGATCGGCCTGACGAGAGCCACCTGGAACGCGGGCCTGCCGTCGAGCCGACTCTAGCCGAGTGTGGAGAGGAACCCCAAGTCGGGTACCGTCCTTCTGCGTCATCAAGTACGGCTGATAGGGCGCGCCGAATCTCCATATCGAGGCCAGTGTCTTCTTCCATCGCGCGTTACTCCCATTTATCCTTTTCGCTGATGTCCCGCAGGCTACTTTGGGCAGCCGACGTGATGGAGACCGCCGGGCGTAGTCGATCCATGGCTCGCTGCAGGAGCATGGAGGCACCCCCCTCCGAGGTGCCAAGAACCTCGCCCACCGTTCGCAATGGGTACCCGTGGAAGTACCTGAGCACCACGGCCGCGCGCTGACGCCCATCGAGTCGTCCGATGGCGTCAAGGAGCGTCGACCTGTCAATGCCATCGTCGCCTGAGTAGGCCGGCTCGGCGACCAAATCGAAAGAGATCTCGGACCGCCGGCCGCGTCGACGCAGTTCATCGATTGCACGGTTAACGACGATCTTTTGCAGCCACGCCTCCGCGGATCCCTCGCCTCTGTAGCTCGACTGGCGCCGGTACGCATCGACGAATGCCTCCTGAGTCACGTCCTCGGCCAAGGCTGGCGATCCGACGACTCCGAGAGCGGTCCGATAAGCGGCACGGTACGTCCGCCGATAGAAGCCGTCGAAGTCCTGCAGGTCAGTCACCATTTCACCTCTGCATATATGACGTTCGCCGGCGAACGATTCTCACGCGCCACGAGCGAAGAGACCAGACCGCGGCTTCTTAGACACAAAGCGAGGCCGGACCGCAGGTCCGGCCTCGCTGCTAGCAACCGTGAAGGGGCCTAGCCCCTACCGAGGTCCGTCACCGATCCATCAATGGCGTCTACGTCAAGTCTGGCGTAAAGGGGAACGCCCGCCTGTTTCGTGGTGATCACGAACTGCCAGGCGAGTATCTGAGAGCCGTTGGGTGCAAATCCTATGACGAGATCGGAACTCACGACTGAGGTTGGCTTCCAGCCAACATGACTCTGGGCAATGGCCGTCGCCTTCTCTTGCGATATGGCTGGCGTTGGTGGCATCGTGAACGGAGTCGAGATGTTCACGAGGCTAAACACGTCCCCGGTCTCAGGATTCACCGAAACCTGTACCGTCTCGGGAGCCAGAGCCCCGTTTACGCGTCGTTGCCACTGCACCACCCATTCCTGGTAGGAACCATGATCGACAAGACGAGCGTCCGGTGTAAGACCGGCGGTCAGAATCCCACTCCGGTCCAAATAGGCCTTTGACCTGATCGTGACCCCACTCGCATCGAAAGCAACCGTCTTGCCGGCCGGAACAGAGGCCAAAATCACTAGAGTCGACACGCGGCCATTTGAGGCGTCGACATTGGCAACAGCGGCGTCGCTTACGACCCTGTAGTGCCGATGCTTCCCGTCAGGGTCTTTGATGAGGGCCACCTGGGCGTCACCCCCACCGGGAACAATCTGGGAGACTCGAGCTGCGGCATCGACTGCCGAAACGCCGGGGGCACCATCCGCCGCGGACGCCATATACGCCTGCGCGCCCACGACGGTTAGAGAGACCGCAAGACCGGCCACCGAGGCAATAAGAACTCGTCGCGAAGTGATCATCAAGCCGTCCCCCTTAGCTGCCGTACGCCGCAGGAATGAGTTTGGTGCCGCCATTGCGAATATAGGCACTGTCCCAACCGCTTGCGTTTCCCAGCGCCAGGAAGACATTGCGGACGTCGTTCACGGCCATGCTCTCAGCTTGTGTCTCTGTGTAGCCTTGGCGCAAGTACGTAAAGAACGATTGACTCCAGGTCTCGCCAGGATGAGTGAATCCGCCGTAGTAGATCAGCGTCGTAAACCCAATGGCCGAATCCACGTGGTTAGTGTCCACAGCGTAGTCGACAAGATTCGCCGTGTTGGTCTGATTCTTGGCTGTTTCACATCCAGCAAACAGCATCAGTCGGAGGCGATGAATCTGGATTGGGTAGGACGACAAACAGGTGTCGCCCATACCGCCTGAACAGGGGCCGGCTCTACTGTCGCCCCGCAATACGCTTGTGCAGGAGGCGCCGCCGGGTTCAGTGCAGAAGGTAATGAATCCCGGGCCGCCATGCCCGAAGTCGGCCCACACGGCGTCACTTTGAGCATAGGGACCACTCATCGCAACTGCTGCCGTTATGTTCTTCTGGTTATTCCACGTGTAGTATCCCGACGATGATAGGTTGTTGAACGCATCAGTCGCGGCCTCATATGTGTTGAGATCGTTCCAGGAATTGCCGAACACATCTGCGCCCGGGCCGACGGCCATTGATGCACCAGGCAACGCCAAGACTCCCGCTATGGCCACTGCCACAGATATCAAAGCCAAGCGAATTCCTGCAGTCTTCACTAGATCCTCTTCTTAACTGTCCCGATATCTAGGACAACGTGACCGAGTCACACTTGGGAGCTAATCTCCATGATTCCCAGGGCGAACCACTTTGCCCAGGGATCGAAAAGCCAACATCCGTCGACCTCGTGGTCATAGATCTTCGAACTAGCGTGAATGGTTCGCCCTGGGAGTCCTGGAGACTCCATCAAAGCCAGGGCGAACCAGAATGTGGGCACGAAAACGTCATGCCTATTCCCCATAGGCAACTCCCTCATCATTCGCGGAGGTCAAGCGGAAGACGAGAACGTGCTCGTCAACACGACACGAAGTAGGCATGCCGAGCCCTGGGCCTCGGCCGCGTTCGTCCAAGTATTCCTCCGATGGTCGTGACACATTGGCCACCACCAAGGAGTAAGGCTACAGGGACACGGCACACGGATCAATACGGAATGGAGCGTATGCGCCCCGGACACAACCGGTGTCCTCATGAAGACGTCGACCGGCCGTTCTCACTCATTCGCCGATCGAGATCGGCACTCCCGCACGCGAGCGGGGTGTTCGCCGCGGGGACCACATTGAATCCAGCGATCTCGTTGTTCAGGCTTGAGACTTCTGGACCGCCCACACGGGCGGTCACATGGTTGAGACGGATAGCAACAGAGGGACAAGGCCTCATCCGGCACCGGATACGACACGGCCGGACGACTCGCCTCTGTGGCCGGACCGGGAGCCAATGCCTCCTACGCCTACGATCCGGCGGGTAACCGGGCCACGATGACGACCGGCGGCAAGACCACCGCCTACGCATACGACGCGGCCAACCGCCTCGCGACGGTCAGCCGGCCCGATCTTGGCACCTTCACCTTCGCCTACACGCCGACGGCCAGCTCAACAACCTAACCCGGCCCAACGGCGTGACCTCCACCAACTCCTACGATGGCGCCGGACGCCTGACCGGGCTCACGTACAAGAACGCCGGTGGCACGAGCATCGCCGCCTACGGCTACAGCCTCGACGCCGCCGGCAACCGAACGAGCGCAACGACCGATGGCGCCACCGAGCACTACACCCTCGACTCAGTCGGCCGCCTGACCGGAGTCACCTACGCCGACGGCACCGCGCTCATCTTGGGCTATGACGCCGCCGGCAACCGAACGACCATGACCTCGGGCTCATCCACCACGGCCTACATACGACGCCGCAAGCGAACTGACGAGCGCCGGCTCGACGACATACACCTATGACCCCGCCGGCAACAGGCTCTACTTCATGCCAAACGAGAGTGTTTCGATCACCTCTTTCTCAGGAGGAGGAAGAGGGCGCCTACGACCGCGAGGACCGCGAATCCGGCGACCAGGACCCAGTTGCCCCACCACATGTCCTTGTTGACCCGGCCTACCACGATGAGGATCGCGGAGACCACCGCCAGCAGGGTTGCGAGTGGATTGGACATCGCGCGAGACATAGGCTTGTTCCTCGACGGCGCTCTGGACCTCCTCTTGGCGCGAGACGAGGGAGGCGACCGCAGCGTAGGCGGTGCCATAGAAGAGGAAGCCGAGCAGGAACCAGAAGATATCGCCGAGGATCGCGGCCACCCCGAAGGCCGGGATGGCGGCGACGTTGGTCGCGTGGACTGCTAAGAGCGCGGCGGCGCCCACGATCGTGAGCTGCAGCAGACCGACGAGGCCGATCCCGATGACCTTGCCCGCGAGCAGGCGGCTCGGCGGGATCGTGGCGAGCAGGATCTCCAGGATCCGCGTCGCCTTTTCCTCGACCACGCTCTGAGCCACCATGTTCCCGTACTGGCCGAGTGCGATGAAGAGCAGGATGCCGACGGCAAGGCCGGCGAACAGGTTCTCGTTGTCCTTGGGTGTTTTGGGCTGCAGAAGCTGGACCGGGACCAGGGCCATGGCCGAGGAGACGGCCGCCGGCGAGAGGCCGGCGTCGGAAAGGCGTTCGGCCTCCGCGGCCAGGGAGAGGGCGGACTCGACGTTCGAGAGGATCGCATCCTTCGCCACGGCCGTCGGCGCGGTCGACGACCCGATTATGAGCACGTCGAGCGTGCCCGCCGTTACCTGCGCCTTCCCGGCTGTGGCGTCGGCGATGTCGCTGACAGTGACGTTCGCACCCAGGGCCGCGGCAGTTGCCGTGAACGAGCGCTCGAGCGCCTGCGATCCGCCGCTGAAGCCCACTCGCACCGGGTTAGTCTTGCCGGCGAGCAGCGACGCCGCCACGATGCCGACCACGACGAGGGCGGCCAACACGATGGTGCCGCCGACGAAGACGCGTGAGCGCAGACGCATGCGGACCTCGCGGCGGGCGACGAGGAGGACGGTTGGCAGCCGGCGCGTCCCGCCCAGACGCAAGAACCGGGCGTTCATGCCGCTGCCTCCTCGATGACGGTCCGGAAGATCTCACCGAGGCTCGGCTCGACTCGGCTGAACTCGCGTACCGGTCCAGTGTTCAACCCCGCCTGGAGCAGCGCCTGATCGTCGACGCCCGGATCCAACTCGAAGAGCCGCCGCGTGCCGTCGGCCTGCACGAGCCTCACACCCGGCACTCCTGCTACCCAGTCGTCCGGGGCCCCGGCGACATCGATCCAGCAGCCTTCACGCCCGCAACTCGGCAACCGTGCCGATGGCCACCATCTTGCCTCGCTCGATGATGCCCACCCGGTCGCACACTCGCTCGACGAGCTCGAGCTCGTGGCTGGAGAAGATGACCGGAACTCCTGCGCCGGCCTGTTCTCTGAGTAGGGCGCTCATGACGTCGACGGCAATCGGGTCCAGCCCGGCGAACGGTTCGTCGAGCACGAGGACGTCCGGCCCGAAGACCAACGCGGCGGCCAGCTGGACACGTTGCTGGTTGCCGAGGCTGAGCGCCTGGAGATCGTCGTTGGCCCTGTCCTTCAGGCCGAAGCGATCAAGCCAGCGCAGGGCCGATGCGCGGCTCCGACCCCGCCATGCCGTGTAGCTTGCCGAGGTATGCCAGCTGCTCGGCCAGTCGCATCTTCGGATACAACCCGCGTTCTTCAGGCATGTACCCAATCCGCCTGCGCACCGCAAGGTCGAGCGGCCTTCCATCCCATCGCACCGCCCCCGCGTCGGGAGCGAGGACTCCGAGCACGATCCGCATCGTGGTGGTCTTGCCCGCCCCATTGCGCCCGACGAAGCCGAACAACTCGCTGGCATGGACGTCGAACGTGAGGTCCTTTACGGCGACGGTCTGCCCGAATCGTTTCGAGATCCCATCGATTTCGAGCCGGCGATCGGTACTCATTTGTCCTCCGCGCGACCGCGAACGGAGTTGCCCGGCGGCGAGTCATATGGCCCACGTACCCGGCCGTTGTTGCGACCTCGTTGGCAGAGATCCA
Source organism: Chloroflexota bacterium (assembly GCA_043739665.1). Taxonomy (GTDB): domain Bacteria; phylum Chloroflexota; class Limnocylindria; order Limnocylindrales; family CSP1-4; genus Fen-1039. Next base: position 7,339 of record JAYUDR010000133.1, read on the forward strand.
ACGCGCTGTCTCGGATAGTCTGACCACATACCGGCCACTACGTCCGGCGGCGGTGGTCAACCCCCCGGCCACATCCCGGACTCGTCGACAGACTGTGCCAATGTCCCTTCTTGTGGTCCAAGACGTCGGCTCACCACGAGCCGGGGACCTCAATTGGCAGCAAGCGACCAGCGGCTTTCGCAGACAACCTCGCACGAGAGTTCCAATGGAACCTCAGGTCGTCACGGGCGGTTTGACTCCGCTTGAACCAACGTCTCCGTCAGGCGTTCATCGAGGGAGCCGAGGAGCACTCGCGTCGACGGCTAGGGACGCGGGCTAGAGCTAGCTAGCTCTAGCCCGAGGAGCTTGATCGAATCCTGAGGCATTATCCACAGATGACTGCCGAGGTCTCGTGCCCGCAATGCGGAGCCGTCGTGCCGGATATCGACGGACCTACCCACGCCTACGTGCCGAGCGCCCCCGGCATTCGGCGCTCTCCGTGCCGACGAGATGCTGCGGTTCCCCGAGTCGGAAGCGAACAACCTCGTCGTTGACACCTACATGGCCCAGCACCCGGGCAACGGCTTGGATCGGCGCGACCGTCAGTCCGTGTTCGTCCACCTCGTGAGCCTGTGCGCCGTCATCGAGCGGGAGGCATCGCCGTCACGCTCACCAGAGGTGCTTCGGGCCGTGCTCGCTCGCCAGATGGAGTTCCCGGTCATCCGCCGGGCTCATGGTCCGGGCGACCTGACCGTCCTCTCCGCCACGGACGCAACGAGCGTCACGGATCACGACACCCGGGTCCGCAGGTGGGCGGGCTCCGTCTGGGAGTCGTGGCGCGAGTATCACCAGGCGATAAGGGCTGCCCTCGACGCGTCCGGCTGAGCGGAGAAGGCAGACGCCCTTAAGCCGTCTTCCAGACCCGACCAACGTAGCTCGGTATGTTCGCGACCGGGATCAACAAAGATGGCGACGGTGTGTCGGCTCTAATCCTCTCGCCCCGACCATAACTAGCTCATCAGCACGAAATGCCTCCGCGATGCCTCTGCGGAGCGCTGATGGCGTTGGCTCCACGTGCATCGTGTTGAGCCCCAGGACCTCCACCGACTCGAACAACGACTCGGCGAGGGCGCGCCGGGAGTTCGGTGCCTCTTCCCAGAGTGCCGGCAAGTTGCGCAGGAACTCAACCGACTCGGCCGGATCGAGACCTTGATACTGCGCTGCACTCTTGGCGCTCTCCTCTGCCTCATCGAGTCGCGCCATCTCAGCCTCAAGGCGGGCAGGGTCACGGTGGCGGCGATAGGCGGCGAGGGCATCGGCACGTTCGCGCTCGATCCGGACCAGGGCGAAGCGGTCGGCCTCGGCGCTCACTTGCCCGGTCATCACTTCGGCGATAGTGTCGGCTCCGAACGAGACGCGTTCGAGGATCTTGCCCACAACGTGCTCATACTCGGCCGCCTGGTAGCTGTGACCGGGCGTGCGGCGATGCTGGCCACGGAGCGCCTTGGCTGGCGCGTGGTAAGCCGCGATGAACGCCTCGCAGGGCTCGGTGTGGCGATATCGGCCGGTGTCCCCGATAAGCCTTCGACCACAGGCTGAGCAGCGGAGCATGGATAGCGCGTAGGTCCGATGCGTAGCCGGGTGACCGTCACGCGTGCGTCGAGTCTCCCGTACTGCCTGTACGTCGTCCCAGGTTTCGCGGGCAATGATCGGTTCGAAATGCGTGTCGGAGCCATCGGGTAGGCGGCCGGCGTATAGCGGGTTGTTGAGCATGCCGCGGACCGTGTGCAGTCCGATCCCGGTATGGGCGGCGACCACGCGATCGGTGAGGCGGGCGGCTGCAAGCTCGAACGCGCGGCGGACGGTGTCGAGCTGCGCTGGCACGGGCTCGAGGAGCTTTCGATCGTCACGGCGGAAGCCGAATGGTGCCCGGCCGCCCGGGTCGTGCTGCTTGGTGAGCTTAGAGGCATAGCCCTCGCGTATCCGGCGGGAGAGCCGGCGGGAATAGCGTTCGGCATCGGTGGCTTCGGCCACGAGCTGGTCCCAGTCGCGCTCACAGCTGGACAGGATCTGTTCGTCGGCGAACCAGACGGCGACCCCGGCGGGGTGCAGGACGTCTTCGAGCAAGTTCAACGTCTGGCGCAGGTTGCGCTGCCAGCGAGAGACATAGCCCACGAGCAGGACGTCGAAGGCGCCGGTGGCTGCGGCATCGAGCATGGCCGCCATGGCCGGGCTGCGGTATACCGTCCGGCCGCTGTGGGCGATGCGCCACTCCAGGCCGGTGTCGGCGAGACCTAGGCGGGCAACGGCGCCATCCTGCAATTCTGCCTGTGCCTCGGGGCCGTAGCGGTCGAACTGGCCGGTTGTCGACTCGCGGATCCAGCGCGCGGCTCGAAGGCCGCGGAGATCGTCGACGGAGCTAGGAAGTCTGTTCATCGGACTACTGCCTTCGAGTCGCTCATGCCGCCGTGTCCTTTCGGTTCGCTGTCGGTGCCATCTTGCCACGGCTTGCAGAGGATTCAGCATTCCGGCGCGCGGCGATCTCCGCGAGCGCCAAGCGCAAGGCGGTGATGATCGGATCGGCCACCGGGCGTTCGCTCATCGGACGATTTCGCCCACTTGGATCAGGTCAATCCGACGAACGCGCCCCACGTCGTAGGTGCGCGCATTGCGCCAGCCCGCCGCGGGGTTGCTCGCGCCGACTTCGCTTCCACGGATACTCGCGGCCACGGCCCGCTCGGCCGGGGATAGCCCTGATCCGGCGTAGTGGAAGCTCCGTCGGATGACGACCTGGTCGCATATGGCCTTGGCGCGGATCTGGGCGACCCAGGGATCGGCTTGGGCTCGATACTCGGCTCGGACGCCTCGCAACGCGGCGAAGGTGACCGAGTAGCGACGGGCTTTCGTCAGGAAGTGGCCGCGAAAGCCGAGGGTATGTGCCCAGCGGGGGCTCAGAGTCCAGGCGCAACGCATCAGCGCTCGGGCATGATCCGTCAACTCCGTTCGCTCGATCACTCCCTCGACGCGGATCCGTCGGTCCAGGCCGCCACCAACGCCTGCGTCCTTAGTTGCGTACTTTGCGAGGTAGCCTGCGACTGCGTTCCCGTCGGCATCGCCATCGCTCGTGTTGCGGGAGATGGGCCGGACGTCGACCTGTACGCCCCAGCGAACGATCAGCTCGCGACCGTCGGGTCCTGCCACCGTGACCGCTACCCGCGCCGCCGTGCGGGCGACGGCCTCCGCTAGACGCTGCGCCGTCGCTCCGCCCGCCGGCGCGGTGTCGGGACCGTCGGGTCCGTCGAGCCGGATCACCGCATGGACGTGCACGGCACCCCGGGCCTGGAACTCCGCGACCTTCGCATAGGCGACGCGGACCTGACTGCGCAGCGCTGCGACGCTGAGCCGCGACAAGGCAGCGAGCTCGCGTGGCAGGTACGTGATCGTCCGTCGCCACAGCGCTCCAAGGTTCGCGTTCCAGAGGGCCGCGGCCTCGTAGTCGTAGCAGGCAGGACAGAGCGCTGCGCCGATCCGAGGATCGCCCTCGACGTGACGCTCGGGGCAGCGCATCGGGATGCCGTGTTTGCAGTGGTCGGACGGGCCACCGAGCCGGCAGCGGCGAGCACCGCCACCGGCATCGACAACCCGGCGATGGACCGCGCCGAACGACGGCGCCGTGAACGTCGCGAACACAAGCGGGTGCGAAGCAACGTGAGTCGAGACACCTTTGTCTTGGCTCCCGGACAGCCCGGCCGCGACGAGGAAGTAGGCGTCACGGCGGTAGCGCTCTGAGCAGGGAGGACACCGCGACTCGCGTCGGTTGCCACAGGCCACGAGGACGAAGCCCGGAGCTCCGGCTCCCGTCGATCGCCGAGCGAGGATCGCTCCTGAGCTTGCCGAGACGGCGACCGACTCACCTTCGAGACGGATCGGCGAGGTGCAGCCGCCGGTCCGGCGGATCAACTCGACGACGGTCGGTGCACCCGCGCCGTAGAGGCGCGAGAGCACCGCCAGGGACGCGGGCTGAGTCGTGGACCGAGACGCAGCGACCAGCACCGCTATTTCCTCAGGCGCCCTGCTCGGGACGATGGAGCGGCTGCGGGACCTGCGTCTTCGGGGACGCGCCTCGAACCGCCGTGGCCCGGAACGAATACGCCAGCCGTGGCCGGGAGCCTGAGGTGTCCACGTAGGGCGTGGCAGTCAGTCCCTCGAAGGCCACCGCCGGAAACGGCGATCCCGCCGCCGCCTGCGGAAGGACGGGCGGAATGCGGGACGAGATCTTGACCCGAACGACCTTCGCTCGTGCCTCGGGATCGGCGTCGAAGACCGAGATCGCCCAGGTCGGCAGGCCAGAGTCGCGATCGTGCGCCTGGACCCGCTGCTCACGGGTCGAGGCCTCGAAGTCGACGACCTGCTCTACGCCTCCAACGGCATATGCCCCTGCCGGGAACACGAGCTCATTGGTGATGGGAATGTGCCTGCTAAGTGCCATGTCATGACCTCCTATCTGATTTGGATAGCCGGAATCAGCCGACGCTTTGCTCACAGCTATCGCCGTCAAGAGCTCGCGGAGGTGGCTCCGAAAAGTGGGGGCGAGCGCTCTCTTTTGGTCCGGTGTGCCTTACCTGGACCTGGGCCAGTCGCCACCGAAAACGCTACGCCGACCAACCTGGGAGAGTCAAGGCCTTCTGCGTACCATCCTGCGTACCATCTGCGAGGGACTCCGGTGGAGCGACCGTCAGCCTGTGTGGGAACGGCAGTCCTGAGCTCGGACGACGGCCGAGACCGCATCCCGAACCACGGCAAGCTACACGCCGGACGCGGCGTCTCTCGGCGTGTGTGCGAATCCGGGTCGACCGAACGAGCAGGAGCGTTCTCGACGGACTTCGCTTTGATCGCTGCGACCGGCGAGTATGGCCCGATGCACGGGGTCATCGGTCGGGTTCGCCTCTTATCTCCGCGATCCGCTCGTCGAAGCTCTCGGGAGTTCCTGGAGGCCGGAGGTCATCTCAGCTCAGCTGAGGCCATCGAGGAGAACCGGATCTGGGCCTAAATCTCACGAGTGGCAGCCGACAGCGCGGACGGCTCCGTTGG
>JAYUDR010000134.1:0-29591 GCA_043739665.1 Chloroflexota bacterium
CGCGATCGTTCGCCTTGCCGCCGTCTTGAGTCCACTGAAGCTGAAGTCGAACGAGTCTCCCAGCCACGCCCGCGGGAAAACCACGTCCTGCAGGACCGCCCCTGCGGCCGCCTTCATTATCTCCGGCCCACCCGGGTACGGCAGGCCCAGCAGTCGGCCGACCTTGTCGAACGCCTCGCCGGCCGCATCGTCCACCGTTTCGCCGAGCAGCTTGTACTCAAGGTGATCGCGCATCTCGACGAGGAAGGTGTGGCCGCCCGACACAATCAGGGCCACCAGCGGCAAGATCGGCTCCGCAACCTCGCGTGTCTCGTCCGCCAGCCAGGCCGCGTACAGGTGGCCTTCCAAGTGGTTGACCGGCACGAGCGGCTTGCCGTGGACGTAGGCCAGCGTCTTGGCGAAGTTGATGCCCACCAGCAGCGAGCCCGCCAGCCCCGGCCCCTCGGTGACCGCCACGGCCTCGATGTCGTCCCAGGTGACGCCGGCAGCGGCCCAGGCCTCGTCCAGAGTTGGCACGATCCAGCGCAGGTGGGCCCGCGCCGCCACCTCCGGCACGATCCCGCCTGACGCCGCGTGCATCGCCACCTGGCTGGCCACGACGTTGGAGTGGATTCGCCGCCCGTCCTCCACTATGGCGATGCCGGTTTCGTCGCAACTCGACTCCACGGCCAGAATCAGCCCGCCGGTCACAGGGGCCTCCGCGTCACGCCGCTGGGCCGAATGATTCGCGACTCACGCGACTCGCTCGGCTCCGGGATCGAGGAGGATGGCGCTGAGGTCGCCGGCTCCGCGGCATCGTCTGCCGCCGGTCCTGCGCCATCGGCCGCGGCCGCCCTGGTTCGGTTAATCGGCAGTCCGTTCAATCCAAGTTCGATGTCCGGCCGGGCCGCCAGCGCCGCCCGAAGCTCGGCCAGCCGATCCCGCATCGGCCGCCCGTCGAGCGAATCCGTGGTCATGATCAGGGCGTCCTCGTTGTTATCGCTGTAATAGCGCGGCCGGACGCCGACCACCTTGAAGCCGTACTTCTCGTACAGCCGCTTGGCCGGGATATTCGACGGCCGAACCTCCAGCGTCGCTTCCTTCGCGCCGCGGGCCAGAGCAAGGTCAAGCAGGGCAACCAGCAGTCGCTCCCCAATCCCCTGCCGCCGCCAGGCCGTCCGCGTGGCGAAAGTCGTAATGTGCGCCTCATCCACCAGCAGCCAGATTCCGGCGAAGCCGACTATTTGGTCTCGGTAGCGGGCCACGATGTAGTGGGCCAGCCGGTTCTGCTCGATCTCCTGGCGATAGGCGTGTGCGGGCCAGGGCGTGCTAAAGCTCTCGCGCTCGATGGCTTGGACGACGAGCAAGTCGTCCACGGTCATGCGGTCAACAACGATCGCTACCGGCGGTCGTGCGACCATCGCACCTCTCCCTTCATCGCCGGAACCCCGCGCGGCAGCGTCACGTACTCCGGAACGAGGCGGGCGACGTCGTCGCCGCCCTGAGCAAGCCGCTGGGCGCCGAGCCGCAACAGCGCCGCCGAGAGCCCGGTTTCTGCCAGCGCGCCGCGCTCAAGCGCTTCGGTGGGGGCGCGGCCCGGCAGGTCCACGGCAACTAGCGTCGCGCCGGGTTCGACCTCGAGTTCGTCGCCGCCACGCACCAGCCGGGCTATGCCTCCGGCGACCACGACTCTGTCCGAAGGTCCGGCCGGCAACAGCAGGACCACCTGCGTCCCCTCGGGCGTTCCTGCCAGGCTTGCTGCATCGAGCAGCGCCTCCGACGTCGGTACGCCGGCGATGGGCACGCCGAGTCCGCGAGCAAATGCCTTTGCGGTAGCCAGGCCGACGCGTAACCCCGTGAAGGCGCCCGGTCCGGTGCCGACCACGATCCCACCGATCTCCGCCTTTGGCGTACCCGTGGTGGTGAGCATCTCGTCGATCCGGGTCAGCAGCTCCTCGCCGTGGCGATAGCCCGCCAGCCAGCGACTCTCAGTCAGGAGCGAGCCATCGGTCTCGCCGAGGGCCACCAGGGCGTTAGTGCCCGATGTGTCGATCGCCAGCAGCCGCCGCTCGCTCATCTGTCGGCCTCGTCGGTCGCGGCCACCAACTCGATCGGCACTGCCTCGATGTATCGAGCGTAGCTGCGATGGGCCGCTCGAATGGCGATCCGCCGAGGATCGTCACCCGCGCCATCGATGATCACGTCCAGCCGTTGGGCCGGCATAGCGTCCGCCAGCCGTTCGGCCCATTCGACGAGCGTGACGCCTTCGGCCTGCCGGTCATCGATGAGGCCACCCGCCAGCGCCTCGGCGGCGTCGGCAAGGCGGTACAGGTCAACGTGGAAGAGCGGCAGCCGGCCCCGATACTCGGCCATCAGCACAAAGCTCGGCGATACGATCGTGTCGCTGATCCCGAGCCCCGCCCCAAAGCCCTTGGCGAACTGCGTCTTGCCCGCACCCAGGTCGCCCACGAGGCTGATCAGGTCACCCGGCCGCGCAGCCACCGCCAATGCGGCTGCCAGAGCGCGCGTCTCCGCCGGCTCGCTGGTCACGACTATCCGTTCGAGGCTCTGCCCTGGGTTCACCCCGCGAGGTTACCCGAAACGCCGTCTCCACCGCTCCGGGCACCCGATCGGCGGGCATCGTGCGGGCTCGCGGCCGACAAGTCTACGAGCCAACCGACCGGGCAGGACGACGGGACCGGCTCCGGGCTGGCGTGGATCAGGGCCTCGTCCGTCAGCCCGTCCCAACTTCACGCTGCCCCTCGGAGGCACGCCGATGACGCGGGCGGTGCCGTCCTCGAATGTCAGCCGCCCCGGCGTTCGGTCAGGGCAGTTCTCCTAGAAGATGAACCGCTCCAGGTCCGAGACCGGCAGGATCGTCGTTTCGGTGTCGTCGAGGAAGCGGACCACAGCTCCCTCGAGGTGGATTCCGCCCCGGAACCGATATAGCCCGGTCGGCTCGATCCAGCGGCCCTCGCGACCGGCGTGCAATCCGCTGCGCACGCGAATCCAGTCCGGCGGGAGTTCCGGCAGAGGCACTTCGGCCACGTCGAACACGAGAAGCGGAGGGTCGGTGATGATCGCCACTTCCCGGCCGGCCAACGAGGCGAGCAGGGCCAGGATGGGCGTGGCAATGGGCCGGCGCTGATGGCCGTCGAGAGCGATAAGGCCGAACGGCACGGACGGTGCCAGACTTGCCTTCTGCCGCGACTCCGACGCCGCGAGGTCGCGCAACTCCCCCTGCCCAACTGAACCGGCGATGAGCCCACGAATTGACATCGCCCGGGCCCGACTGATCGCCTGGGCCGAGATCCGACTCCCAGCAACGACAATGGCGCCGGAACGGCCTACGTCCAGGGCGCTGGCCCACAGATCGCCGTCCGTAAGGCGTGGCACGTCCAGGTAACCGCGGGACGGCTCACCGGCGGCGATTGCGGCGGGCAGTGCCGCGCCGGTCACCTGCAGAGTGACCTCCACCCCGTTGCGGGCCTCGTGAATGATGCCGGCGACGGGCGAATCCACAATCTCATGCCGCTCGCCCGCGGCGGCGCGCCAGCGGCCGTTGGTCTCGAAGAGCAGCGTGCCGCCGACGCGGGCCACGGGCTTGCCCCGGTCCGCTTTGTCGCGGCGCTCATCGCCGCCAACCCACCACTTACCTGGCACCGGCGGGCGGCGGCGCTCATTTCGGGGCGAGGCACTGATTGGAGGCGGCACCTTGAACGCCGCTTCCGCCGCGGCCCTCGAGAATCGGCCGTTCGACGCGGCGGCGCCCAGGTCGGAGTGACCCTCCCGCCAGATCGGCGGCGGCCCCTCGTCGCCCGCGGCCTTCTTGGGCTTTTCGGGCTGCGGCCGGCCGGCCCGGCCGCTTGCGGCCGACCCAATACGGCCGACGTCCACGAGGGAGGCATCGGGAGTCCGTTCAGCGATGGGCATGCCCGGCACTATCAAATCGCCCCGAGCCACCAGGGCTCGATCGCCAGGACCCAACCGGAATCGGATCAGCGGTGAGAAAACAATCACGCGGCGGCCGGCCACGCGGGCCAGCTCGGGCGAGATCTCCGCTGGCGGTCGGTCCATGATGCTCATTCGTCGACCTCGGGCCACATTCCGCGCTGCCAGGCTTCCAGGGCAGCGCGTCGCGATTCGGGCCGGTCAGACATCCGGAGCGGGATGTCGCGCAGATCAACGAGCAGGCCCGCGAGCCCGCCGGCGACATCGACCGAGAAGTGGTGGCCCCGATCATTCAACCGGACCGCGTCCCTGAAGTCCACATCGACCTTGGCGGCGCTGCCGGGAGGCAGGTCCAAGACCTGTACCGCGCCCGGATGAAGCTCGATCTCGGAGATGGAGACTGGGCCTTTGAGCCGCAGATGGCCGGCGCTACGACCGTTCTTCAAGCCTGACGGCAGAATCAGGCTCCCGAGTGGAACCAGGGTGTCGTCGGCGAGATCGGCCAGCAGGCGGCGTCGTTGCGTCTCGTCCTCGATGACGCCCAGCGGCCCCAGGAGCCTCGCCTGGTCACAGGCAAGGTTGCTGACCCCGGCCCGACGGACGAGGTCCGCCAGGGCCAGAGCCACGGCCGATGGAGGCAGGGAGCTAAGGAGGCCACCTGCGGCCACGAGGAGTTCCGGCATTGGGTGGGCCGTGATCTCGGGGGTCGCCTCAACGAGTCGAGCAAGGGCCGCCTTGGCGGCCGCGAGCCGGAACACGGCGCCATCGCCGTCGGCCTCGCCCCAGGGAGTCAGACGCAAGTCATTGAGACGATCCATTAGTCGGTGCCGGTCTTGCGTGGTCGTCGACCAGGCCATCACGCCATCCACGACCTCCTCGGACAGCTCGGACGGTGCAAACGATGCCTCCGCCAGAGAGGCGTGTGACGAGACGACGGCAAGGTGCCCCTCACCGACCGGTTCCGACCGAGCCCGGAGACCGCCCTGCAGACCGACTTCTACGACCTCGATGGAACGATCGAGTACGCACGCCAGGGAGGCAATGGAACGGGCCACCCCGAGCCGGCTGTCGTTGTCGACCGCCCGCAGCCCTTCGAGAATCTGCTGCAGCGCGGAGCCCGCCGGTTGGCCGGCCTCCGAATCCGGAGCCAGTAGAACGTGGGACCCCGAACTGTAGCTCTCGGTGGAATGGACGATCCTGGAGGAGGGGGCTTGCGGCACCGGGACAGCCCCGAAGGCCGGCACCGCTGCGCTCGCCACGGCCGTCGCGTCCGGGGCGTCCGTCGCGGCCGGGGATACCAGACTTGGGGCCGGCACGAATTCGGCCACACCCTCGCCGACCACAGGGGCCGCCGGCTCCAGCGCGTCCTCGCCGGTCGGCTCGTCGGAGGGCGTCACCAGGGCGGCGATCTTCGTCTGGACGGGGCCCTTGTCGGGCGTCCCGGGCGCCACATGCGGCACCGTATCGGGAGCGGCGGCGGTCGACCGCACGTCACCATTAGCTGCGAAGGCCATCTCGAAGGCAGCCGCGCCGCCGGCGAGAATAACGGTCAACTCCGGGCGCAGCCGCGCGGCGGCAGCCACCAGGGCCGCCAGATCGGGCAGGTGACGCTTCTCATCGCCCCCCGGAGCATGGTCTGCTCCCAGAAGAACGGCATTGGTCGTGGGCGACAGCATCAAGCGGCTGAGCACGATCGGATCGTCCTCGTCCGCGCTGCCGCCTGCTACGAGCCAGCCGGCGCGCAGCGCGGACTCCTCGAGGCGACGCCGCTGCCGGCGCGATCCCGCCAGTACGGCTATTCGCCGCTGCGGCGTGGTGCGAGCAATGAGCCGCGGCCACGTGGCGACGATGGCGCGAACGTCGACTTCGTCGGCGACGCCCTCGCCGGCGGCGATCTCGTCAAGGAGAGCCCGGTCTGTATGACGGAGCTGGTTCAGCAGGCCCGCGAGCAGTGCCTCAACAGCGACGCTGCAGGGCGCCGAGGTATGGGCGATGAGACGCCATCGGCCGCCGACGTGTCCGAGCAGGGCTGCGGACGTGGTTGCCGAGCCGTGGTCGATAGTGAAGAAGGCTCGAGGCTGGCTGGTCACCTGGCTATGCTACCCGCCCCTCCGACCGTCGTCCGCCTTAGCGCGCTGCGCCTGCGTCGCAAGGCTAGGCGTCGTAGGCAATCTCCACATCCGGGTCCTGCAGGCGTTCGATCAACTGCTCGATGCCGAGATCGTCGGCCATGATCTCGGTTGCAACGGGAAAATCGCCGCCGAATACGTGATGGAGCGTGGGATCGAAGAAAACCATCGCACTGCTGCCGAGGGGACGGTAGGGACGGCTGGCTTGCAGAAACAGGACCGCGGGCACGGTCAAACCGCGCAACTGAATCTCGCGAGCTGCCTGCTCGACGAGGTCGTCGCGGTGCTCTTCAGAGCGGCCGTGCATCTCGATCAAGTCCGAATGCTCTCCATTATCGTCGCTGCTGAGCCTGTCACTCATGATCGAGCAAACCCGGTTCATCCTCGGATTTGCCGGAGAAACGGCTATCGGGCGTCCCCCGCCCCAGACCTGCCTCGCACGCCAGTGTGCGCATGGCAACCGCCTCGGCTGCCGCATAGTACACCCGGGGTAACCTCCCAGACATCCCGGCTAGCACCTCATACGAGATGGTGTTGCCCCACCGCGCCACCTCAAGTGCACTTATCCGCCCACCGCCCTGCTCTCCCATGAGCGTGAACTCTTCGTCGATGGTTACGTCTGGGCCCGGCACGTCGGTGACGTCAACCATGATGGCGTCCATGGCTACGGTTCCGACCTGCGGGACTCGCATTCCGCGCACCAGAACCTGAGCCTTGTTTGAGAGGCTGCGGGGGTAGCCGTCGGCATAGCCCAGCGGCAACGTGGCGATCAGACTGCGACGCGATGTCGTAAATGTTGGGCCGTAGCTGACTCCCGAACCGGCCTCGAGCCAGACCACACGCACGGGCCGCGCCTTGAGGGACATGGCTGGGCGCAGAGCCGCGGCTGCGGTCGCGTGCCCGGCGGCTGGGGTAAGGCCGTCCGGAACGATGCCGTAGCCGGCGATGCCGATACGGACCACGTCGTACGTTCCCACAATCGGAGACAGAAGGCCGCCGCTGGACGCGATGTGGCGGGTCGGAAGTGTAATGCCGGCATTCTCAAGGAGCCCCGCTGCGAGCCCGAAACGGGCGTCCTGGCCTGAGGTGGTGTGCGAGTCGCCGGCCGCTTGCAGGTGCGACCACAGGCCCGCGAGACGAGTCCGCGGGCAGGCCTCGATGGTGGCCGCGGTCGACGCCGCGTCGTCAGGCAACACGCCGCCGCGGCCCAGGCCCGTCTCGACCTCGACATGTACCGCCAGCCGGCCCTCCACTTCTGCCGGCACGCTCTCCAGCGCGGCCAGAGTCCGTTCCAGCAGCAACCGATCGCCGACGGTGATCGAGAGGACGTGGCGCAGCGCATCGGGCGCCAGCTCGGCCGGAATCGGGAAGAGAATCAGGATCGGGACGCGAATGCCCGCCTGCCGCAACTCCAGGGCCTCGTCGAACGTAGCCACGCACAGGCCGGCGATGCCGTCGGCGACGAGCGCCCGCCCCACAGCCACAGCACCGTGGCCATAGGCGTCGGCCTTGACCACCGCCTCCACTCGTGTGCCGGCCGGAAGCAGCCCCTGCAGCAGGCGAACGTTGCCCACTATGGCGTCGAGGTCGATCTCCAACCAGGCGGACTTCGGCAGGGCCGGAAGCGCTCCGCCTGGAGCCACCTCGATCAACGGATGGCGCGTGGAGACGACGCTGACGACCGCGACTCTGGGCGTCGAAATCACTAGCCCCTCGTCCCTTCCGCCAGGCGCTTGCGGGCCAGCGGCAGCTCAATCGTGAGGTCGGAGGCGAGCAGGCCGGCGTCCCCAATGCGCGCCCGGACCGCCTCACCGGCCATGCCATGCAGGTAGACACCCAGCTGAGCCGCCTCGAATGTGCCCAGGCCCTGGGCCAGAAGCGCCCCGATGGTTCCGGCCAGCACATCGCCCGTGCCGGCGCTGGCGAGGGCGGGGTTCTCGAACGGGGAGACTGCCGCCCGCCCATCCGGATCCGCAATGACTGTTCGGGCACCCTTGAGCACCACGACCTGGCCCCACTCCCGGGCCGCCTCGCGAGCGGCCTCGACGCGGCAGTCATCATCGAAGACGAGGTCGCCGTGCTTGTCGGGGTCGTGGCCGTCGGCGGCACGCAGTCTCAGGAACTCGCCGACATGCGGCGTCAGGACACAGCGAGCGGCCACATCCGCGGCCCAGTTGTCCACGGTGGCCAGGGATCGCAGCGCCTCGGCATCGAGTACCGCGGGCGCCGGCTCGCCGTCCTCGGCCGGGGCCAGCAGGCCGCGGATCAGCTCCGTCATTGAGAGGCTGGGTCGGAGGCCGGGCCCAACCACGAGTGCGTCATGGTCGTGGTCCAGGATTCGGGCGAGGGCCCCCTCCGGGTCCACCTCCTCGACGTCGTCCTCAGGCAGGGAGAGCGTGGTGGCTTCCACAACCTTGGCGGCGAAGAGGGGCTGCAGCGACTCCGGCGTGGCCAGGGTCACCAGACCCGCACCGGCCCGGCCGGCGGCCGTACACACCAGGAGGGCCGCGCCGGCATAGTCCACGGACCCGGCGATCACGAGGAGCTTCCCGAACGTGCCCTTGTGGCCCCGCACCGGCCGGGGCGGAAGAAGCGCGGCGGCGGCGGCATCGTCGAGATGGATCGGCCCAGGAACCACTCGACCGCTCATTCCGTCCCCTCGTATGGCGCGGACGCAGGCGCCGGCACGGGCACGGGCACGGGCACGGGCGCGGGCGCGGGCGCGGCGGTGAGCTTGCCTTCCATCTCAGCAACCTCCTTTGCCATTCCCCGCAGACGCTCGAAGCGCTTCATGATCCGCGCCTCGTGCTCGCTCAGGCGCTCCTCGACATCGGGCGGATACAGAAACCGGCCGCCGGTCGTCCGGATCCCGAAAGCGATCGCGACCGCAAACTCGGACTCGTGGCTGATCGAGACCGCGACGCGACCCATTCCCAGTTGCTCGGCGCGTTTCTGGGCCCTGCCGTGCAGCTTCACGGAAGGCTGGCCGGTGGGCAGACGTTCGATCTCGATATCGCGCCAGCCAATGCCCCGCACGCCCAGGCCCAGCACCTTGGAGACGGCCTCCTTGGCGGCCCAGCGGCCGGCCATTGTCTCGGGGCGGTTCCGGACGTAGGCCGCCTCGGTCGGCGTGAGAACCCGCGCCACGAAGCGATCGCCGAAACGAGCCAGCGACCGTTCGATGCGGTCAACGCGGATGATGTCGATGCCGAGTTCGGTCGTCTCCGGCGGCGGCGCGGGCAGAGCAGCCGCCGGACCTGCGGCCACGGCCGGACCGACGGAGCCAGTCGCGGCCTCGCGGCCCTGGCCGGATTTGGCTGGCTGGCGCGGGCTTGCCACCTACTCCACCGTCACCGATTTGGCCAGGTTGCGCGGCTGATCGACGTCGCGGCCTCGCTTGACTGCCACGTAGTAGGCAAAGAGTTGCAGCGGGATGACCGCCAGAATCGTACTCAGTGGCTCGAGCGTATCGGGAACCCACATGACATCCGTGGCCAGCCGCTCGATCTGAGCGTCGCCTTCCGTGGCGACGGCCAGCACGCGTGCGTCCCGGGCCTTGCCCTCCATGAGGTTGCTGATCACCTTCTCGTAGACCACCGAGCGCGTGGCCACGGCGACGAGCGGCACGTCCGCGTCTAGGAGCGAGATGGGACCGTGCTTCAATTCGCCGGCAGCATAACCTTCGGCGTGGAGGTAGCTGATTTCCTTGATCTTGAGTGCGCCTTCAAGCGCGGCCGGGTACCCAAACGACCGACCGATATACATGAAGCCGGCCGCATCGGCGTATCGGCTGGCAATCTCCTCAGTGGCAGCGGCCAGCTCGATCGCCCGCTTAGCCTGGTCCGGCAGGCGCCGCAGCGCCGCCACTAGTTCGTGCTCCCTCTCAGCCGGCAATCGGCCGAGGGTGTGGGCAACGTCGGCGGCAAGCATGACCAGCGTGGCAACCTGGGTCACGAACGTCTTCGTGGCCGCCACGGCTACCTCTGGTCCGGCCTGCAGGAATACCGCGGCATGGGACTCACGTGTGATCGCCGAACCGACTGTGTTGGTCACAGCAATGACGAGCGCACCGCGGTCGCCGGCCAGACGCGAGGCCGCGATCGTATCGGCAGTCTCGCCGGATTGAGTCACTGCCACGACGAGCGTTCGCGGGTCAAGGGGCGGCGGGCTGTAGCGGAACTCCGAGGCAACCGTGGAACGGGCCGGGACGCCCAGCCATTCCTGGAAGAGCGCCGCGCCGACCAACGAGGCGTAGTAAGCCGTGCCGCAGGCGATCAGTTCCACGCGATCGATGCCGGTCAAGCGCTCCCGGATTGGGTCAAGTTCCTCGAGGCAGACTGAGTTGTGGCGAAGCCTGCCGGCCAGAGCTGAGGTCAAGGCCGCAGGCTGCTCGTGGATCTCCTTGAGCATAAAATGGGCGTAGCCGCCCTTCTCGGCCGCCTCGGCAGACCACGCAATGATGTCTATCGGTCGCTCGATCACCGCTCCGGAGTGGTCGGTTATCACGACCGTGCGGGGCGTCACGTCGGCCACGTCGCCATCGGCCAGGAAAATCACCTGCTTGGTGTAGGCGACGATGGCTGCGGCGTCCGATGCGAGGAAGCTCTCGCCGTCCCCAACGCCGACGATGAGGGGCGCGTTCAACCGCGCGCCCACGAGCCGCTCAGGCTCGTCTCGGTTCATGACCACGAGCGCGTAGGCGCCCTCGAGACGGGCAAGGGCGACGCGTACCGCATCCGCCAGGTCGCCGGCGTAGGCGTCCTCCACCAGGTGGGCGACGACCTCAGTGTCAGTTTCGGACTGGAGAGTGTGGCCGGCGGCAGACAGTTCGTCGCGCAACTCGCGGTAGTTCTCGACGATGCCGTTGTGGACGACGGTGATTCGGCCTGTGCAATCGCTGTGCGGGTGGGCGTTGAGATCGCTCGGCCGTCCGTGAGTGGCCCAGCGAGTGTGGCCCAAGCCTATCCCTGCTCGAGGCGGCTGACCGCCCAAGGCAGCGTTGAGGACGGCCACTTTGCCGGCCCGCTTCTCAACGAAGAGGTCGCCGTCCTCAGTGACGAGAGCAATGCCAGCGGAGTCGTAGCCGCGGTATTCGAGGCGTCGCAGCCCATCGAGCAGGACGGGTCCGGCGTCTCGAGGTCCCGTGTAGCCGACGATTCCGCACATAAGCAAGCCTCCGGTCTCGTAACCACGGCCCCCGACGAAGGTGCCTAGTTTAGCCGCTCACCGGCCAGGGCAGCCAATTGGTCGGCCAGCTCGATCACCAGGCTGGCCTCGGCGCCCTCCACCATGACCCGGATCGCCGGCTCCGTACCCGACGGCCGGACCAGGACTCGACCGCCCGGTCCGAGACGGGACTCGGCGCTGGCGATGGCCTTGCGAATGACTGGATCACCTTCCCATTGATCGCGGTGACGAGCCGGGATAGTTCGCTGTTGCTGGGGCAGCATTGGCACATCGGACGCGAGATCGGCCAGGCTGCGAGCGGTCCTCGTCATCACTGACAGAATCTCGAGAGCCGTGACTATTCCGTCGCCGCTCGTCGTGTACTCGAGGATGATGACGTGGCCGCTCTTCTCGCCTCCGAGGCCGGCGCCGTTCACGACCATCCCCTCGAGGATGTACTTGTCCCCTACCGGGGTGCGGATGATTTGCCCGCCGGCCTCCTCGACGACCTTCTGCAGCCCGCCGTTAGAAAGGACAGAGACAACCAGGGCGCCGTTCGGAAGGCAATTTCGGGCCAGACGATCAAGAGCCAGAATGCCTAACACGGCATCGCCGTCCACGACGCAACCACTGGCATCAACGGCGATGAGCCGGTCCGCGTCGCCGTCCAGGGCAAAGCCCACGTCAGCACCGCGCGCCACTACCTCCAGCGCCAGCGCCCCAGGGCAGGTGGCGCCGCAATCGGCGTTGATGTTCGAGCCGTCTGGATCGTTGAACAGGACGTCGACTTTGGCCCCAGTAGCTTCCAGAATCTGGGCGGCGGCAATCCCGCCGGAACCATTCGCGCAGTCGACTACGACATGCAGCCTCGTGGCAGTCGTCGCTGCCAGTTTGAGGCGGTGGTCCAGATACAGATTCAGCAGGTCCCGGTCGGGAATGGCCAGGCCCAGGGCATCCGCCGGAGCGCCGGGCAACTCTTCCGCGTTCCAGATCAACTGCTCGAGCTCTTCCTCGACGTCCTCCTCCAGCTTGAGGCCGCCCTCGTCTAGGACCTTGAGGCCGTTGTCACTGGCGGGATTGTGCGAGGCCGAGACCATGATCCCGGCCGCGAACTTGCCGGCGCCGGTGATATAAGCCAGCGCCGGAGTTGGCACAACGCCAACGAGGTGAGCGTCCACACCCATGCTCGTGATACCGGCGACCAGCGCCGCGGTGAACATGTCACCCGAACGACGGGTGTCCTGGCCGATGACGATCGGACGACCCGGGCCGGCTAGATGGTGGGCCGTGGCCCGGCCCAGAGCGTAGGCGAGTGTCGGTTTCAGGTCGACATTGGCGGTACCACGGATGCCATCCGTGCCAAAAAGACGGGGCAAAGGGCGCTCCTAGGGCAAGACCGGCGGCGGCGGCGGCGGGGATGGCGTCGGCGCGCTCGCGACGGTCACAGTTATCTGGAACGGGCTGATGGTCACGACGGTGATGCCGGCCGGGACGCCGACGCTGATCTTGATGGTGTGGGCACCGACGTCCAGGTCCCCGACGGACACGGAGCCGACGAGAGTGGAGGTGTCGAACGCGTTGAGCGAGGCTGTGGCCCCTCCGAGGGTCAAGATCACGCTCGGCGTCGAGAGAGTGTAGATGCGATCCGGCCTTGCCCCGGTGGGCACGACGCCCACACTGACGCTTCTGGTTGTCGCGGGTGAGGCCAGGTGGACCACGACCGAGATGGACTGCACCTGACCAGAGCTGACTCCGCTCGGCAGGTCGAGACCTACATTGACCGTGACATCGCCGGTGGCTCCAGCGATGGAGATCGGCTTCGTGGTTGCGCTGCCTTTGAGTAGTGCCAGCGCATCCGCCTGGCCCTGAACCGACACGACAGACGGTTTTACGTCAATCGAGGTTACGTAGTAGCCGGCCGCAGGAGCCCCAACGATGGAGCGGGCCGGGTTGACCGGCACGGTCTCGGTGCGCAGCTGGCTGCCAACCTGAATCTGGACGTGAACCGTGCTCGGATTGAAGGTCACGTTGTCAACCTTCAAGTCCGAGGCATCACGGGCCACGAGATCGACGTTTTCGTCGACATCGAGACCGGATGCGTCGATCCGGACAGCGGCCTGCGCGTAGGCAACACGGCGTACATAAGTTGCGGCTCCCGAGACATCGACCGTGGCGACGCCAAGAACAGGCGTGCCCGGCTGCAGGCCTGAAGGCAGATTCGACTCGAAGACCTTGACGCTGACTTGCTTGTGGATCAGGGGGTCGAGCCTGACAAAGATCTGCTGGGGCTTGTAGTCGATGATCTGGATACGCGAGTCATCGGCCTTGAGTGTTACGCGAATCGGAGGCGAGTCGTTCTCGCTTGGCTTGACCCCGCTCAGGTCTGCGGTCGCGCGAAAGCTCGACTGCGACACCGGCACGTCCGGTGGTGCGAAATAGCGGATCCCATCCACCGCCGGTATCAGCTTCGCATCGACCAGATATCCGTCGGCTGGCTGGTTGGTGAGTTCGATCGCTACGCTGCCCGGCCAAGCCCCCGTGTTCTGCAGTACGACCATCGCCCCATAGAGGATCGCAGCCAGCATCACCGCTCCGATCTTGAGCGGCCAGTTTCTAACGATGAAGCGCACGACTCTCACGACGCCTTCTCCTCGGTCTCAGCGTCGCTGGAGGCCTTCGGAGAGCGGCCGCGGCCCTTTCCCGGACGGACGACCGTTCGCGTCCACGCCCCTAAGCGAGCGCGTCTGGCCAGCTCGCGAACAGACCCACCGCGCGGAGGCGTCCGATCGTGGCCCAAGATGCCGCCAGCGGTGGTGGGATGCAGCAGCGCGGCAATGGCTCGGGCGAGGTTTGCCTCGTCCAGGTTACGAACAATCCGGGCCCTCTCGACGAGGCTCATTTGGCCGGTTTCCTCGGACACGACTACAACGATTGCGTCGGTCTGTTCCGTGATACCGAGTGCGGCCTTGTGCCGAGTCCCGAAGCGCTCCAGAGGGATGGTGGTCTCGGCGGAAGGCAGTATCGCCCCGGCGGCGAGAATGCGGTCGCCTCTGATAACGACCGCCCCATCGTGAAGTGGTGTCTTAGGCGAGAAGAGGGTCACGAGCAGGTCGGCCGAGAGGTCCGCGTGGAGCATCACGCCGTTCTCGGCAATCTCCTGAAGGCCAGTCTCACGCTCGATGACGATGAGCGCACCGTGCCCCTCGCGCGACAGCCGTTCGGCGGCGCTGGCCACCGCGATCGCGATATGGGCGGCCGTCGATTGTTCTGCCGGGGATATGAGCCAGCCCAGGGATCCGAGCCGGCCGATTCGATCGAGGGCTCGCCTCAACTCCGGCTGGAAGACGACTACCAGGGCAAACAACCCCACATAGGCGCTCGTCTGCAGGATCACCCTCAGGAGCTTGAGATCGAATGTTACGGCGGCGGCGTAGACGAGCAGAAGCAGGCACACGCCGATCACAAGCCGAACCGCGCGCGTCCCTCTGATCAGGCTGAAGAGCCAGTAGATCAGCAGGGCCGTGATCGCAACATCGGCTACGACGTTCGGGCTAACCTGTTCGAGCGCCGATTGGATGAGTTGCATCTGGGCTCTAGTCTATACCGGCCGGGAGCCCTCTCCGCCATCACGAGCGGCAGGAACGCGATTCGGGGGCGGTCGTGGCACCCGAGCCGGCCACTGCCAGATTCAAGAGCAGAGCGCGCTCAGGCGCTCGTCCTTGGGGAAGGTTCGGCCGGCCACCGCGCAGAGGCGCTGGTGAGTCTCCTTATCGTCGTTGAGTTCCGCCAGCCGATCCAACAAAACGAGCTTCTCCATTGCCAATGCGTTCCAGTCGCGCGCCACGTACAACTCCACGAGCACGAGATGGGCGTCGACATCGCCCGGCGCACTCTGCAGGAGGCGGTGTATGGCGTCGAGGCCGGCCTCGAAACGGCCCTCACTTGCATAGGAGCGCGCCGTCCACACGAGGAGCGACCGCAGCGCGGCCGTGTCCCCCGCCAGTTCGGCGGCCTCCGCGGCGTTCAGCAGTTCGTCACCGCTGGGCGAGCGCCGGGTTTCACCGACGCGCAGATTGGCCGTATCGAACCCAATATCCATGACGCCTACCCCGGCCAGAGCCTCGGCCGACGGCGGAGCCAGCTCGATGACGACTGTTGGCCATCCTTGGCCACCCATGTCATGCAAGGCTTCGGTTGCCGGCGTGGGCGACGGTTGCCGGCTCAGATCCACCGTAGGCTCGGCGCTCGCCGCTTCGGACTCGGGCGTTTCGGAAGCGACGAACGGCCCGTTTACCCGCCCGTGCCGGGGCTCGTCGATCGTAGGCGCAGCTGTTACCGCAGCCGGTTCGTCGCGCAGCCGGAGTGCTCGGGCCAGCAGCTGCTCGGCGGCCTGGTCGCCTGCCGACAGACGAATCTGGCGCACCAAACCTCTCTGACGCCGGCCGCGTTCAGCCGACTCTTCAAGCTCCATGGCTCGTCGGAGCGTGTCCGCGGCCTCCGGCAACCGACCGGCCGCCTCTTGCACCTCGGATACGTGGTCAAGGGCTACAGCCGCATCGATCCGCTGCCCGGCGATGTTCAGGGCTTCGGCCTGTCCGAGCAGAGCGCCTTCGTCGTGGGGAGCGCGGGCCACGGCCGCGGCAAACTCAGCTAAGGCCTCTTCGAGACGACCCAGTCGCAGCAAAACGCCACCCAGACTCGTGTGCGGCAGAGCACGTGATGGGGCGATCGAGGCGGCTGTGCGATACGCCTCACTGGCTTCCCCAAGCGCCCCGCGCAGGACGGCTACGTGCCCGACACGCAGAGCTTCCTTGTAGCGCTCGTATAGATCGTCCGTCATGCGTACATCATGCCTTCCGGCGTGCGCGGCGTCTCAGGTACATGCGTCGAACTGCACCCGCGCTTGGTCCTACGCCAACCGCCCAATTCGACAGACGTCAACGTCTGCAGCTGTGATCAGCGACCGATCGACTCCAGCAGGAATGCCTTCTGTACGTGGAGTCGGTTCTCCGCCTGTTCAAGGGCAAGGCTTCTGGGCCCGTCGAGAACATCGGCCGTGATTTCCTGGCCTCTGTGCGCGGGCAGGCAATGCATGGCGACGGCGTCCGGTCCGGCCAGATCGAGCAAGACGGAGTCGACGCAGTAGCCCGCGAAGGCCGCGAACCGGGCATGCGACTGCTCCTCCTGCCCCATCGAGACCCAGATATCCGTATACAGCGCGTCTGATCCCGGTGTCATCTCACGCGGGTCCCGTCCTATGACGATCTTGCCCCCGTTTGCCATGGCAATCTTCTCGGCCCGAGCGACTATGGCCTCGTGTGGTCGATAGCCGTCGGGATGGGCTAGCCGAATCTCCATACCCATGGTGGCGCCGGCAAGAGCAAGCGAGTGGTAGACATTGTTTCCGTCTCCCACGAAGGTCAGCACCTTGCCCTCCAGGCTGCCGAAGTGTTCCCGCAGCGCCAGCAAGTCGGCAAGAGCCTGGAACGGGTGCTCGTCGTCGGTCAGGGCGTTGAACACCGGGATAGCGGACTCGGCCGCCAGCTCCGCGACCACCGAGTGGTCAAAGGTGCGGATGACGATCCCATCGACCCAGCGCGCCAGGTTGTGGGCGATGTCGGAGACACTCTCGCGGACGCCGAAGCCGATTCCCTCGCCCAGATACAGGGCGTGTCCCCCGAGCTGGTTCAGGCCGGCCTCGAACGTCACCCTCGTGCGCAGGCTCGGCTTCTCGAAGACGAGGGCGACATTCCGTCCGGCAAGAGGCTGCAGTGCGTGCCGTCGAGTCTCTCGGAACTCGCGCTTCAGTTCTACGGCAGTCGAGAAGACGCGCTCGTACTCGGCTCGCGTCAGATCAGCGGAACTGAGAAGGTCGCGGCCCTGCAGCGATGTGCTCACGTTGGCCATCCTCTATCGCCGCCCCGCGTCTCATGCACGGGCTGTCGCGGCGAAGCCGAAATGGTACGCGAACCACAAAACAACGACCGCAGGATTTCTCCTGCGGTCGTAATGGTGGCTATTGGTGCTCCTGCGTCGCGTCTCCGGCGAGGAGCCAGGCAAGCCTGGCTTTAGCGCCAGGCGGAACTGAGGACGCGAACGAGCGCGAGCCAAGCAAGCTTGGCTTTGGTGCGCGAGCGAGGACCGCAGGTTCCAACGACGCGATTGGCCGCCTGAGACGAGACTCCGGAACGCCGGCTATCTCTTCGTGTACTGCGGGGCCTTGCGAGCGCGCTTGAGACCGTACTTCTTCCGCTCCTTCATCCGAGGGTCCCGGGTTAGGAGGCCCGCCTGACGGAGTGGAAGGCGGTTGCCCTCCGGGTCCAGCTGAAGCAGAGCGCGAGCAATGCCATGGCGAATTGCACCGGCCTGTCCGGTCACGCCGCCGCCCTCGACCTTGATCTGGGCGTTGAACGTGCCTTCCGTGCCGGTCACCCGGAACGGCAGGCGGAGGTTCGCCTCATCGATGGCGTTCCCGAAGTGTGCTTCGAGGCTGCGATCGTTGACAACGATCTCGCCCGAGCCGGGCAGCAGCCGGACACGAGCCACGGCGGTCTTGCGGCGACCGGTCCCGTAGTAGTACGCAGGGGTTGTCATGACGCTCCTCGTCAGGCGAACGGCTCAGGCCGTTGAGCCTGGTGCGGGTGCTCCGGGCCGGCGTAGACCTTGAGCTTGGTCAGTTGCTGAGCTCCGAGGCGGTTGTGAGGAAGCATCCCCTTCACCGCGCGCCGGATCACTTCTTCGGGCCGGCGTTCCAGCAGGTGGCCAAGAGTCTCTTCCTTGAGCCCGTGCGGATAGCCGCTGTGTCGTATGTACAGCTTGGTCTCGCGCTTGTCGGACGTCACCGCGATCTTGCCCGCGTTCACGACGACGACGTGGTCGCCGGAGTCCAGCGTAGGGCTGTAGACCGGCTTGTTCTTGCCTTCGAGGACGCGAGCGATGCGCGACGCAAGACGACCGAGCGTCTCGTCCGTCGCGTCCACGACGTACCAGCGTCGCTCGATCTCGCTCTCACGGACCGTATATGTCTTCGCGGTCATCGTTCTCCGTTCGATCTGGCGGTCATGCTTGCCGGCGTCGCCTTGGCCCTCATTGGACCAAGCACGACTCGCCGGAGGCAGAGGCCCTTCGCCGGGGCCGTAACCCCGTGGAAGGCCGGTCGCCTTGACGCTAGCGCTTCGGCGACTGCCTCTTCGTTCATCTTTCCGTGTCCGACCTCCAGGAGGACGGCCACGATCCTTCGCACCATCTGGCGGAGGAAGGCATCGGCCGCAACGTCGATCGTCACGAGCGGACCTTCCCGCCGGATTCGGACCCAGTGAACGGTCCGCACCGGCTGCCGGTTCGCCACCCCGAAGGCGCTGAAGTCGTGACGGCCAACCAGGACCGACCCGGCCCGCTCCATCGCGGCGGTATCTAGTGAGTCCCGCACCCCGAGCGCAAAACGCTCGCGGAGCGGGCTTCGCGGCCCGTTCCAGACGGTGTAACGATACTCCCGGTATCGCGCCGCGTAGCGTGGGTTGAACTCGGCCTGGACGAGCCGCACCTCTCGGATTGCCACGTCCTCTGGCAGCAGGGCGTTTAGGGCCCTCACCAGCTCCTTCGCCAGTCTGCCATTCGGGTCGGTAAATGCAATCACCTGCCCTGTGGCATGAACCCCAGCGTCGGTTCGACCCGCCGCTACGACTCTGACCCGGCTTTCACCGGAGATCGTCGCCAGTGCGGCTTCGAGTTCTCCCTGGACCGTCCGTGCTCCAGGTTGAACCTGGAACCCGGCGAAGTCCGTGCCGTCGTATTCAACCAGTGCGCGATAGCGCACCGGTGTGCTCTCTCGAGCACTCATTCGTCGCCTCTCGGCCGGCGCATTGCTGGATGTACTAGACCAGTTCTATTTGAACGATGTGAGCGGCGTCGCCATATCGCTGACCGAGGTGGACGATTCGGGTGAAACCCGAGGTCCGATCGGCGTATTTGGGCGCGATTTCATTGAAGAGCTTGGTAACGACCAGAGGCTCGTTCGGGAACTCCGAGATGACCGTCCGTCGCGCGGCCAGATCGCCGCGCTTGGCCAGTGTAATCATGCGCTCAACCCGACCCCGGATCTCCTTGGCCTTGGCCTCGGTGGTCTGGATGCGTTCGTAGCGCAGGACCGACACGGTCAGATTCTTGTACAGGGCAATTCGCGGACCCTGCTTGCGGGAAAGCTTGCGGCCGTCGATGCGATGGGCCATTGCCTAGGCCTCCTCGGGGGGCAGATCGTCGAACTGCTCTTCCTCGTCGACATCTTCGAGGTCGTCGCCAAGCGACGATTCTTCGCTGTCGGGAAGAATGAAGCCACGCATGCGCAGCCGCTCTTTCATCTCGTCGAGCGACTTCTTGCCGAAGTTGCGCATTCGCAGGAGGTCGTCGTCGGAAAGCTGCAGCAGCTGCCCGACCTTGACAATGTTGTTGCGCTTTAGCGAATTGTAGGCCCGCATCGGCAGGTCCAGCTCCTCGATCGGCATGTCAAGCATGTTCGGAGGGAGCTGCGGCACGCTCGTCACTGCGCGGTCTGTGCCGGCTGCGACGAGGCCGATATTGGCGAACAAAGAGAACTGGCGGACCAGGATGTCGGCGGCCCGACCGAGCGCCTCTTCAGGCGAGATGGTGCCGTCGGTCTCGAGTTCGATCGTCAGTTTGTCGTAGTTGGTCATCTGTCCGACGCGAGTGTTCTCGATCGAATAGTTGACCTTTTTGACGGGCGTGAAGATGGCGTCGACCGGGATGACGCCGATTGGGTTCGATTCGGCCCGCTCAGCGGCGATATACCCGACGCCCCTCTCGACAGTCAGATCCATCTCCAGGGTCACGTCGTCAGAGTCCAGGGTCATGAGCACCAGATCGGTGTTCACTACCTCGACATCGGCCGACTCCTGGATATCGCCGGCCGTAACTGTGCCGGCACCACTCTTGATGAGTTTCAGCTGAACCGGGTGCGTCGCAAAGCTCTTGAGGCGGAGCTTCTTGACGTTGAGGACAATCTGAGTGACGTCCTCCTTCACGCCGGGGATGCTGGTGAATTCGTGATAGACGTCGCGGATCTGGATCGCCGTGACGGCCGCGCCCTCGAGGGAGGACAGCATGACCCGTCGGAGGGCGTTGCCCAGAGTGACGCCGAAGCCGGCCGGTAGCGGGCTCGCCTCGTACTTAGCGTACGAGCCGAGTTCTTCAACCGGAGCGATCTGCGGGCTCTCGAGTTCGATCATCTGGGGGCGTTACCTCGAGTAGTACTCGACGACGAGCTGTTCATTGAGGTCCAGAGGCATTTGGTCGCGACGCGGTGCGCTCAACACAGACCCGGCGAGCTTCGCCGCGTCGACGCTGAGCCATTCAGGCACCTGGCGCGACTTCATGGCCTCAACGGCCTCCTTGAAGGGCTCGCGGCTACGATGAGTCTCGCGAACCTCGATCTTGTCGCCGGCTTTGAGTTGCATGGACGAAATGCTGGCAACCCGTCCGTTCACGGCGAAATGGGCGTGGCCCACCATCTGGCGTGCCTCTGCCCGAGAGACCGCGAAACCCATCCGGTACACGACGTTGTCGAAACGAAGTTCCAGCTTTCGGAGGAGGTTCTCGCCGGTGACGCCCGGACTGGAACTTGCCTCCTCGAAGTAACCCTGAAACTGGCGCTCGAGAACGCTGTAGACGCGACGGATCTTCTGCTTCTCACGCAGCTGCATGCCATATTCGCCGACCTTGCGGCGGCGGACGCCATGCTGGCCTGGGGGCGCCTGGCGGCGCTCAAAAGAGCATTTCTTGGTGTAGCAGCGGGCGCCCTTGAGAAAGAGCTTGGCGCCCTCCCGGCGGCAGAGCCGGCAGACTGGGTCGGTGTATCGGGCCATCTATCGTCCTCCTAGACGCGGCGCCGCTTGGGCGGGCGGCAACCGTTATGGGGGACAGGGGTGACATCGGTGATAGCGTTGACCTCCAAGCCGGCGGCCTGGAGAGACCGGATCGCTTGCTCCCGACCTGCACCCGGACCCTTGACGTAGACCTCGACCTGACGCATGCCGTGCTCCATTGCCTTCTTCGCTGCCTGTTCGGCAGAGAGCGCGGCGGCATAAGGCGAGCTCTTGCGGGAGCCCTTGAAGCCGGCGACGCCGGCCGAGCCCCAGCTGATCACATTCCCGTTGGGGTCTGTAATCGTGATGATCGTGTTATTGAAACTCGCCAGGACGTGAACGTGCCCCTGAGGCACGTTCTTTCGTTCCCGGCGGCGCTGTTTAGTAGCCCGCTTCCGTTCGGCCATTCCTGCGTGCGGCTCCTCTTACTTCGTCGCCTTGCGTCGGACGCCGACCGTCTTCTTGGGTCCGCGGCGCTGCCGTGCGTTGGTCTTGGTTCGCTGGCCCCTGGCCGGTAGATTGCGGCGATGCCGCGTGCCGCGATAGGAGCCTATTTCAATTAACCGCTTGATGTTCAGAGCAACCTCGCGGCGAAGGTCACCCTCGACCTTGTGTCGTCGGTCGATGATCTCGCGAAGGCGGTTGACCTGTTCTTCCGTCAGGTCGCGAACACGAGTGTCCGGATTGACGTTCGCCTGGACGAGGATCTTCTGGCTGGTGGGGAGACCGATCCCGTAAATGTAGGTGAGGGCGATCTCCACCCGCTTCTCGCGGGGAATGTCTATACCTGCAATGCGTGCCATGCCCTACCCCTGCCGTTGCTTGTGCTTGGGATTGGCGCAGATGACCATCACGGTCCCGTGCCGGCGGATGACTTTGCAGTTGTCGCAGCGGGCCTTGACGGAAGCTCTGACTTTCAAGGGATCCTCGATGTCTCGGTGCCTTCGGCGGCGTTACTTGAGCCGATACGTGATGCGACCACGGGTCAGGTCGTACGGCGACAACTCGACCCTGACTCGATCACCGGGCAGGATGCGGATGAAGTTCATTCGCAGCTTACCGGAGATGTGTGCCAGAACGCGGTGGCCGTTCTCGAGTTCGACGGCGAACATCGTGTTGGGCAGAGGCTCCAACACGGTTCCCTCGACCTCTATTGCGTCCTTCTTAGCCACGTTCTGTGTGTCGTCCCTTTCTCGCACGAATGTCGGCCGTTTGCGGCCGACACACGAACGAATAGATTACCAAAGAACACCGAGCCCGGCAACATGCCGTCTCTGCTGCTGACGCGGAACTGCTACCCCGCCCGGCAAGCGCCGGCCCGAGGCCACTCCCACGCTGCTCATGCCGTAGTAAGTATCACGGGGCCGTTCTCCGTCACAGCGATCGTGTGCTCGAAGTGCGCGGCCAGTGAGTGATCCTTGGTCACGACCGTCCAGCCATCGGCGAGGGTCTCCACGTCGGCGCTGCCGAGGGCCAGCATCGGCTCGATGGCGATGCATACCCCCGCATCCAGCTCCGCACCGGGGCGCCCGGTCCGATAGTTGGGGACCTGTAGGTCCTCGTGCATCCGGGTGCCGATACCGTGGCCGACGAAAGGCCGGACGATGTCGCACCGGCCCTCAATTGCCACGTCCTCGACTGCCCCGGAGATGTCCTCGACCGTTGCGCCCGGTACCGCGGCCGCGATCCCGGCCATCAAGGCCAGGCGCGTGGTCTCCAGTAACCGAGCCACATCGGCTGACGGTTGCCCGACGTAGAACGTACGGGCGGCGTCGCCGTGGTAGCCCTGCCAGATCGCACCCGCATCGACGGAGACGACCTGGCCTTCTTCGATGACGCGGCTGCCTGGAATGCCATGCACGACCTCGTCGTCGATCGAAACGCAAATGCTTGCCGGGAAGCCCTTGTATCCCTTAAAGGACGGTCGGGCGCCCGACTTCCGAATGTAATCTTCTGCGATGGCGTCGAGCTGCGCCGTGGTCACGCCCGGAGCCAGCTTCTCTTCCATCAGCGCAAGGACGTCGGCGACCACACGCCCAGCACGGCGCATGAGGTCGATCTCCTGACGTGTCCTACGCGGAACTATCACTTATCTGCCCTGGTCCCTGCTACCGATGGCTGGGACGATGGCAGCCAGCAGCTCGACCGTGACCGCGTCGATGTCGCGGCGGCCGTCGACAGACTTCAGAACCGCCTGGTCGCGATAGAAGCCCACCACCAGGTCGAGGGCCCCGAGTTGCTGGCGCAGTCGAGCCTGAACCGTGGCTGGCTGGTCGTCGGTTCGTTGGTACAACTCCGAGCCGTCGACGTCGCAAACGCCCGGCTTGGCCGGTGGCTTGGTCTTTTCGTGGTATGGGTGTCCTGACGCCCGGCAGATCCAGCGCCCACCGAGGCGAGCGACCAGATCGGCCTCCGGAACCTCGATGTACGGCGCCACATCGACGCGGCCGCCCTTCTCGGCCAGGGCCTTGCCAAGGACCTCGGCCTGGGCGGTGTTGCGCGGGAACCCGTCGAGCAGGATGCCGGCTTGGGCATCCGGCTGGGCCAGGCGCTCGAGCAACATTTCGATAGTGACCGCATCGGGCACGAGTTCACCACGGTCCATGTAGCCCTTGGCCGTGAGACCGAGTGGAGTCTCGTCCCGCACGGCGGCACGGAACAGATCCCCGGTTGCGACGTGGGCAAGCCCCAGCCGTTCGGACAGGATCTGTGCCTGCGTACCTTTCCCGGCGCCTGGGGCGCCAAGAAGGACGACGACTCTACCGATGGACGCCGTCACCGAATGAATCCCTCGTAACTGCGCATCATCAGCTGGGCCTCGAGTTGCTTCATCGTCTCCACGACCACGCTAACGACGATGAGAACGCTAGTGCCGCCGATTCCAACACCCAGACCACCCTGGGTGGCACTCAGGTCCTTGAACATCGGCAGCGCGGCAATTACGAAGGGCAATACTGCCACCGTGGCCACGAACAACGCGCCTGCCACGGTTATGCGCAAGGCAACCCGCCGCAGGTATTCCTCAGTCGGCTGGCCCGGCCGGATGCCGGGGATGAAGCCGCCCGATTTGCGGAGGTTGCTGGCCGTCTCGTCGGGTTTGAAGACGATGAACGTATAGAAGAAGGCGAATGCGAACGTGAGCAGGAAGTAAAGGCTCATATAGAACAGCCCACGAGAGTCGAGCCAGGAGACGATTCCGGTCGAGATATCGCGGATCCCGCCCACCGACGAGTTCGTGAAGTACGACGCAATCTGGAGTGGGAAAAGCAGGATACTGATCGAGAAGATGATCGGGATAACTCCCGCCATGTTTACGCGCAGCGGGAGGAACGTCGATCCACCCTGGTAGATGCGGTGCCCACGGACCCGGTTGGCGTACTGGATTGGGATCCGACGCTGGCCTTCCTGGACGAAGATGATGACGAAGATGATCACCAGACCAAGGATGCCGAAGGCGAACAGTTCCAGCCAGTTCGGGCTAAGCAGGAACGAGCCGACTGTTCCAGGAAGACGCGACACTATGCCGGCAAAGATGATGAAGCTGATGCCGTTGCCGATGCCCTTCTCGGTGATCAGTTCACCCAGCCACATCAGAACCACCGAGCCAACCACCAGGGCCAGGATCATCGTCAGGCTCTGATAACTCTCAAAGCTGAACGGTGTCGTGAAGGCTTGTATTGGAGGCGATTTTCTGGCCTCATCGGACTGAACGAGCGACAGAATGCCGTAACCCTGAAGAGCCGCCAGCGGAACGGATAGCCAGCGAGAGTAGCTGGTGATCTTGTTCCGGCCGTACTCGCCTTCGCGGCTGAGCGCCTGCAGCCTCGGGATCGTGGTCTGCAGTATCTGCATGATGATGGTGGCGTTGATGTACGGGTTCAGCCCGAGTCCGACGATCGACATCGCCTTGATGTCGCCGCCCGAGAAGAGCGCCAACATACCGAAGATGCCGTTGTCAGGGCCCGTGGAGGTAAGGACCGCGGGGTTGATCCCGGGAATCAGGACGTGCGCCAGGGCACGGTAGACGATCAGGATCAAGGCCACGAACAGCAGTCGGCGCCGGATGTCCGGCGCGCGGAAGGCGTTCAGCATCGACTCGAGCATGGCTCAGGAACCCTTCTATGCTTCCGAGCCGGCTTCGCCAGCCGAGCTCGTCGAGGGGAGGGTGTCCGACGCGGACGAAGCCGGGGACGCAGCCACGGACCGCGCCGCCACATCAGCGTAGACGTCGCCGGCCTCGGGCAACTCGAGCACATGAGCTGTGCCGCCGGCGGCCTCGATCTTGGCCGTGGCGCTCTTGGTGAACGCATCAGCCACGACGAAGAGCGGCCTCGTCACGTCGCCTTGGCCGAGAATCTTGAGCGGCTTCTTGAGCGTCCGGATGAGCCCGGCGGCCGCGAGAATGTCGGGCGTGATCGTGACGGGCACGGGCTTGGCCGACTTTGCCGAGGCAGAGGAACTCGGCGCGCCGTCAACCTCGGGCATGTCGAGGATGCCGGTCTCGGCCAAGGCCGAGATTTGCCCGATATTCACGACTTCATACTCGATCCGGAACTTGTTCTTGAAGCCCCGAAGCTTTGGAATGCGGATGTGGATCGGGGTCTGTCCACCCTCGAACCACGCCGGCAGACTGCCGTGCCCGGTTCGGGCTTTCTGGCCCTTGGTGCCGCGTCCGGCGGTCTTGCCCTTGCCGGCGGCGATGCCGCGGCCCACGCGAGTGCGCGGCTTGCGGCTGCCTTCGGCGGGGCGAAGGTCGTGCAACTTCATGGCTTCTCCTCGGGCAGTTCCTCGACCTCAACGAGGAAGCGGACCTGACGGACCATTCCTCGCGTGGCGTCGTTGTCGGGCACCTCGACGGTGTCGCCGATACCCTTCAGGCCGAGCGCTCTAATCGTGCCGCGATTTCGAGCGATGTGGCTGATGGTGCTCTTGATCTGTTTGACGCGCAGTTTACCGGCCATTGCCAACCCTCGCGGCAGGCTGGCCGGCCACGGTCGATCGCACGGTGACACCGCGCATGGCGCTGATCTCTTCGGCCGAGCGCAGGCTCCGAAGGGCCTCGAGCGTGGCCCGCGTGACGTTCACCGGGTTAGTCGAACCGAAGACCTTGGCCAGGATGTCCCGGATGCCGGCAGCCTCAACGACGGCGCGAACTGCGCCGCCGGCGATGACGCCGGTGCCTTGGGAGGCCGGCTTCAGCATGATCTTCGAAGCTCCAAAGTTCTGGCGGACTTCGTGAGGGATCGTGGTCCCGACCATGGGGATTCTGATTAGGTGCTTCTTTGCGTCCTCGACGCCCTTGCGGATGGACTCGGGCACTTCGCCTGCCTTACCAAGGCCGACACCAACGTGACCCGCGCCGTCACCGACGACGATGATTGCGCTGAAGCTGAAGCGACGACCGCCTTTGACGACCTTCGCGACTCTGTTGATTTGGACGACGCGCTCTTCGAGCGTCAGCTTGTTGGGATCAATCCTGGCCAACTGATCAGCTCCTTGCGTCAGAACTCAAGGCCGGCTTCGCGGGCGGCTTCCGCGAGCGACTTGACCCGCCCGTGATATCTGAACCCGGCTCGATCGAAGACGACCTGATCGATCCCCGCGCTCCGGGCGCGCTCGGCCAAGAGGCGACCAACGACCTTGGCCTCATCGGTCTTCTTCTGGCCTGGGGCCCTGAGCTCCTTTTCGAGGCTCGAGGCGGCGGCCAGCGTCGTACCGGAGGTGTCGTCAATTACCTGGGCAGAGATGTGTTTGTTGCTGCGGAATACGGCCAGGCGAGGGCGCTCGGGCGAACCCGAGAGGCGAAGCCTGATCCGCTCGTGCCGCTTCTGGCGCGCGGCCCCGCGGCTGGCGACCTGCGTCATCGTGCTGATCCCTTCGTCATGCTCGGACGGCTCACTTCTTGCCGCCGATCTTGCCGGCCTTGCCGGCCTTACGGCGGATCGTCTCGCCTAGGTAGTGAACGCCCTTGCCCTTGTACGGTTCGGGCTTGCGACTAGCTCGGACCTTGGCTGCAATCTGGCCCACGAGTTCTTTGTCGATGCCGACTACCGTGAGGCGGACCGGGCTCTCGACTTCGAAGGCGATGCCGGCCGGCGGGTCGATCTCGATCAAGTGGCTGTAGCCGAGGCTCAGCTGCAGTTTGTTGCCAATCTTCACGGCTCGGTAGCCGACACCGGTGATCTCGAGCGACTTGCGATAGCCGTCCGTCACGCCGATCACCATGTTGGCCACTAGCGTTCTGGTCAGCCCGTGAAGCTGCTTGTGGTGCTTCGCTTCGCTGGGTCGCTCGACGGTGAGGGTTGAACCCTCTTGAACGACGCGCATGTCCGGATGGAGTGCGCGGTTGAGTGTTCCCTTGGGGCCCTGAACTGTGATTTCGCGACCGGCGAGGGAAACCTCGACCGACGCGGGGACGGTAATCGGAAGCCGACCGATTCGTGACATCGCCGGCCTACCAGACGTACGCCAGGACTTCACCACCGAGCTGGGCCTTGTAGGCCTGTGCTCCGGTCATGATTCCCTGGCTGGTGCTAACGATAACGAGGCCGAGTCCACCGAGCACCCGGGGGATCTCGGTCTTGCGCGCATACACGCGCAACCCGGGCTTGCTGATGCGCTTGAGCCCGGAGACAACCGGAGCCTTGCCATCAACGTACTTAAGCGTTACGCGCAGTACCTGGTGCACGCCATCGCGCTCCTCCTGGACTTCGGCGATGAAGCCCTCCTCTACGAGGATTCGGGCGATCTGTCGCTTGGTCCTCGAGGCTGGAACGACGACATCGGCGTGCCGGGCCCGCGAAGCATTGCGGATGCGAGTGAGCATGTCCGCAATTGGATCGGAGACATTCATTGGTTACCTACCAGCTCGACTTGGTGACGCCGGGCAGCTCGCCGAGCAGCGCCCGCTCACGGAAGCAGATACGGCACAAACCAAAGCGCCGCATGTACGCGCGCGGGCGGCCGCAAACGAAGCAACGATGGTAGGCCTGAACCTTGTGCTCGGGCGTCCGCTTCGCCTTGGCGATCATCGACTTTTTAGCCATTGCTTCTCCTCCCCGCGCCTAGACGGCAAAGGGCATGCCGAGGAGTTCGAGCAAACGCTTCGACTCCTCGTCGGTCTTCGCCGTCGTCACGATGCTGATCTCCAGCCCGCGGAGACGGTCAACCTTGTCGTACTCGATCTCCGGGAAGGCGAGCTGCTCGCGAAGTCCCAAAGAGTAGTTGCCGCGCCCGTCGAACGACTTCGCCGGGACCCCGTGGAAGTCGCGGATGCGGGGCAGGGCGAGCCGCGTCAGCCGCTCGAGAAAGTCCCACATGCGGTCGCCGCGTAGGGTAACGCGAACACCGACCGTGTTCCCTTCACGCAGTCGAAACTGCGCGATCGAACGCTTCGCCTTGGTGGTCACCGGCTTCTGACCGGTGATCGCAGCGATGTCACCGACGGCGGCATCCACGGCCTTAGGATTGGTCAAAGCCTCCCCAAGACCAATATTCACCACGATTTTGGAAAGTCTCGGGGTCTGCATCGAATTGGCGTAGCCAAACTGCTTTTGCAGCGCCGGCATCGCCTCGTCTTTATAGCGCTGCTGAAGGGCCCCGCTCATGCATCTGCCTCCAGCTGTTCGCGGCAATGGCCGCACACTCGAACGCTCTGGCCGCTGCCGAGTCGCTCATGCTTGACTCGAGTGACCCGGTCGCAGCGCGGGCAAACGATCATCACGTTGCTCACGTCGATCGGCATCGGCTTATCGACAATTCCGCCCTGCTGCGCCATGGTCTGGGTGGTCTGGCTCATGTGGGGGCGCGCCTTCTGGTGGCGCTTGGCGATGTTGACGCCGGAGATAAGGATCGCCAGAGGCCGGCTGGAAGCTCCGCGCCAAGCACCGGCGGCCTTGTGTTTAGATCCCAGGTTTCGCAGAACCTTCTCCACCTTGCCGCGCTTGCCGGCATCTTTGCCGTGCAGAACGACGACGGTGTCACCGGTGCGGATTTCCGGAACCTTGTTGACGGAAGCGCTCTTGGCCTGAGCCATCACAGCACCTCCGGAGCGAGGGACACGATCTTCATATAGTTGCGATCCCGCAGCTCGCGAGCGACAGGGCCGAAGATTCGGGTCCCTCGCGGGTTGCCCTGATTGTTGATGAGGACCGCGGCGTTCTCGTCGAAGCGGATGTAACTGCCGTCCGGCCTTCCATATTCCTTAGCGGTCCGGACCACAACGGCGCGAACGACATCGCCCTTCTTGACCGGGGCGTTTGGGATCGCCTGCTTCACGCTGGCGATAATCACGTCACCGACTGCGGCTGTCGTCTTACTAGACCGGCCCATGATCCGGATGCACTGGATCGTCCGGGCGCCCGTATTGTCGGCAACCCGAAGACGAGTGTATTGCTGGATCATCGGGCGACCTCCCCATCATCGGCGTGCTTGCCCGCGTGGGCAGCGCCGTGAATGGCCTCGTCGACCGCTTCTTCCTCGACAAGCA
>JAYUDR010000135.1:0-12392 GCA_043739665.1 Chloroflexota bacterium
GGTGTTGACAGTGGCCATCCTGGTCACGGCCTGTGTTGGGCCGACCACTTCGGAGACCCCGGCACCCTATTTCGAGACGCCGGACAGGACGGGCGCGTGCGACTCGATCGTCGCGATGGTTCCGGTCATAGCCGACGCGGCCACCGACCTCCGCCGAATGTGCTCGGGTGCAGGCTTACCTTCCGGGCTCCAGGGGTCGGGCGACCGTGCAGCGCCCGGAATCCGTCAACTAAAGCCCGGTCGAGGGCAAGACGTCGGCGGCTGAGGGTTTCAGAATCGTCGTGGCTCGAATTGGGCTCAGAGAGAATGTTGGCTTGACACGCTCAAACGCCAACCATCTACCAACCCCTGAGATCACCGCGACGCCTCGATTTGCTCGGGCTCGGACGGCTCGGCTTCGCGGTGGCAAGTCCCCTCCGGGAGGAGAGTGTGATGCTGCGAAAGCTCCTCATCGTGTGTTCATCAATGGTCCTGCTGTTGACAATGGGCGTCGCCTCCGCGGCGGCCCATGCGGTACCCAGCGTGGTCAACCCGGGCTTCGAGACAGACGGAGCGCCGGTCCAAAGTCCGACCGGCTGGACGACCTCCGGTATGAAGACCGCCGACTTCACCGAGGCCGGCGGCCCCACGAGCGGCTTCGAGCTGACCCATGCGGCAAGCGTTCCGTTCATGGTCGAGACGACCCAAAGACTTACGCACCTCGACCCAGGCTGGTACACGCTCCGCGTTTCGGTGGAACGCAGCACTGGCCAGAACGACGCCTGGATCGACCTTCAGGACTGCGGCGGCCGGTCGGCACAGACCGCGGTTCCGGTTGCTCCCTGGTGGGTTCAGGTCGTCGTGTCGACCTTCGTCAGTGACCGCTCCTGCACCATCGTGCTGCATACCAAGGCCGCCGCCGGCGAATGGACCCGTTTCGATGACGTCCAGTTCGTGTCCGGCGCAGCCAGGCTCTCGATCCTCGGCGCCGACGTTTCCAGTCTGAACAAGTCCGAGGCTCTCGGCGGCGTATACCGAACGGCGTCGGGAAGGCCCGGCGACGCCCTCGAAATCCTCAAGGACCACGGCCTCAACTGGATCCGCCTTCGGGTCTTCGTCAACCCGGCAGACGGCTATCACGGTACGCCTGAGTTGCTGAAGATGGCACGCGAGGCGAAGAGGCTTGGCCTGCACGTGCTGGTGGATCTCCATTACTCCGACTTCTGGGCCGATCCGGGCAAGCAGTGGACACCGGCGGCATGGCAGGGCGAGACGTTTGCCCAAATCAGGCAAACCTTCACCGACTACACGCGCGGGATCATGCTGGCGCTCGAAGCCCAGGGGACCCCACCCGACATGATCCAGCTCGGCAACGAGATCACCCCGGGCATGTTGTGGGATTACGCGGCCACGTGGACCGGGTGCTCGACGGCCGATGACGGCACGAGTGACCCGCCGGTCAACCTGACCGTCTGCCATACCGAGAACTGGGACCAACTCTCGCAATTGCTCACCGCGGGCTACCAAACCGTGAAGTCGGTCTCCCCACGAACCAAGGTGATGCTCCAGCTTGACGCCGGCGGCAACAACGGGACCTACCAGTGGTGGTTCGGCAATATCACCAGCAGGAACGTTCCGTTCGATGTGATCGGCGCCTCCTACTACAGCTACTGGCACGGCACGCTGGCCGATCTCCAGTACAACCTCAACGATGTCACGGCTCGCTACGGCAAGGACGTGGTAGTCGTCGAGACGGCCTATCCCTTCACCCTCGCCAACAATGACGGCACCGGCAACTCCATCGGTCTCGCCAGCCAGCTCGTGCCCGGCTATCCGGCAACCCCAGCCGGCCAAGCCGCTAACTTCCGTGACGTCATGTCGATCGTGCGGGCGGTCCCCAACGGCAAGGGACTTGGGGTCTTCTACTGGGATGCGACCTGGACGGCCGTTCCCGGTAACGGCTGGAGCCCACGAAACCCAGCCTCAGGCAACGCCTGGGAGAACCAGGCGCTCTTCGATTTCAACAACCGGCCGACGCCGGCCATGAGTGATTTCCGGCCGTAAGGTGACCGCCGGCAACCCCGGCTCGATCTATTACCGGGCCTCCGACCCTACAACCCTACAACCGGAGGCCCGGACTCTCTCCGTATGGAATTCCAGAACGACCAGGAGAGCTTCAGGCGAACCTAGTCACTGTCGAGGAGCGTGCGGACGCGGCGCGCAAGGTCATCGGCGCTGAAGGGCTTGGCGAGGAATGCCTCGTCGGGGCCCAGGAGGCCACTCTGGACCATTACGTCGCCGGCGTAACCGCTCACATAGAGAACGCGGAGGCCGGGGTGTTTGGGTCGGAGTTTCGCGGCAAGCGCCGGCCCGTCGAGCCCAGGGAGCCGAATGTCCGTCACCAGGAGCGGCAGCGGCCCAACCTCATTTGCGGCTTGGGCCAAGGCCTCCTCCGCGTTGGAGCTGCCGAGGACGCGATAGCCCAGTCGTTCGAGTGCCTGTCTGACGATTGCCCTGACGGCCGGATCGTCCTCGACGACGAGGACCGTCTCGCTGCCACCGCGCGGCGGTTCGGGCATCGCGGCCCGCGTGCGGGCGAGAACGGGACCGACATGTTGCGGGAGGTACATCGTAAATGTCGTGCCCCGGCCAAGCTCGCTTTCGGCGAGGATGAAGCCGCCGGATTGCTTGACGATACCGTAGGTGGTAGCCAGGCCGAGGCCGGTTCCTTGGCCCGCCAACTTGGTTGTGAAGAACGGCTCGAACACCCGCGCTCGGGTAGCCTCGTCCATTCCTATGCCGGTGTCCGACGCTGTTAGGACGACATATCGTCCAGGCCTCACGAAGCCGGATCGATCGTCATCGGAGGCCACCTCCACGTTGGACGTCGAGATGGTGAATGTGCCGCCGGTGGGCATCGCGTCGCGGGCGTTGACAGCGAGGTTGACGAGGATCTGCTCGAGTTGGCCCGGATCGGCGAACACCGGCTCGAGCGGACCCGAACTCCGCAATTGGAAGGTGACCCCAGGTCCAAGTAGGCCGCCGAGCATCGGCCGGAGATCGTCGACAAGGAGGTCGAGAGCAAGGCTTGCGGGTTCGAGGACCTGCCGGCGGCCGAAGGCAAGGAGCTGCCGGACCAGGCCTGCCGCGCTGCGCGATGCGCGGAGGATCTCGTCCACATCAGCCCGGGCAGCCGGATCGGACCTGACCTCCTCACGGAGTATCTCGGCGTAGCCTGTAATCGCCGTGAGGAGGTTGTTGAAGTCGTGGGCGATTCCGCCCGCCAGCTGGCCGACGGCCTCCATTCGTCCGGCCTCGGCAAGCTCGCGCTCGACGACGCGTTCATGGCTAATGTCGCGCTGGACCCCGACGTAGCTGACCACCGCACCGTCGGAGTCGCGGATCGGGCTGATCACCGCGTCCTCCTCGTATACGACGCCGTCCTTGCGGCGGTTGAGGAAGGCGCCGTGCCATGTTTCCCCGGCCTGTAACGTCGACCACATCGTCACGTAGAAGTCGCGGCCATGGCGGCCGCTCTGCAAGAGGCGTGGATTGCGGCCCACGAGTTCCGCCTTGGTGTAACCCGAGACTTGCTCGAAGGCCGGGTTGACGTAGAGAATCCGGGCGTCGCGATCGGTGATGATCATCGCTTCCCCGGCCTGCTCGACCGCGGTCGCGAGCGGCGTCCGCTCCTCGTCGGCCGCCAGCCAGGCGGATTCCGCAGCCCGGATGGATCGAGCCCGCTGAGCAAGGAGAAAGTAGAGTGCGACCACAGTCACGCCGATGAAGCCCGCGCCCTTGCCGACCTCGATGACCTGCGAGGACGAGCCGCCCGTCAGCGCTTGCACCAAGAAGCCGCTGCCGAAGATCCAGGCCATCCCGACGAGGCCATAGAGGAGTGCGATCCGACCCGGGTGGAGGTCGGTTCGTGCGTCCCGGCGAGGAAGCCGTGAGCTCATCGGTCGTCCTTCCTTCCGATCTCGCGCCACGCTGCGACGGCGCCGCGGACCGGACCGGTCGCCACGACACGCCTCATTGTATGCAGGGCGATGACTCGGACTTCAGCGTTTTCGCTGGGGCTTACCGGTGATTGGCAGTCGGTTGCGCCGTGCCCAGGCTTGGCGCCCAGATCGCCGCAAGAACGTCGGCTCAGGGCGTCAGTGCCCAGACGACCGGCTTTCCAGACGGGCGCCAGGCGACCGGTCGAGCACCCTGGGCAGCTGTCTCACCGACGGCCGCGACGAGATCTGCGCGAGTCAGGGCCACGATATGACTGAAGGATTGCGGATTCGGAATTGGGGTTCCGGGCTGGAAGATCGTCGGCGACTGAACATAGTCAAGGAACAGGATGTCCGTCCCTTGGAAGCCATCCACGATTACAGCGGTGTTCGGGTTAGCGACAGCGGCGGTGGCCAGGTCCACAAGTTCGAAGTGGTAAGCGTCGTATCGGTCTGTGACCGGGGCCGTGGAGTACGCCTGCCAGCTGCTGAGCGCGACCACCGCCAAGCCCAGCGCTACTGACCCGACCGCAACCCGGGCCGACCAAACGCCCGAACGCCGGTGGACCTGCTCGACCAGCTCGGCGGCACCGAGTCCGATCGTGACCCCCAGCGGCGCCGCCAGGCCCAGCAATCGCAGGAAATGTGGAGAGCCGCCCTCAACGGCAAACAGCGCCGGCATCATAAACACTGGCAGGCTGCACAGGATCAGGGCGTTTGCGGGTTCGCGGCGTCCCCGCCAGAGTCGGACGAGACCGAGCGCCGCTACGAGCGCAAGGGGTATCGAAAGCAGCGGCAAACCGGCCACGTCCTGGCGGGCGTTGGGATCGCCCGTGAAGCCAAAGGCAGCGACGGTGCGCAGCCAGTGGACAAGCAGACCGCCGTCGCCCCCGGCGGTCGGGCTCAGCGCGCTGACGTCGGAGATGCGGCCGAAATAGTTTCCCGGCATGGTGATCGCGACTGCGATCATCGGGGCAGCGACCACCAGGAACGCCGCGACGAACTGCTTCAGGCCGCCCCGCAACCGCTGGAACGTCATTGGGTTGCTGCGCCACAGCCACAGCAGCCAGATCCCGACCACAAGCGGCAGCAGCTTGAGTGGCTGGTACGTGTAGAGCGTCGACAGGGCGATCGTCCCGCCGGCCAGTGCCGCGGTTCGGCGCGATGGCCGATCAAGCCAGAGGAACAGCGCCAGGAGCGCAAGAGAGCCGAACAACGGCACGATCGTGTTGCGCGTGCCGTCGCGGCTGATGACGACGAGCCACAGCGAGCCCGAGGCCCAGGCCGCGGCCGTGAGCGCGGTCCACTTCCCCCAGCGACGGGCCAGGGTCCACACCGCCAGGACTCCCGCGACACCGAATCCGGCAGCCGCTCCCCTGAGGGTCTCGGCCGTTCCGCCGACGAAATGGAAGACGACGGCTACGACGTAAGCGAATAGCGCCTCTCGCCCGCCGTCGTTCGTGAACCAGACGAACCACTCCGGGTGGTAGCCGGGCTCGTGGAGCATGCGCTGGGCGTCCAGCCCCTCAGCGGCCTCGTCCGGGTAGAGGCCGCCGGGCAGGTTGGCCAGATCGAAGAATCGCAGCACGATAGCTGTGACGACGATCGCCACGAGCACGCCTATTGAGATCAGAGCCGCCGTCCGCGCGAACGGGAACAGCGATGCCGGAAGATCCTGCGCTGGCGCCGACCGGGTAGCCACGCCGGCGGCGGTCTTCTCCGTCCCCATTCCCACACCCCTAGCCGCCACCTTTAGATTGCAGCGGCTCGTCATACAACCACACAGCCGACTCGAGCCGCGCTAGCTTGGCGGTCCCCACAGTCGGATGGTCTTGTCGGCGCTCGCCGACGCGAGAAGCTTCCCGTCGAGACCCATGGCAATCCCGTGCACGCCCATACTGTGCTCCACGAGCGTTTGCACACAGCGACCCGAGGCCGTTTCCCACAGCCGGATGGTCTTGTCGGTGCTCGCCGACGCCAGAAGCTTCCCAGAGGAACTGAACGCGACTGCGTCTACGGGAGCGGTGTGCCCCTCGAGTCTCCGCACCGGCTTCCACGAAACCGTATCCCACAGCCGGACGGTGCGATCTTGACTGGCCGACGCCAGGTGCTTCCCGTCGGGGCTGAACGCGACAGCGTTAACCCAGTTGGCGTGGCCCTCGAGGGTCCGGATGGGTCGACCCGTGGCCACGTCCCAGAGCCGGACGCTGCGATCCTGACCTGCCGAAGCGAGGAGCTTGCCGTCACGACTGAAATCGACAGAGTTCACGTCGTCGCTGTGCCCCTCCAGAGTTCGCAGGCAGTGACCGGACGCCGGATCCCAGAGCCGGACGGTCTTGTCCGCGCTCGCCGTGGCCAGGAGGGTTCCGCCGGGTTGGAAAGCGACGTCCAGCACCCACCCGGTATGGCCCTCGAGCACCCCCGTGCAGTGTCCCGAGGCCGGATCCCACAGCCTGACGGTTTGGTCCCAGCCTGAGGAGGCCAGGAGCTTCCCGTCGGGGCTGAAGGCGACGGCCAGGACCGTGTCGGTGTGGCCTTCGAGCGTCCTCAGGCAGCGACCGGACGATGGTCCCCAGAGGCGGACGGTCTTGTCCGCGCTGGCCGACGCCAGCAGCCTCCCGTCAGGGCTGAAGGCGACGCCGTGTACCCAGTGGCCGTGCCCCTCCAGCGTCCTCAGGCACGTCCATTTAGTCTGCCCCCCCAACATGCTCCACATGGGCTGTTCTCCGTCCGAATTCGGCTTACGAGCCAAACCAGAGCCGCCACCTAGCGAAAGACGGCCGAATGCATTCTAGCCACACTAGCGCAGTCAGGCGAGGATACATGCGGAAGCGGACGGCATTGACGGCATTGCTTGTCTACTCGTTAGCGGTCGCGGCTCGCCGGCCAGGGGCGCAGCACCGACGCTGGCCTGGCGGAGGCTATCCCTGGCGAAGGCCGAGGAAGTTCCCATCGGGGTCGCGTAACCAAGCGCCGCGCGCAGGGCCGATTTGGGCGATGTGATCCGTCGTCTGGAGTGGCCCTTCGGCGTAGTCGACGAACACGGCCCCCTTGGCTTCGAGGTCGCGGATCGCAGCCTCCAGGTCGGTCACTTCGAAATGGGCGAGGGTGTGTTGCGTGATCGTCGCGGGTCTCTTGAACAATGAGAGCTCGCTGTTGTCGCCCACGCGAAATCGAGCCG
Source organism: Chloroflexota bacterium (assembly GCA_043739665.1). Taxonomy (GTDB): domain Bacteria; phylum Chloroflexota; class Limnocylindria; order Limnocylindrales; family CSP1-4; genus Fen-1039. The sequence continues at coordinate 7,159 of JAYUDR010000135.1, forward strand.
ATGCCGGGTTGTCCCAGAGCAGAGTCAATCCAAGCGTCTCACCGTAGAAGGCCTTCGCCCGCTCGAGGTCGCTGACCGGCAGGGTTGCCACAACCATCGTTGCACTGATCATCGTCGGATCTCCTCGAGATACTGGCAGCAAACGGCGACAGCCCGCCGGGCGTACCTGCCGGGCTGTCGCACGTTGTTGCTTGGTTGAAGAGGGCCGGTTAGCGCCGCACCTTCGCCGTCTTGAAGACGAAGACCGATGCCAGCATTGATCCAAACAGAAGAGTAAGCAGCAGCATCGGAAGCCCCTGATCGGGCCCCGACGGCGTGCTTGTGGTGGATGTCGGAGGCGGCGTGCCAACCGGCTGGCTGGTGGCGCCCAGGAACGACTCGAACGGCGTGGGCGTCGGCGCGACCGTCGGCTCGCTGGTGGCGCCCAGGAACGACTCGAACGGCGTCGGCCGGGTGGTCGGCGGGGTTGTCGGATCGCCGGTGGCGACCGGCGGGGTTGTCGGCGGCGTGGTCGGCGGGGTTGTCGGCGGGGTTGTCGGCGGGGTTGTCGGAGGCGTTGTCACATCGAACGTCGCGCACTTCGCCGGGACCCTGAGTCCCTTGTCCACGGAGTTGTCAATGTTGTGGCCGAGACCGCCAGCCTGGAGGCTGTGGTAGCCGGTGGTCGCGAACGGCATCGTCGGGCCAAGGTCGTAGATGATTACGCAGGCCGTGTACATACCGGCTTTCGCATACGTGTGCGAGACCGAGCCCCACGAACCGCTGGGGCCTTTGGCTGGCGAGGTCGGTTGAATAATGACGTTCGTGCCAGCTGTGCCGTCGCCGATGTGATAAGTCCCAACAGCGTTGCCGGTGGCCGTATCGCCCCAGTCGATGGCAAAGCCCACGAAGTTCTTCGCGCTCTCGGCGGCTACGCCACCCCAGACCCAGGTGCCCGAAGCGGTCACGGTTAGCGGGCCGGTCGGCATGACGATGATTGAGTTTGAACTGCCCGTATGCGCCGTCGCGGTGCCGACAGCCATTACGGCCAAAGTGATCGCGACTGCCGGTATCCCCAGTCGCCGCAATAGGCGTCGGCTGCCTCGAAGTGACACGTCCAGCTCCTTCTCCACTCGATGGATGCGCGTTGCTTCCGCGCTAAGTGAGAGCACGTTACTCATATATCCCGGCGCTGGGCACCTCTTTGGCCACTTGTACCGACGCACGGTTTGGACGGTGCGACGGGCGGGACGCCACTACCCGGAGGGGTGGGTGTCTGCGGGCTCCGCAGCGGCATATCGACTCCCGTGAGGCGTCATACTGTGGGTGTGGGTGGAGCGGCCAAAGCGACTTGGTTGATGCGCCGCGAGGAAGAGGAGACGGTGGGTGGGAGCGGGGTTTCGCCGTAAGGCTATGAGCCGATCGGCCTTCGTTGTCGCGAATCGCCACCCTCTCGGTTGTGTGAGCCAACGGCCGCTGGCGAACCCCCAATGAGCCGATCCGAAACCCTCTGCCGGCTGAGTCGCAGATGTTCGGCGGTCATCCAGGCGTCCCTGGCGGCCACTCTCGCAGCGGCCGTGGTAGTGTCCGCGGTCGTCTCTGGGGCCCTGTACGCCTCGAACACAACATTGATGTTCATGGGCTTCGACGCGCAACGAGCCCAACTGATCACGTCATTGCTGGTCGCGGGAGTTGCAGCTGTTGCGGTAACCCTTGCTACCAACCGAGCCCGCCTGGCGACGCTCGCCGGGCTCGGCGGTTTCGCTGCCCTCTTTGGCTACACCTTCCTGCACGAGACCAAGAGCGCTTTGGCATCGACGGGCGTCAACGGTTCATTCGATGTCGTCGGGTGGGTATTGACGCTCCTGACACTGCTCCTGGCCGGGGTCATCTCGAGCTGGGCCGGAGCAACGCTTGCTCAGGCGCTACGCCCCACGTTATTCGAGGCTGGTTCGGCCATTCGTGACTCTGTCGGGACCAGGCAGCCGGCCCGTCGTCTCCTGCGACGGCCCCTCACCGTCGCCGTCGCGCTGATCCTGTTGATCGTCACGGTGCCGGTATTCGGAGACATGGTCAATTACATGCCCGACTCGAGGATGCTTCACGGTGGACCGCCACCGGTGGGACTCACGCCGGGCGGAAAGGACCAGCCAGCTGGTCCGGCGACGCCCAGCCAGCGGCCATGGCTGTCCTGGCGGCCGTCGGGGAGCGGCTCGGTGACGACCGTAGATCTGCCGGCCCCTTGGACGGACAGCTCGGCGACAACGGAGAATATCGGCATTTACACGCCGCCCGGCTACGACCCGAGCGGCGGCCGCCGCTATCCGGTCCTGTACGAAGCGCCATTTGACTATCGACTCTGGGATTCGAGCGTCAACATCAAGGTTGTGCTTGACACGCTTATCGGGTCGGGCAGGGTTCCACCGATGATCGTCGTCTTCGTTAACGCCTGGCGCGCCCCGATCGCGGACACCGAATGCGCCAACTCGGTCGATGGCAAGCAGTGGATGGACACGTTTATCAGCGAGACAGTGGTCGCGTATGTGGACATGCACTACCTCACGATCGCCCGGGCGGAGGCACGAGCGACGACCGGTTTCTCGCAGGCCGGGTATTGCGCGGCCATCCTGGCCCTCCGCCACCCGACGGTGTTCGGAACCGCCATCCCAATCTCCGCCTACTACTGGGCAGGTGATGGCGAGGCCGGCTCAAGGCTTCCTTTCGGCGGCGACCTGGCTGCTCTGGCCGCCGCTTCGCCGATTATCGCTGCGGCCAAGCTGCCGGCAGCCGATTGCGCCCGGCTCTTCTTCATCGTGGTCGCTCAGCCAAGCCAACCCTTCTTCGGTACCCAAGCCACGGAGTTCGAACACCTCCTGGCCTTCAAGGGCTACTCCTTCGTGGCCCTAGACGCCAGGATCCCGCACGGCTGGGATCAAGTACGCGAGATGCTCCCTCTGGCCCTGGAGGCGTGGGCCGGCCATCTCGTCGCGGCGGGGGTGTTCTAGGACGACTAGTACTCGGGCGCAGTTGCCGTCACCGGGCTGGCCCATCTACCAGACGGAACGGCCTGCGCCGAGTAGACGGCCGACCATCGTATACAGGAACATGGGCGGACGATCGCGACATGGTGAGGCTGGCGCCTATTGAGCTCCGGCCGCGCAACGATCCAGTTGCTGCAACGAGCGATCGTTAGGCGACCCTCAGGAGGGAAGCGATGAGCATCACTTTCGAGCATGTCCCACATCCGCACATCGCCACGCGGGGGAAAACGGGGCCATCGAAGACCACCGACGAGCACGTGGGCTTCAACGGTAAGGTCGCGCTGATCCTCACGACCGTCGTCGGGACGATGTGGTGCGCCTACGCCTTCGCGCTCCTGGCGCTGGTCGCATTGCCGTCCGCCACGGGCAGTCCGCTCCTGCTCATTCAGTGGGTCAGCCAGACGTTCATCCAGCTGGTAATGCTATCGGTCATCATGGTCGGCCAGAACATCCTTTCCAGAGCGTCGGACAAGCGGGCCGACATGACGTACAAGGACGCCGACGCCACCTTCCATGAGGCCGAGCAGATCCAGGCGCACCTGATCGAGCAGGACAAGGCCATCAACACGATGCTCGACAAGGTGGCGCACCTGGAGGCTGCTCTGGCCAAGGGGTGAAGGTCGGCCGAGGCCTCCCTCATGCGCCTCGCAACGGCGTGGCCCGCGTTTTGACGGTGTAGCCGGGAAGCGCTACTAATCGCTAATGCTACTGCTCATAGTTGTAGCCTTCATCGCGGGGCTGGTGACAGCGGTTTCGCCGTGCGTGCTGCCGATCCTGCCAATCGTTTTGGCGACCGGAGCGGGCGGCGACCGGCGCCGGCCATACCTCGTGATCGTCGGGCTGATCGCCAGTTTCTCGTTCTTCACTCTGGCCAGCGTCCAGCTCATCAGCGCGTTGCATCTGCCCAGCTCCACGCTGCGTGACGTGGCCATCGTCGTCATCGCGGTCTTCGGCTTGACTCTAGTCGTACCCGCTCTCACGACCCGTTTTGAGCGAGCCACCGCCCGAGTTCCGGCGATCGGAACCCGCCTCGCCCATGCCGGCGGCGCGGGAGTGGCCGGCGGACTGATCACCGGCGTGGGCCTGGGCCTGGTCTGGACCCCCTGCGCCGGACCTATTCTCGGCGCCATTACGAGCCTGGCCGTAACCGCCCCCGGCTCGAGCGCCACGCTGGCCCTGGTGGTGGCCTACTCGATCGGCGCCGGGCTGCCGCTGTTGGCGATCGCCCTCGGCGGTCGAGCGGCATTGGCGCGGCTGCATCTGCGTTCGGCCGCGGGCTGGGCGAACCGAGCGCTCGGCATCCTGGTGCTGGCGACGGCCGGTCTGATGGCCGTGGGCGCCGACACCGCACTTTCGGCCGCGCTCACCGACGGACTGCCCAATTGGACGGGCACGCTACAGACACTCGAGCGCTCGAACCCGGTCCAGGCTGCGCTCGGCGACTTGAGCGGGGGCGGCTCGACCTCCTCCTCAGGTCCCGGCCAGAATCAGGGCAGCGGCCCGCTCGCGCCCGATTTCGCCGGCATCGACAATTGGCTCAACTCGAGCCCGCTCACGATGTCAGGCCTGCGCGGCAAGGTCGTGCTGATCGACTTCTGGACCTACTCGTGCATCAACTGCATTCGGACGCTGCCGTATGTCGAAGGCTGGTACCAGAAGTACGCCGCCGACGGTCTGGTCGTGGTCGGCGTGCACGCTCCGGAGTTCGCCTTCGAGCACGACACCGCCAACGTAACCGCGGCCATCGCCCGCTTCGGCATCACGTATCCGGTCGCCCAGGACAACGAGTTCAAGACCTGGGGCGCCTACAACAACAACTACTGGCCGGCCGACTACCTGATCGACGCTGGCGGCCACGTCCGCGAGACGCACTTCGGCGAGGGTGACTACGCCAAGACCGAAGCCTCGATCCGAGCCCTCCTGGCCGAAGCCGGGGCGGCGGCCCTGCCGACTCCCGGATCGTCGGCCGCGGCGCCGCCATTTGGGAGCGGCCAAACGCCCGAGACGTACCTCGGGGCCGAGCGTTCGAACAGCCTGGTTGGCCGAGGCTCGACGCCGGCTGGAACCGGAAGTTTTGACCTTCCCGGCCAGCTACCGGACGACACCTTCGCGCTCAAGGGCAAGTTCGACGTCCAGCCTCAGTACATCGTCGCGACAACGACCGGCGACCAGCTCGAGATTTCCTTCCAGGCCCGCGACGTCTATCTGGTGATG
>JAYUDR010000136.1:0-5072 GCA_043739665.1 Chloroflexota bacterium
GGTGCCCTGCAGGGTGTATGGAACCGAGAGGGTGTGGGCCTGGTTCCACAGCGGGCCACCCCGCGTGTACTTGTCTTCCCCCTTGTTCGTCACTCCGTACGAGTCGGTCCAGTAGATCTGCACTGACAGGACCTTCGACTTGTCGAGTGGCAACGACACATCCTTCTCGACTTGCTGAAGGACCAGAAAGTCGGCCTCGTTCGTGTTGCCAAGTTGAGAGGCGTACTGAGCAGTGTCCTGCGCCGAATTCGTTACCCCGATCTTTACCGTCAGGTACAGGGAGAACTCGATGATCCCCAGAACGATAATCATGAAGAGCGGGATGATCATCGCGAACTCCACCATCGCCTGGCCGCGAGAGTCGCGGCGGCGTCTTCGTGGAGAACTCATGAGTCGCATTCCGTTCGCTCCGGACAGAGGGCGTGCCTGGTTCAAGGAGTAGAGACTAGGGGCGCTTCCTTACAGATACCATAACGGAGGCTGCCTGGCCGAGCCGAGGGTACCAAAGGCTGTGATTCGGCCGCGGAACGTCCTGCGTCAGTGCGTATTGCCAAGCAGTTCCCAGGCCGCCAGCCTGTAGCCGCCGGCCGGGTCGGTGACCAGGTGATGCGGGTCGTCCGCGTTGAACTCGAGCTTCTGGCGGAGCCGGCGCACCGTGACCCAGACATAGGCCGGATCGGCCGCGTCGGAGTCGGCCCAGACTTTGCGCAGCAGCAACTCGGTGGAGACGGCCTTCGGCATGCTTGCGGCGAGAGTGGCCAGGAAGCGGGATTCGGTCGGGGACAGCGAGACGTGCCGGCCGCAGATGATCGCTTCGCGCTTACGCGGTACGAGTACCAGGTCGCCCAGAGCCAGCTCCTCGACGGGGATTTGGTCCTGCAGGCGGCGCAGAACGCGCCGGATCCGCGCCGCGAGTTCGGCATAGTCGTAGGGCTTGGTGACGTAGTCCTCGGCAAAGTGGGTGATCAGGTCCGCCTTGCTGTCGGCGGCGACGACGGCGGAGAGAACGAGGATTGGGATGTCAGCCCGGCTCTTGATACGACGAGCCAGGGTATGGCCGTCCATCTCCGGCATCATCAGGTCCAGGATCACCAGGTCCGGCCACGCCTGGTCCAGCGACTCAAGGGCCTCGGCGCCGCTGCCGGCTCGGGCTACATCGAAGCCGTCGTCGGCCAGTCTTTCGGCCAGGGCGTGGAGATGCGCAGGGTCATCGTCAACGAGGAGCAGCCGGGCTTCGCTCATGGCGATCAATCTTACGGCGCGTCGGGGGCCTTCGAACGTCCGGCAAACGTCCGCCCAGCGGCACACATTCGGCGTGATGCGGCGGCCTGAGTGCCGGCCCGTCGAGATAGCCTCTGGCCCGATCCCGCGGTTGTCCGGTCGGACCGGACAACCTTGCCTCGCCTGCCCCGATCGACTGCCGGCGGCGACCCGATTGGTCGCGGGCCGGCATGAGCAGCGCTTCGATTCCTCACCTCAGCACGTCCGGGATGCCGATCCTGTCCGGTGGGGCCGGACACTTGCGAGATCGGCTCCCGGGCATAGGGCGGGGCGAGTCAGACTCGACCGTCGATCCCGATCACACGTCCAGGTCGGCCAACTCGCGCGCTCGAACCATTACCGCATCCAGCATCGGCGCGGTCAGCCGGCCGGTGAACGTGTTCTGCTGGCTGGGGTGGTACGAGCCGAGCAGCACGTACGGACCGATCCGAGCTTCTTCCAGGTGGCCAAAGCGCGGCCGTGACGGGGCCCGAAATCCCAGATCCCGGATGGCTCGCAGGGCGCCGTCCCAAGCGAACGCGCCCAGGGCCACGACCACGCGCACGTCTGACAGCAGCCGCAACTCGCGGACGAGATACGGCAGGCAGCGATCCCGCTCCTCGGGGAGCGGCTTGTTGTCGGGCGGGGCGCAGCGCACGACCGCGGCAATGTAGAGCCCCTTCACCGTAAGTCCGTCGTCCGGGGATATCGATGTCGGCTGGTTGGCGAAGCCGGTTCGATACAGCGAGGCGAAGAGGAAGTCGCCCGAGCTGTCGCCCGTGAAGATGCGGCCGGTTCGATTGCCTCCGTTTGCGGCCGGGGCGAGCCCAAGGGCCAGGACGCGGGCTTCGGCGTCGCCCCAGCCGGGCAGCGGCCGGGCCCAGTACTCCTCCACGGCGAAGCGGCTCGGCGGGTTCGCGGCCGCTTCCTCACGCCACGCGACCAGGCGGGGGCAGGCGCGGCAGGCGACGACTTCCGCGGTGAGTTCAGTCAGGGTTTCGTGAGCCATGACGGTGACTCTAACCCGAGTGCCGCCAGAAGTGCAGCCAGGCGGCCGCGACGCAGCCAGCGCCAGACGAAGAACGCGGCTACGGCTCCGGTGGCGTTCATGATCGCGTCGTCAACGTCCGTGATGCGGTAGCTGAAGCCCTCCAGTAGCGACCCGACGTATTGGGCCAGCTCGATGCCGACGCCCGCCGCCACCGCGACGACCGCAAACCGGCGCCAATCGCGCAGCGCCGGCCAAAGTTCCGGCCCGTAGATGCCGAGAGGTGTGAGTGCCAGGACGTTCCCGCCGAGTTGCCGGACCGTGCTCAGGCTGAGGTGCTGCAGCTGCGAAACGATCGTCGCAAACGGCACGACGTTATCGCCGCTCATGCCCCGCGTGTGGCGGTAGAAGTCCTGACCGCCGATCGGAATCGGGAAGATGGTCAGGGCCACGACGGCGGTCACGTGGGCCAGGGCGAGCATCGCGAACAGCGTCCACCGCTCGTCCGTGCCTCGCCGCATGATCCAGATCGCGATTGGAATGGCCGGTAGCAAGCAGAAAATGCCGGGTATCAGAATGAGATAGCCGTCGGTGAACGCCATTGGGGGCCCCTCATCGGCAAGTGTTGCCAGAGCAGGTGTGTCGCCAGAGGATGACAGGTGTGAGGCGCGCGCGACTCCGCCCAAACAGGCTCGAGATCCGCGGCGCGATGCCCCACCCGGTCGGCAACGCTGGCCTCCGGGGTCGTGCCGGTATAATCAGGATGCGAGGCGGGCCGCTGCCGCGTTGGAGCACGATCCGCACATCCGCCGCAGCCACAGGATTGGACACCAGAAATGACCGCCGAGACCTCCACCTGGGCCACCAAGAAAGGCCTTGCCCAGATGCTCAAAGGCGGCGTCATCATGGACGTCGTCACCCCCGAGCATGCCAGGATCGCCGAGGACGCAGGCGCCTGTGCCGTCATGGCACTTGAGCGAGTCCCGTCCGACATCCGCGCGGCAGGCGGCGTGGCCCGTATGAGCGATCCCGAAATGATCGAGGGGATCATGGCCGTGGTCAGTATCCCGGTCATGGCCAAGGCCCGGATCGGCCACTTTGTGGAGGCCCAGGTCCTGGAGGCGCTCGGCGTCGACTACATCGACGAGTCCGAGGTTCTCACCCCCGCCGACGAGATCAACCACATCGACAAGCACCAGTTTAAGGTGCCGTTCGTGTGCGGCTGCCGCAACCTCGGCGAGGCCCTCCGCCGCATCAACGAAGGCGCGGCCATGATCCGGACCAAGGGCGAGGCCGGCACCGGCGACATCGTCGAGGCCGTGCGCCACATTCGCACGCTTCTGGCGGAGATTCGGCGCCTGCAGTCCATGCGCGAGGACGAACTCTACGTCGCCGCCAAGGAGCTGGACGCGCCGTATGACCTGGTCAAGCTGGTCGCGGCCGAGGGCAAGCTGCCAGTGGTCAACTTCGTTGCCGGTGGCATCGCCACTCCGGCCGATGCGGCCCTGGCCATGCAGCTTGGGGCGGAGGGTGTCTTCGTCGGCTCGGGCATCTTCAAGAGCGAGAACCCGGCCAAGACGGCCGAGGCGATCGTCCAGGCCACGCTCCACTTCGACAATCCCAAGATCATCGCCGAGGTTTCCAAGGGTTTGGGTAGCCCCATGCGAGGCATCGCGGCTGCCTCGATCCCAGATGCGGAGAGGCTGGCAGTTCGGGGCTGGTAGCGACTGCTGCGCATCAGTTTGGCGATGCCTCGCGTCGCCAACCGGACAATGCAATGAAGATTGGCGTACTGGCGCTTCATGGCGCCGTTATCGAACACATCCAGACCCTCCGGGCCATCGGAGTCGAGCCGGTTTCGGTTCGGCTGCCCGAGGACCTCGAAGGCCTCGCCGGGCTGATTCTGCCGGGCGGTGAGAGCACGACCATGCGCAAGCTCGCCACTCGCTGGAACCTGCGCGGGCCGATCATGGATTTCGCCAGCTCCGGCGCCCCCATCCTCGGCACATGCGCCGGCATGATCGTCGTCGCCAAAGAGATCTCCGGCGGCGAGGAGCCCGTCTTCCCGCTGATCGATGTGACGGTCGCGCGCAACGCCTTCGGCCGCCAGCTCGATTCGTTCGAAACGGACCTGCCGATGCCTATCCTGGGCGACCGGCCGGTCCACGCGATTTTCATCAGAGCCCCCATAATCGAACGCGTGGGACCCGATGTGGAGGTTCTGGCTCGACTGCCCGATCAGCGGATCGTGGCGGTGCGGCAGCGCAATGTCATCGCCATTTCCTTCCACCCGGAACTGGCCGGTGAAACCCGCATCCACCGCCTCCTGGCCACGATGGCAACCGAGTACGCGGAACCGGGTGAGGGGTTCGTAGTCGCCGGCAGCGGTCCCCGGTCCATCGGGGAGGCCAGGTGACCGGACGCGTCCGCCTCGCTCGGTTGACCGATCTTGCCGCTCTCGGGGAGCTGTCGCGGCTCTCCCAGGCGGGACACGTCGATGCGCGCTCGCTTGGTCTGCCGGTCAGTGGACCCCGCATGGGCGTCTTCAGCCTGTTCCGGCTTCCGCTCGGCGCCTTCCGCGCCAACGATCTGCTCTTCGTCTACGAGGACGAGCGCCGCATCTCCGGTCTCGTGCGCGTCGAGCGCGACGCCTCGCGTGACGAGTGGACCATCGTCGAGCTGGATGCAATTGGCTCCGGGGATTCGGGCGACACGCGATTCCGCCTCGTCCAGCACCTGCTGCGAGATGGGGCAAAGCGCGGCGCCATTCGATTCCACGTCGCCTGCTCCGACCGCCAGGGCAACCCCGAGTTGTTCATGCAGG
>JAYUDR010000137.1:0-1830 GCA_043739665.1 Chloroflexota bacterium
ACGGATGCCACGCGCCGAGCACCGTTTGCGCAGCGTCTGGAAGGCTTCCTCGCCTCCCAGATCGTCGGCGATCGTGTAGTCCATCAGCGAATACGCCGAGGCGGCCGCTTCTGCGTTGCCACGCCACTGCTTGATCTTCTGGCTGGCCCGGCTGCGCTCCCACAGCCCGATGAGCCACAAACCCGTGAAGCCGCGGCGCGAAAGCGCCTCCAGCTCTTCGTCCGGGATTTCGTCCAGGCGTGTGATCTGCCTGCCGTATCGCTTGGAGAGTTGGTCGAGCCAGACGTATGTGGTCTTGGCGACAAGGACGACCCGCGGCATCCATTCGCGGTCCCGGCTGAACTTCTCGTACTCGTTCTCGAGGCCGCCCAGGCCGGGTCCGCCGGTCGGCGCCGCCGGGCCGGGAGTCGGATGGGTGCGCATCCAGAGCGCCACCTCCTCCTCGTGAATGACGTCGAGAGTCACGACCAGGCGGTCGAGGAAGCTGGTCAGGACGAGGCCCCAGCGAGAGCGCATGTACCGCAGCTGGCCGGCCAGCGAACCAGGCGAAGCGAGGGCCGGCGCCCGAAGGTAGTCGATCAGCGAGATGCCCTTCGGTCCAAACCCCGGCTGGGCCTCGAAGAACTTCTGCAGCCCCGTCACCACATCGTCGTATGCCGTCTTCTCGCCGAGTTCCGCGTCGTCGAACAGCTCGTCGAAGGTGGCGAAGGCCGGGTTCATGTTCGCCAGCCACAGCATCAGCAGCTCTTCGAGGGCGATCTGGCGGTTGGGAATGCCCTCCGATTCTCCGGCCAGGTACTCGCTGGGGTCCTGTCCGTCACGGAAGACGGCGAGCGGCGGGAACTGCTCCACGAAATGGACCAGGGCGTGGTCCAACCGATCCGGCTCCAATTCCGCCACGAGCGCGACCATGGCATCGGCCATGACGTTCGGGTTCACCGTCCGGCGGTAGATTTCGACGGCGTGGTGGAGGACCTCGTCGATCAGCCCCATCGCGTTTAGCTCGGCGGCGTGAACGACGCGATCGGGGTAGTGCTCCCGGTCGGCGAGATCGTTCATGCGCTTGGCAAACGCGCGGGCGGCCGGGAAGTCGGGAATGATGACGTTGCCGCTGGTCTGGAAAAGAGCCCGGTCAAACCCATAGTGGAGGCGGGCCGTTTTCGAGATGTGGAACTCGAATGCCAAGGGTTCGCTCCGAACCTGTCAGCGGAGCCGGCGGCGCCAGAACCTGGGTCGCCGGTCAGTCTGGGCGAGTCTATCAGGCAGCCGAGCCTGCCGATCGTGCCGGCTGCCCATCGTGCCGCTGACGCTACCGGACGGGCTGGCCGGCGTCCGCGAGGGCCTCGGCGTAGATGGCGGCGCCATCGATGCGGCGCGATGGCGACGTGAAGAGCGACAGATCGTCCAGCAGGTGACTTTCGATGTCCGTCCCGGCCGCGGCGTCGATCAGACGGACTGCCTTGGCCGCGCAGAGCAGTATGTGTTTTGTTTCCGGCCGGATCGGGTCGTCCCAGAACCAGCCGTCGCTGGCGAACATGGCCAGACGCCAGCGCTCGGCCTCCAACAGCGTGAGGAACTTGGCGTGCTGGTTGTCGGTGGCGATGGGCAGGCAGCGCCGTGCGAAGCCTCCGGGCGTTTCCGCGCCGGCGACCACGGCCACGTACTCGTCTCGGGCTTGCCAGAAACCTGCCTCGTCCACGAAGTCGGCGGCGAGTCCGGCGGCAACGGTGTCCACGGCTGAGGCCAGGCGCTCGAGGGCCATGCGCAGCGGGTCCTTCCAGCGGCCGTCGGAGGCGTCCGGACACTCGCCGGACCAGCGCAGAACGCCGT
>JAYUDR010000138.1:0-1827 GCA_043739665.1 Chloroflexota bacterium
GCCAACAACTCCTTGGCACTGAAGGGCTTCACCAGGTAGGCGTCGGCCCCGGCTGCCATGCCCTCGACCCGGCTTTCCTCGCCCGCACGGGCCGACAGCAGGATGACTGGCACGCCGGCCGTGTGGGGGTCGCATCGCAACGCCCTCAGCAGCCCGAACCCGTCCAGCCGGGGCATCATCACGTCCGTCAGGATGAGGTCGGGAATGCGCTGCCGCACCGCTGCCAGCGCCGCGTCGCCGTCGGGCACGGTCTCGACCTGGTACTGCCCACCCAGCAGCCGCTCGATGTAGCGCCGCATGTCGACGTTGTCGTCGGCCACCAGCACGCGGGGCCGGTCGGCGTCGGTTTGCTGGGTTGCAAAAACGGAGCTGAACAGATCGTCGTGTACTGACGGTAGCTCCGCACCGCGATCATGGTGCTCGGCGTCAGGCAGCCAACGCAACGCCTCTTGCACGAATGGACTCGCCCCCGCCGAGGGCGGTGCGGAGATGCGGCCGCGCCTGACTTGGTCAGGGGCAAGGTGTTCGGTGCCGAGCGGGATCGAGATGCGGAAGGTGGTTCCGCGTTCGGCCTCGTTGCTGACGTTGCCGGCGTTGCCGACATTGCCGGCGGCCTCGCTGACGGCCTCGCTGCCGACATCGCTGCCGGCCTTACTTTCGGCGCTGATCGTGCCGCCGTGCAGCTTGACCAGTTCTTGCACCAGGGCCAGCCCGATGCCGCTGCCCTCGTGCGTCCGCCCCTGTGCGTTCTCGACCCGGTGGAAGCGCTCGAACAGCCGGGGCATCTCGACGGCGGGAATGCCCGTGCCGGAATCACGGACAACAAGTTCGGCGGTTCTGCCGGCCTGCCGCAGCGTGACGGCGATCTCACCGTCAAAGGTGAACTTGAAGGCGTTGGACAGCAGATTGAGGACGATCTTCTCCCACATGGGGCGGTCCACGAACACCGGCTCGCTGAAGCGCGGGCAATCGACGCGCAGTTTCAGCCCGGCCTTCTCGCAGGCTGAGCGGAAGTTGCTTGCGAGATCGGCGGTGAACTCGGCAAGGTCGGTGGGCTCGAACGCTGCGCGGACCCGACCGGCCTCGATGCGGGAAAACTCCAGCAGGCCGTTTACAAGGCGCTGCAGTCGCAGGCCGTTGCGATGAACGACCTGCAACTGCTCCCGGTGCAAAGGTGGCAGCGCTTCTGGACCGGCCAAGGCGTCTTCGACCGGCCCAAGCATCAAGGTCAGTGGCGTGCGGAACTCATGGCTGATGTTCGAAAAGAAGGCCGTCTTGGCCCGGTCAAGTTCAGCCAGTGCCTTGGCCCGTCGCCGCTCGTCCTCATACGCACTGACATTGGCAACGGACGTGGTGACGCCAGAAGCCAACAAGTCATAGAAGCTGCGATAGGCCTCGTTCATCGGCAGGCGCGGGCTGATTCCGGCGATCAAAATGGCGACCGGGCGGTCGGAGCCTGGCGGGATGATCGGATGCGCCAGTGCTGCATCCGGTAATTCGAAATTCGGTAATTCGAAATCCGGTAGTTCGAAATTCGGGCCGGGGGAAACCCCGGTGATCCGCTGCCGGACATCGTCCACTTGCACTGCCGATCCCAACCGGACAACTTCCTCCAGTGGCCAGACGGCTTGCGCATCTCCCGAGCACGCCAAGCGCAGGTCGGCAATAGTTTGTGCGCTCAGGCCGGTCGCACCGACCAGCCGGGCCTGATGGCCGCGGGGTTCCAGCGCGTAGATCAACACGAAGGGCAGGTCCAGCGCGTACTCGGCCAGGGTCTGAGCGGACAAAGCGAGAACTTCGGTGACCGACTTCGCCTTGCTCGTCTGG
>JAYUDR010000139.1:0-12184 GCA_043739665.1 Chloroflexota bacterium
GGGCTATCCACCTGGTTCCCGACATCCCTGGAGACGACCCAGTCCCAAGGCCCCAAGGCCCCAAGCCGGCAGGCACTAACAGATTCGCTGAGCAACGACAACGGCCCAAACCCGGCTCGGGGTCCCGAACTGAGCCAGCCCGCCGCCGCGCCACGCAGCCCGCCGCCGCGCCACGCAGCCCGCCGCCCCCGCCCAGCGCACAGCGCCACGCCCCGACAATCTGGTCAGATTCAAACCCCGGTAGCACGAGGCCGACTTACCGCCGCCACATCGCGCTCAAGTCGCTTGTTTTCGCCTCGGAGACGCACGCCTGAGCGTAAATTCGAGCTTGAGCGAGGACCGCCTGCCCCGTCGTGCCTCCACACGAGTCCGCGACTTGGTCTGCTGCTACCGGGGTTAGCAGATGATCAGATCGCGGCCGGACCGCGCCCGCCTCCCCCTCAGTGCCCCGTGCTCTCGTAGCGGCGCAGGCCGACGCGGAAGATCATGACCGCCATGAAGAGGCAGTAGACCGCCACCAATGGCGTCAGCAGGCCGGCCAGGCTCCACGCCTCAACCCCGAAGACGTAGGCGGTCGGGAAGAAGCTGATGAAGGCAAATGGCACCGCCACCACGATTAGGGCCTGGACGCCGAGCGAGTAGATCGTGATCGGGTACTTGGCGAAGTCGCCGAGCTGGTGGACGAACACCGGCACCATGCTCCAGGGAGTGCGGATCCAGAATGCGCTGGCCGCCGAACCGAGGTTGATGGCGACACGGATGGTGGACGCGCTCACGACCAGGATCGCGAACATGAGGAGCCGGCCCGGGGTCCACTGGACCGGGGAGTTGGCCATGCTGATGCCGATCAGGACGAAGCCGCTCACGATGTTGCCCAGACCGTTGAAGCCGACCGCACCGGCCAGAACCTGGACGATCGGCGAGACCGGGCGCAGGAGCAACTGGTCGAACTTGCCCGAGTAGACGAGCTCCGAAACGCGCCACGTGCCCTCGAAGAAGAGCGACCCGACGCCCTCGGTTACGTAGACCAGGGCGTACATCATCACAACCTGCCAGAAGGTCCAGCCGTTGACGCTCGGGATTCGCTGGAAGACCGCCCAGATGAACGCCAACCCGACGATCTGGACCAGCACGGCCGAGAACATCAGGATGGCGAAGTCGGCCTCGTAGGCCAGGATGGCCTTCATCTGCTGGCCGAGACAGCGGAAGTAGATGTAGACGAGCCGGCGAACCGGCCGCAACCGGGTCGCCACCGCGACCTTAACCGCCATTGATCGTCACCACTCGAACGGCCCGCCGCCAGACCAGCCGGCCGAGCAAGATCAGCCCGACCGCCCAGCCGGCCTGGACGGTCAGCATCAGGGCCGTCGTCGGGCCGTCGAGCTTGCCCAGGTAAGTCAACGCGGGCGTGGAGATGAGGCCCTGGAATGGCAGGACTGCGGCGATCGCCCTCAGCCAGTCGGGGAAGAAGACGAGCGGGATCAGGGCGCCCGAAAAGATGTTCTGGACGGCCAGGCGGCCGACCGTGATCCCCTCGGTTCCGGTTGTCCAGAAGGCGACCATCGATACGCAGTACACGATCCCGAACTTGATCATCGTGGCCAGCGCCGCACTGATCAGGAAGAGCACAAGGCGAGCCGGATCGGCGGGCAGGGCGACGCCGCCGAAGATGAACGCCACGATCGCCGCCACGACAAGGGCGGACGTGGCCTCAAATGGAATTGGGCCGACCGCACGGGCGAAGCGGCTGGCCTGGAAGTCCATGGGGCGGGCCAGATCCACGGCCACGACGCCCTGCCGGATGTCCTCGCCCATGACCCACTCCTGGTACCAGGTCAGGAGCGAGTTCAGCAGGAAGGCCACGAGCAGGTAGGCCTTCATCTCGGGCCAGGTAAAGCCCCCGAGAGACGCTGGGTTGCCCAGGAAGATCGTCTGCCACAGGTAGAACATGGCTACGACGTAGAAGACCGTGCCGATCATGTTGACGGCGAAGCTTGCCCGATAGACGAAGGTGATCTCCAGGCTCGTGCGGGCGAGCGAGTTGTACTTGCGGAAGCGGCCCACTCTTAGGCCTCCGTCGGCTCGGCTGCCGCCGGCTCCGCAGCCGTCGGCTCGGCAGCCGCCGGCTCGGGGTCGGGGCTCAACGTCAGCTGGCCCAAGTAGACCTTTCGGATCAGGTCCTCCACCTCCGGCTCGTCGATCCGGAAGTCGATGACCTCCACGTGCTGCATCACCGCCCCGGCAATTCCTCCGGCGGCGTATTCGAACCGATCGAACCGGACTGACAGGCGCAGGCCATCGTTGGTCAGCTCGCAGGCTGGCAGACCGGCGCAGATGGCGGCCATCGATTCGGGCGGTCGGGCCAGCTGGAAATGGATGACTCGATCTCGAGCGTAGGTGTCCTTTAGTTTCGCCAGGTCACCGTCGTGGATGATTTTGCCGTTGTCGATGATCACGATCCGCTTGCAGATGTCCTCGATGTCGCCGAGGTCGTGGGTCGTGAGCATGACTGTGGTGCCGCGCTCCTCGACCAATCCGTGGATGAACTTGCGGATGCTGTCCTTGACGGCGATATCCAGGCCGATCGTGGGCTCGTCGAGGTAGAGCAACTTTGGGTCGTGGAGGAGGGCCATGCACAGGTCCGCTCGCATCCGCTGCCCGAGCGAGATCTTGCCGGCCGGGACGTTCATGAAGTCGGCCAGGCCGAGGATCTCGGTGAACTGGGCGAGATTTTCCTTGTACCGCTGCGGCGGGATCTCGTACATGTCGCGGGCCAGATTGAATGACTCGATGACCGGGATGTCCCACCACAGCTGTGTTCGCTGGCCGAAGACGACACCGATCTTGCGGGCGTTCTGCTGGCGCTTTTCGGAGGGCACCAGCCCGTCCACGATGAGGCTGCCGGACGTGGGGACGAGGATGCCGGTGAGCATCTTGATCGTGGTTGACTTGCCGGCGCCGTTGGGGCCCAGATAGGCGACTGACTCGCCCGCTTCGACGCTCAGGTCGATGTGGTCGACGGCCAGCTTGTCGCGGTACTGGCGGGTGAAGAAGTGCTTCAACGAGCCGGCGAGCCCAGGTTCCTTGACGGCCTGGCGGAACTTCTTGGTCAGCCCGCGGGCTTCGATCAGCGGCATGAAGGGCGCATTTCTCCGAACGCAAATGGTGGAAGGTGACGGAGTGTACTTCAACTCGGTCGGCGGCTCAGAGGCCGGCCGGCTCGCCGGTTCGGTCTTGACTGATAGAACATACGTTCTATTATAGACGTCCCATGACGACCCCTTCCCCCAACGTTCAAGCCGCTCTGGCGACCCTCCGGGATCGCTGGGGTGGGGCAGCTCCGCGCTGGGGTGTAGCTCGCCCACCTGGGCGAGCCGAAGTGGTGGGGGCGCTGGCGATGGCGCCGCAGCCGGCCGAGGAGGAGGCGTCGCCAATGGGCCGCCCGGCGATTCTGCCGGCAACTTCGTATGAACGCGCAATGTCCACCGGCTTCCGAACCCTGGATGCGATCCTCGGACTGGGCGGGCTGCCACGCGCTGGTGCCACCGCCTTACACGGCGATGGCACCAGCGGTAAGACGACGCTGGCTCTGCAGGCCGTAGCTCAGGCCCAGGCGGTCGGTGGGATCGTGGCGTACCTGGATCTCGCCAGGAGCCTCGATCCGGTCGAGGCGGTTGCTCGCGGGGTCCAGCTCGAGTGGCTGGTCGTCCTCACGCCGGACTCGCTCGAGGAGGCGCTGGCTATGGCGGCGATGCTGCTGCAGGATCGAACGGTCGATCTGCTGCTGCTGGACCTGCCCTATCGGCCATTGAGCGGAGCCGGGCTTTCGGCGGCCGTCCTGGCCGAGCGATTCGACCGACTGGCTGCGCTTGCGCGTCGAGCCGGCGTTCAGCTGCTGGTATTGGAGCCACCGAACCTTCCTTCTGCCCTGGCCGGCGTCTTGACTCAGGTTTCTGCGTTGCGATTGGAGTTGAGTCGTAGAGCGTGGATTCGGCTGGGCGGGGACGTAGTCGGCCAGCGGACCGAGGTCCGCGTGGTGCGGGATCGGTTTGGGCCACCTGGCCGGGCGGCCGAACTGCGGATCCTGTACGCAGAAGGCGGTCTGCGCGACGCCTGCCTGGCCCGAGACGAGCTTCTGCGGGAGACGGTTGGGCCGGTTGGAAAGCCCGCGGCGGGTCGGGCGGATCGGGCAGGCTCGGCGGCGCCGGTGCGTTTGGTGCCGGCGGCGGCTGCTTTCCGGGCCGTGGCGCAAGCTGGCTCGCAAGCCGGAGCTGCGCCGCCCGGGGGCTCGCGGCCGACCGCCCTCTCCCGTGCGGCCAGGCCATCGCCGCCCCTCCCCTTCAGACGTACTCCGGTCCCTGCCGATGCGACTCCTTCATCTTCACTGGCCCCACCTTCTCCTTCGTCTGGCTCGCAGCCGAGCCTCAGTGCCCTTCGGGGCGGGGCCGATCGTTCTGGGCGGCAAGCCCTGGACGGACGGGAGAGTTTTCGACGCGAGCAGATCGGCACTGGAGATGGGAGTAAGGCTGGGCATGCCGCTCGGAGCGGCCCATAGACTCGCGCCGGAGGCGCTCTTTCTAGATCCCGATCCGGCGGCGGATGCCGCTGCCCTGGAAGCGGCGCTGGAGCGGCTGGCCGGCTTCAGCCCCGGCGTGGCGGCCGAGACCGATGCGTCGATGCCGGGCTTTGGGCGGGCGGAGGTCCAGCTCGACGGCCTGGAGCGGTTGTGGGGGCCGGAGACGCTGATCGTTCGCCGAATCGGCGAGGCTCTGGCGGGAATCCTGCCGGGGCCGCCTCTGGCGGGGATCGGCGGAACGCGATTCGGGGCTGCGGCGGCGGCCGCGGTGGCGGCGAGAGCGGCCGCGGCGAGTGGCGCGGCGAGTGGCGCGGCGAGTGGCCCGGTCGCGCTCCACGTCATCGAGCCGGGCGCCGATGCGGGCTTCCTGGCGGGGCTCCCCGCCGCCATGCTGAGTCGCGATCCGGAGACTCGGGCCCGCCTCGAGCGGTTCGGGCTGCGCCGAATCGGCCAGGTCGCGGAGTTGCCGCGGTCCGCCGTCGTGGCCCGGTTCGGGCCGGAGGGGGAGCGGCTCCACGTTCGGGCGCGGGGCGAGGAAACGGATCCGTTTCGGCCGCGCCAGGCCCCGGAGCGATTGTCGATGGCTCTGCCGATAGACCCGCCCGTGGCGGATGTGGAGGGGCTGCGATTCGTCCTGCATCGGCTGGCAGCGGCTTTTGGCGATCAACTCGAGGCGCGTGGCGCGGCGGCGGCCTGGGCGCGGTTGACCCTGGAGTTGGATCGCTCGTTTTCCGTGGGCGACGTGCCGGCCACTATGACGATAGACCAGCACCTGCCCGAACCCACGTCCGAAGGGCTGGCCATCGAGCGCCTGTTGATCGCTCGCCTGGAGGCAGTTCCGCCGCAGGCCCCCGTAGCGCGAATCGAATTGGAGCTGGGCAACGTGGCCCCGGCAGCCGGCACCCAGCTTGCGTTGTTCACGCCCCAGACGGGACGAACGGGGCGGCTCGGCTGGCAGCTGGCTCGGCTGGGGCTTCGTTTTGGTGAGGAGCGGGTGGGCTGGATGGAGATCGCCGATCCGGATGCACCGCTCCCGGAGACGCGCTGGGCGTGGCGGGGGCGGCCGACCTCGGGAAGCGGTTCTCAAGTCGGCCGCGTCAGGCGGACCCAATGACCCGGCTGCTGCGCGAGCATCCCTTGATCGAAGTCGAACTCGGGCCGGATGGGCAGCTTGTTGCCTTCCGCTGGAACGGCCGGCGCGAGCAAATCGAGGTCTGCAACCGCTGGCGCGTCGAAGAGAGTTGGTGGAGTCGGCCGATCGCCCGCGACTACTTCAAGGTTGTCGGCCAGAGCTGGCTCGCGCTTCTGTACCTGGATCGAGTTGACGGGACCTGGCATATGGAGCGCCTGTATGACTGAGCCGAAGGCCGCCTACGCAGAACTCCACTGCCACACCAATTTCTCGTTCCTCGACGGCGCCTCCGCTCCGGATGAGTTGGTCGGGCGCGCCGTGGAGTTGGGCCTGTCCGGGCTGGCCGTCACGGACCACAACGGCCTGTACGGCGTAGTCCGATTTGCGACCGCGGCCCAGGAGGCCGGGATACGGCCGGTGATCGGCATCGAGATCGAGCTGCTGGATGCGGCAGTGGCGGATCCGACGGGAGTGGCGGTGCCGGGGCGGAGGCCGCGGCCACGTGCCGCGGGTCACGCAACGCGGAGGGGCCACTCCCCGGAGATCGGGCCACTCCCCGGCGAGGGGCTGCCGGCCCGGCCGCGTCCGGTCCGCGCCCGGCTTCCCGGCCACCGCGACCCGGTGAAGGAGGATTTGCGTGGCGTCGGAGAGGGTCAGCGCGGGCCGCACCTCGTACTGCTGGCTCGGAACGCGGCCGGCTATCGCAGCCTCTGCCGCCTCGTGAGCCGGGCGAATCTCGCCGGCACGAAGTCGATGCCGCGCTTCAGCCACGAACTGCTGGCCGCGAACGCCGAAGGGTTGGTGGCGCTTTCCGGTTGCCGCGAGGGCGAGATTGCCCGGCGGCTGCGGGTCGGAGATCGGGAAGGGGCGCGAGCCGCCGCGGAGCGGTACGCGCGGCTTTTCGCCGGTCGCGAAGGCGGCGGGCCAGCCCGCGGGCCCGCCGCCCCACGCCCGGATTCCGTGGCCACTGCATCGTTCTTCCTGGAGATACAGCACCACCTGCTCCCCGACGACGACTGGCTCGTGGCGGAGACCGCGCTCCTTGCGGAAGAGATGGGCCTGCCGGTCGTGGTCACGAACGATGTCCACTATGCCCGCCCGGAAGGACGCGAGATGCAGGACGTCGTAACGGCAATCCGCCACGGCCGCTCGCTCGGTGAGTTGCGCGATCTTCGACGCCCGGACGGAGAGTCGTACCTGAAGTCGGGCGCGGAGCTGATGGCGATGCGGCCTGCGGACGCCGGTCCGGCTGCCGCTTGGGCTGAAGGAATCGGGAACGCTGGTGAGCTGGCCGCCAGCTGCTCAGTTGACCTTGGTTTCGAGCGCTATCGCTTTCCCGGCTTCCCGATCCCGAAGGGTCACACGCCGTTTTCGTATCTGGAGGAGCGCTGCCACGACGGCGCCCGGCGCCGCTATCACCCCATCTCGTCGCCGGTTCTGCGGCAGCTGGCCCATGAACTGGACGTCATCGAAAAGACCGGTCTGGCCGAGTTCTTCCTGATCTGCTGGGACATCATGCGGTTCGCCCGCGAGGTCGGAATCCCGGCCCAAGGTCGGGGAAGCGCGGCAAATTCGATTGTCGCTTACGTCCTGGGAATCACGCGCGTCGATCCCATTCGCCACCACCTGCTGTTCGAGCGCTTCATAAACGAAGGCCGGACGAGCTACCCCGACATCGACATCGACTTTTCCTCCGAGCGGCGGGAGGAGGTGATCCAGTACGTCTACAGGCGCTACGGCGCCGAACACACCGGCATGGTCTGCAACCTGGTCACGTATCGGGCCCGGTCGGCGGTGCGCGAGGTGGGGTACGCGCTGGGGTTTCCGCGGCCGCTGGTCGATCGGGTCGCCAAGGCGCTCGAAACGTACGACGCGAGTACGGTCCGGCTCGATCTGGAGGCGGATGGCGGGTTCGACGGGTTTTTCGCCGAGACGGTCGAACGGGCGGCGGCGGCCGTGGGAGTGGTGGGAGTGGTGGGAGTGGTGGGAGTGGTGGGAGTGGCTGTCCGTGGCGCCGCGGAGGCGGTGGGAGTGGCCGACGGGCGTGGCGAGCCAGACCATCGTGCCGCCGAGTTTCATCGGAATAGTGGCCCGGGCAATCTTATGGAGGGTTCCACTTCGGGATCGACGATCGAGACCGGCATGGGCATCGGCACTCCGCCCGATCCACGCTCAGTGCGGCCCGCTTCCGGGTCGGAATGGCAGGCGCAGGGATCGTCTCAGGCTCTGCTTTCCACTTACCATGGCCCCCACCTATATTCCGATGAAACTCGGCGATCCGGCCCGCGCGCGACGTCTCAACTGGCCGACGGCGGCGCGGTGGGGAGCGGCCGCGCTGGGGTTGCGGGCTCGGCCGAGCCAGGTGGCACCGTGCCGCCTTCGGCCTCCGCAGTCACGGTTCTCGCAAATACAACTGGTAGGCGTGTTATCCGCGAAGTGGACAAGGAATTCGGACTCGAGACCAACCCAGACGGGTCCAACCAGGCCAATCCACGCTCAGAGGCGGCCAATACGAAGCAGCAGACAAGTGGAGTCCGCGGATATAACAACTACCAGGCGTATGTGACGGAAACTATCGGGGCGGCCCAGGCGCGGGTTGCGGATCTTGGCAGCGGATCGGCAACGGAGCAGCAGCAACGGTTGGCTAGCCGGTTGGCTCGGGCGCCGTCGGTTGGGTCGGATGACAAAGGCGGTCCCGGCGACTCAGCGGCGAGCGTGGCACGGCTGGCAGAGGAGAGACCGGGCGGTGCGCCGGCGGCACCTTCGGGCGCGCAATCTATTTCGGGCGCGGCCGCCGTCCAGTCGACATCTCCCGGATCTCCCGGATCTCCCGGCTCCACGGCCGGCATGCCCGAGTGGGAACGCTGGCTGGCGTTCTGTGGCCGCATCGACGGCTTCCCCCGCCACCTCTCGATCCATTCCGGCGGCATGCTCGTGACAGCCGCGCCGCTGATCGACATCGCGCCGCTCGAGCGGGCCACCATGCCGGATCGTGTCGTCGTCCAGTTCGACAAGCGCGACATCGAGACGCTCAAGCTGATCAAGCTCGACCTGCTCGGGCTGGGGATGCTGGCCGCGATAGACGAAACCCTCCAGCTCATCGAAGCCGACTGCGCCGCCTGCGTCGACCTCGACCGGCTGCCTGAGGACGTGCCCGAGGTCTTCCGCATGCTCCAGGCCGCGGATACCGTCGGCGTCTTCCAGGTCGAGAGCCGGGCCCAGATGCAGACGCTGCCGAAGTCGAAGCCGGCCAACCTGGACGATCTGGTCGTGGAGGTCGCGATCATTCGGCCGGGCCCGATCCAGGGCAACGCCGTCCATCCGTACCTGCGCCGCCGCCAGGGGCTCGAGCCGGTCGCGTACCTCCATCCCAGCCTGGAGGCGGTTTTGCGCGAGACCCTGGGCGTGATCCTCTACCAGGAGCAGGTCATGCAGATCGCCATCACGGTCGCGGGCTTCAGCGCCGGCGAGTCGGACGGCTTCCGGCGGGCGATGGGAACGTGGCGCTCCAGCGCCGAGATGGAGAAACTGCACGCCCACTTCGTCGATGGCTGCCGGGCCACTAACGGCCTGACCGACGAGCAGGCCGAGGAACTGTTTCGCCAGCTCGCGGCCTTCGCCTCCTTCGGGTTCGCCAAGAGCCACGCCGCCGCCTTTGCCCGAACCGCCTACGAGTCGGCCTTCCTCAAGCTCTTCTACCCGGCCCATTTCAGCGTGGGTCTGATCAACGCCCAGCCGATGGGCTTCTACCCTGTGGAGGTGCTGATCAACGATGCCAAGCGCCACGGTGTCGCGGTCCTGCCGGTGGACGTTAACGCCTCGAGCTACAAGACCACGACCGAGTGGGTGGGGCCTGGCAAGCAGGCGGCCGTGCGCTCGTCGGGCTGCGTCGTGCCGACCATGGCGGCGCGCGAGCGTTGGGCGGCCGAGTCGGCGATGGGCCACGGGATCCGACTGGGGCTGGCGCTCGTGAAGGGGATCGGCGCCGAGCAAGCCGCGCCTCTGGACACCGAGCTGGCTCGCGGACCGTACGCAACCCTGGCGGACGTCGTGGCCCGGACGGAGCTGCCGGAGGAAGTGATCGAGCGGCTGATCCGAGCGGGGGCCCTGGACTCGCTGGGCCGGCCGCGGCGGGAGCTGTTGTGGCAGTTGCGCGAGGTCATGGGCGCCGGTCGCAGGGGCGCCGGTCGCAGGGGCGCCGCCGGGCGCCAACGGCCGATAGACCTGCGCCTGCCGCCGACTCCTGCCCCCGAACTCCCGGTCCTGACCGAGGGCGAACGGCTGAGCGACTCTTATGCGGTCCTGTCGCTAGACGCGAGTCGCCAGGTGGTCTCGCTC
This sequence comes from Chloroflexota bacterium, assembly GCA_043739665.1. GTDB lineage: Bacteria > Chloroflexota > Limnocylindria > Limnocylindrales > CSP1-4 > Fen-1039. Next base: position 10,047 of record JAYUDR010000139.1, read on the forward strand.
TTCCGGCCGGCCCTGGATCGTCTGGGCGCCGTGACGAACGCCTCGCTGGCAGATCGGGGGCCCGGACCCGTGAAACTCGGCGGCTTGGTCGTGGCCCGACAGCACCCCATGACGGCGAAGGGCACGGTCTTCCTGGCCCTCGAGGACGAGACGGGCATTGTCAACGTCACTCTTTGGCCGGATGTGTGGGCGCGGCTCCGAGGCGTCGTCCGGCGCCACGCCCTGCTCTACGTGGACGGCGTGCTACAGCGCGAGGCCAATGTCGTAAACGTGGTGGCGCGCGAGGTCAGGCCGCTACCAGAGGTGGCGGAGTCGGTCGGCGGACCGGCAGGGCCAGGAGGCTGGTCGCCTCTCGGCGGTCTAAGGGCGCTCGGATACAGTGGCATGCGTCGCGGTTGACGAGCGCTTAGCCTCGGCCGCGCTAGCTTCGCGTGGCTGGACGGCGTCGCTGCGTGGGCCGCTGGCCTCCAGATTTGGCCGGCGGGCGCTTGCGCGGTCCTGAGGTCAACGACAGGAAGCGCTTGTACCACCCCGATAGGGCGGCCATCATCAATCCGAACGCCAGCGACGTCGACAGCAACTGGACGGTAAGCGCGAGCAAGTCCGTGGTGGTGAACTTGCCACCGTAGCCCGGCACCGTCACCGTGGTCATCGCAAAAACCACGACAAGCGTTATCGTCGAAATAAACCCGGCGATTACGCCCGCAAGCCAGGTCGATCTGGGCGCTAGGAAACCGGCCATCATCGGCGGCACCAGCGGAATCGGGTAGAAGAGGAACTGGAAGATAGCCGTCAGAACCGGATCAGTGGTGCTGGCGCCACTGGAAATCCGAAAGACGCTGAATGCCCCGCCGGCAGCGCAGACGGCGAGCACCGGCCAGACCGCTTTCGAGTGGAACACCAGCGATCGGACGTTGCGGATGTCGTCGAGGTAGTGAGGCGTTCGATAGGCAGCCCGAGCCGCGGCGAAAATGCCCAGGCGACCGCCCGGCGGAATGACTGCCTGGGGCTTCTGATCGCGGCTGCGTGCCAGCCTAGGGCTGGCCACGTCCGCTGCGCCACCCGAGTCGTCGGCTTCGGCGGCCGCCGTTTCCTGCTTCTCCTGCAGGTAGGCGCGATATTGGCGGCGCGCCTCAGCTCGATCGGTCCTCTTGGCGCGGGCCACGTTGTCTCCTCAGATATGTCTGCATGAGCGCGCGGAGTCGATCCGCACCATATCCCCACGGCCGGAATGGTAATCGATGGCGACCACGAACACAGGACCGCCGATAAGCCGCCGATAAGCCGCCGATAAGCCGGGCGTAAGCAGGTGGGCGTACAACTGCGGGTGCTTGCTCCCGCCGGAGAGGCCGCCTGAGGTGCCCAATGCCTGCTCCGCGCCGGGTCTATGCCGTTCTGTCGCTCGTTCTCGTCATGTCCGCTTCGGCCGCCGCCGCTCTCTCTCCTGGGCTGGCGTCCGCCGCGGAGTGGCCGTCGTCAACTGGATTGCTCCTGGCGGAAGTCGTTACCGGTGGATTGTCCGCCTCCGACGAGTACGTGGAGATTGCCAACGCCGGCCCCGTTGCCGCGGACCTCGGTGGCTGTGAGTTGATCTACGTCACCGCCTCCGGCGCCACGACGACCCGTAAGGCCCTCTTCAGCACGCCACTGCTGCTCGAGCCGGGCCAGCATCTGCTCGTAGCGAATGCCGCGGGCATCTACGGACCGATGGCCGATGCCACGTACTCCGGCGGGTTGGCGGCTGATGGCGGGGCTCTCGCTCTCAGGACCGGCGCAGGATCGGTGATCGACGCGGTCGGATGGGGCACGGCTGCCAACCAGCACGTCGAGGGGAACGTGGCGCCGGCGCCGCCGGCGAAATCGAGCCTCGAACGCAGGCCGGGTGGGCCGGAAGGCAACACGGTCGACACAAACGACAACGTCTCGGACTGGTTCCTCCAGCCGAATCCGATTCCGCAGTCGCTGGCGTCCACGCCCACGAGCGTGGCCAGCGCCATGCCGACCATGAGCGTGGTTGCGACGGTGACCACGGCGGCCGACAGCCCGAGCGAGGCCGGCACGGTGGGGCCAACGGCGCCCGAACAGACAATGCCCCGGTCGACCGCAACGGTCCATCCGACTGCGCCCCAACCGACGTC